>NZ_JBHVWT010000029.1:0-79375 GCF_042882135.1 Streptomyces sp. NPDC058240
CTCGGCCAGATCAGCCCGATCACCTACGAACAACGATCAACTACGCTGGCCACCGCCGCATGACAACCGGTGTCCACGATCACGGGGAAGGCCCCGTCGGCTCCTGCGGCCATGCCTGCCACGATGCTGGTGACCTTGGCGTCGGCTGCTGCACCCGCACCGTTTGCCGCCCCGGTCAGCATCACCTTCTCCGACACCAGGCGCGAAAGCCCGCACCGTTCGGCCAGCCGCATCACCGGGACCAGCCCGGCATCCGCGATGAGATTCTGATCGTCGAACGCGGCCGACACCGCCGAAGCGGCATGGGAAGATTGCATCTCGCGGGTGCTCTCTTGCTCTGTGGATATGGAACCGTAGGAAGTCCCATCGTCCCAGCTCAGAGGGTATCCGCGCCTTCATGTCCAAGCCCTGGACCGGCTGTTCATCGGTGGATCAAGGCTAAGCTTGACTCTGTCGGGGATCTTGGATGGTTGAGGTCAGGTGCCGAGAGTGCGCCAGGACTTTGACCGGGGGATTCCCTGCTGGTCTAGGAAGGTCTGGAAGGCGGTCGGTGGTCTCGATGGAGAGGTTTCCTCGGCCGCTGACCGGCCGCTGAGTCGTTCGATGTTCACGGCGATGGCCGTGAGTACGTGTTGCAGGTGTGCTTTCGGCTGTCCTCGGTAGCGGCAGCGGCGCATGCCGTGTCCGTGGGCGAACTCGTTGACCGTGCCAATCCACTCCGGAGCGCACCGCGTAGCGGCTCTTCCACTCGGGCGTCTGTTGCTCGGTTCGGACGCGGAGTTCTCGTGGGGGAAAGCCGACGTTGCGGGCGCTCTGGTGGGAGGTGGTGCACTGGGTGCGGACCGGGCAGGGCTGGCATTGGCTCTTGGTGAACCGTGCCACGATCAGCGGGGCCGCGGTGGGCGAGGAAGTCGGGTAGGGGCCGTGCCAGCCCCGGCTGACCTGGCCCTGGGGACAGGTCACCTGCTCGCGGTCGTAATCGATGTGGAAATCGTCCCGGCCGAAGCCCTCGCCCTGGCGGTGCTGTCGGGTGGGGTTTCCCGGCAGTGGTCCGGTGAGGGTGACCTGGTACTGCCGGGCGGCCTGTTCCAGGTGGACCAGCGAGGTGTAGCCGCTGTCGACGAGGTGCTCGGCGGGTAGCAGGCCACGGTGCCGCAGACGGGTGTGGATGCCGGGCGACCTGCGTGGTCCACCTGCTGCGGAACTTCTTCCGCTGTGCCGCCCGCCAGGACCGGGACAAGATCGCGCGTGTCCTCAAGCCCGTCTGCACGGCGGCGACCGAGGTAGCCGCCCTGGAGCGGTTCGCCGACTTCGCCGATGCCTGGGGCAAGAAGTGTCCGGCGGTCGTCCGGCTCCGGGAGAACGCCTGGGAGGAGTTCACCCCGTTCCTCCGCTTCGACACCGAGATCCGCCGCATCGTCTGTACCACGAACGAGATCGAGTCTGTGAACGCCAGGATCCGCCGGGCGGTCAAGGCCCGCGGACACTTCCCGAACGAGACCGCCGCCTTGAAGTGCGTCCACATGGCCATCATGTCCCTGGACCCCACCGGCAAGGGCCAGGCCCGCTGGACCATGCGCTGGAAGGCCCCACTCAACGCGTTCCAGATCGCCTTCGAGGGCCGCCTGACTCCGAGCAGCAACTGACCACTCAACAACCAAGATCAGCCGTTAAATTGACACATCCGCGCGCGGCACACCCCAGGGTATCTGCTGGGGTCATCAGGCAGGAGACGCCGCCCAATGTATGTGTTCCTCTCCTTGTGCGGGGAGGCTGGAGGCCAGGTCAAGGACGCAAAGTCCGGAGGGTGGAACCTCGATCGTGTGGATGCCTGGTGTGAGGGAGAGAGCCGTGGCCTGCTGCAATCGTCCTTGGGCGTCATAGATCTGTGCGCAGACCTGGCGGGGTGGTCCGGAAACGTCGAGGACCATTCGTGAAGCGGTGGAGGCGTTGATGAGGGAGTGGGAGCGCCAGGCCTCGGTGGTGAGGGGCACGACCCTGTCGGTGTAGTTGGTGATGACCCGTTGGTTTGCGTGGGTGGCGGTGACCTGGGGGAAGAGTTCGTCCGGGCGGCCGGGTTCGTAGTGGCCGGAGGTGAGGACGGGAGCCAGGCGACGCCAGGTGGCGAGCCAGAACGCGAGGGTCTCGCGGTGGTTCGGGGAGAGCCGGGTGAGGCGAACGGAGATCTGCGGCACGGAGTGCAGGGCCCCGTGGAAGTGGCGGGCCAGGTTTTCCGGTGTTGCCTGCGGATCCCACATCAACATGTCGGAGTGGACTGCTCCGCCGGGTGCGAGCAGCGCGATGTCCAGCGTCCGGATGCGGTTGGCGACGGGATCGGCCGGGCAGTCGGTGGCGCGCAGTGCGTTGCCGAGTGCGTTCATGGCCGGCCCGGTGTAGGGCTGGCGCAGCTCGATGACGAACTGGTCGCCGCGCAGGGCCCGCAGGGCGTCGCGGATATCGGCGAGCAGCGCGGCCATCGCCTCTCCGATGTCCGGAATGTAACCGGGGGCAGGCTGGTCGGGTGCGGGGACTGCGGCGTAGGCCATGGCCTCGTCGAGGAAGTCGATCTTCAGGCCGTCGAGTCGGTACGTGTCGACCAGGGTGCGGCAGGTGTCTGCGATGTGTGCGCGCACGTCGGTGTGGCGGGGGTCGAGGATGTGGCAGTCGAGGTGCGGGACGTGGTGTGGCGCGTACGCTGCCCAGGCTGGGTAGGCGGAGGAGTGTTCTCCCAGGAGGAGCGGGGCGATCCAGGCGGTGTAGTGCAGTCCGGTACGGCGAACGGTACTGATGTGGGCGCGGAAGTCGGGGAACTTGACGGGGTCCGGTTGCCAGTCGCCGCAGCCCGCGTAGCCGCGGCCGTTGCCGTGCAGTTGCCACCCGTCGTCCAGGAACAGCTGGCCGCAGCCGAGGGCGGCGGCGAGGGCGGCCTCCTCCTCGACCTCGGCCGCGGTCACGTCCTGGGTGAAGGCGTACCAGGTCGAGTAGACGGGCGTCCGGGCGAAGTCCGGAACGGGCAGCGGCTCTCCGTCGGGCAGGCCGGCGAGCCACTGGCGGAGCCGACGGAGGGCGGCAGCCATGGCGGTGCCCGGCGCGGAGATGCGGACTCGGCAGGTCTGCCCGGCGGCGAGGGAGAGGCGCAGCCACACGCCGAAGCGCTTGCGCTCCTCGGAAACACCGAAGCGGATCCAGGTCTCCTGGACGGTGCGGTTGGTGGCGAGAGCGAGCAGACTGCGACCGGCGGTGTCATAGAGGCAGCCGACGGGTGCGGATCGTACGAGTGACAGGCCGCGCCATGCCGACCAGTCGGCGGGCAGGGTGCGCTCCCAGCCGGCGTCGGGGTGCCAGAAGCCCACGGCGTCGCCCAGTGGGACGTCCAGGCGCAGAGTCACGGTGCCGTCCGCCGTTGCCGTGACAAGAGCCTCGGTTCCGGCAGCGTCGTCGTGCGACAGGGCCAGGGTGGCGCTGTCGGCGAGGGTACGCAGGCTGATTCGTGTGTTGCCCACATCGAGGGTGTTCGCGCCGTCTTCCCACTGGCCGGGGTCGAAGGCGGCCAAGTCGATGGAGTCGAGGGACGTGGTATCCACGGAGGGGGCCTCTCTGCGGGACGCGAGTGGGGCGTCCTTGTGGTTGGCTGCCGCGCCTTGGGGGCGCCGGCCGGCGGTTTCCGCCGGCCAGCGGTTTCCTGCCGGCGTCAGGCGGTCTGCGGCGTGAGGGAGTGGAAGGGCCGTCCGTCGAGCGTCCAGTGCAGGTCGGGCGTGATACCCAGGGCGGCGTAGACGTGGGCGGCGACATCGGCGTGGCGGAGGCTGTCCGGTGGGGTGGCGGAGGCGATGCCGGGGCCGTTCGCAGCGATCCAGGCGGTGCGCTCCAAAGTGCTGCGACCGCCGTGGCCGCCTTCGTCGCGGTGGCCGTGGTCGGTCACCACGATGATGGTCCACTCCTCGGACCGGGCGTCGGGACGTTCACGTACGGCGGTGAGAAGCTGTCCGAGTTGCCGGTCGGCGGTCTCGATCGCGCTTCGGTACTCGGCTCCGCAGGCGAGGAAGTGGGCGGTCTCGTCGACAGCGCCGAGGTAGACGAAGGAGGCGTCGAGGTCTTCGCCGGAGCTGAGAACTCTTGCGGCTTCGTCGGTCACGCTCTGGTCGCATTCCTCCCAGCCCTGCGGGGTGTCCTCGCGCGGGGCGATGTAGGCGAGCCTGCTCGGGGCCGCGAAGACGGGGCCGCCCTGCCGGGCCAGGAACAGGGGTTCCCAACCGCCGGCCGCGAAGGTCCGAAGTCCCTGCTCGGCGGCCAGCCGCGTGGTGAAGTCGGGGAACACCCCAAGCCGGTTCCCGGTGAAGTTGTTGCCCCAGACTCCGTGCTTGGCCACGCCGACACCGGTGACGATCGTGGTCCAGCAGGGGCCCGACATGGTCGGTGTGTCGTCATCGATGTGGACGGGCGCGAGGAAGCCGGCGTTCGCGAGTTCGTCGAGGTTGGGCGTTTCCAGCATCGGCAGCAGATCGAGGCGGACGCCGTCGATTCCGACGACCAGGACGCGGGGTGTGGGCATGTTCTCGGTTCCTTCGTGGGTCGGGCAGAGAAGGGGAGCGGGGGTCAGACGGTGCGGCGCAGCCGGATCAGGCGGCTGGCGTAGTCGCCGGCGGGTAGCCGCAGGTCGATGCCCCGGCGGGTCAGGACGGCGCCGCTGTGGGTGATGCCCTCGTCGATGTCGAGGTAGTGGGCCGTGGCGTCCAGGGCCGGCAGGGCGAGCCCGGGGGCCTGGTGGCCGAAGCGGGTTGCGGGGCGCCAGGCGAGGACGGCGTGTTCGGTGTCGTCCTGGGCCACATAATGCACGGCTGTCACTCCGTCGGGGCCGTGGAGGCGGTACTGGCGGCCGTGCTGGACCAGGGGGCGGATCTGCTTGTAGCGGCTGACGAGCGCGGTGGCCTCGTCGAGCTCCTCCTCGGACCAGGCGGTGAGATCCCCGCCGAGGCCTAGCGCTCCGGCCATGGCGACATGGAAACGGAACCGGAGAGGGGTGGTGCGGCCGGTGGTGACGTTGGGGTTGTCGGTCACCCAGGCCGCCATGGCCTGAGCGGGGAAGAGCTGGCTGAAGCCGTGCTGGATGCTGATCCGGTCGACGGGATCGGTGTTGTCGGAAGTCCAGGCCTGGTCGGTGCGGGCGAGGACGCCGAGGTCGGCCCGTCCGCCGCCGCCCGCGCAGGCCTCGATGCGAAGGCCGGGGTGGTCGGCGCGGAGGCGGTCCATGATCCGGTATACGGCGCGGGTGTGGTCGATCCACAGCCGGTCGGGGTCCGGATGGCCGGCCCATCCGGCTTCGGTGACGACCCGGTTGGCATCCCACTTGAACCAGTCGACGTCGTGGTCGCGCACCAACTGGTCCAGGGTCCGATGGGCCCAGGCCTCGACGTCAGGACGGGCGAAGTTCAGCATGAGCTGGTTGCGTAGTTCGGTCGCGTCCCGAGTCGCCGCATGGATGACCCAGTCGGGATGGGCACGGTAGAGGTCGCTGTCGCGGTTGACCATTTCCGGCTCCACCCACAGCCCGAACGCCATGCCCAGGCGGTGCACTTCGTCGGCCAGTGGGCGGAGCCCGTCGGGGAATGCCTCGGGCCGGGGTGTCCAGTCGCCGAGGCCCGCCCGGTCGCTGGTACGGCTGCCGAACCATCCGTCGTCGAGGACGAAGAGTTCGGCGCCCAGACGCGCGGCCAGCCGGGCCAGGTGCAGCTGGCCGGGCTGGCCGACGTCGAAGCCGGTGGCTTCCCACGAGTTGTAGACGACGGGCCGGTCCTGGTCGGGGGCGGGCAGGACGCTTGTGCGGATGTGGGTGTGCCAGGCGCGGCTGGCGGCGCCGAAACCGTCGGGGGTGTAGAGGCCGGCGAAGACGGGTGTGTGCAGGCTCTGGCCGGGCCGGATCGTCCAGCTGAGTCCTTCGTGGCCGAAGCCGCCGGTCCAGGTGGTCCGGCCGACCGGGTCGCGGTGCACGGTGATGCGCCAGCTTCCGCTCCAGGCCAGGGCGGTGCTCCAGACCTCGCCGCGTTCCTCGTCGGCGGTGCCGTCATCGAGGGCGAGCCAGGGGTTGGCGTGGTGGCTGGTGACGCCGCGGCGGCTGGTGAGCACGGTCTCGGCGACCGGAAGCCGGTCGCGCTGTAGCTGGAACTCGCTGTTCCAGCCGCCCACGAGGTGGCTGAGCCGGTAGTCGGGCAGTGCCGGCAGCGTCCAGGAGGCCGAGTCCAGCCGGTCGACGGTGATGGGACCCGAGTCGTCGGCTCCGGTGTGGGCGAGTTCCACCCAGCGCTCGATGACGTCACTGCCGGGGCGGACGCGGTAGCCCAGTTCGGCGGCCAACGGGTAGCGGCGGTCGGTCAGTTGCAGACGGAGTTCTCCGTCCCGGATCGTGTGGCCGGTAAAGGACCACTGGGCACCCCGGGTGCCGTCGGCGAACCGCACCTGGAGGCCGGCCGGCCCGAACCGAGCACCGGTCTGCGGGGCCAATTCGTCCGGGGTGGGGTCTGTCTCGAAGCTGCTCGCGGCAGGTGAGGCGGCTGCGGGCAGTCCACAGAGGGCGTCGGTGTCGAGCGTTTCCCCCCAGTGCAGATGCCGGGGGCTGCCGTCCGCGCCGATGCGCACGGCGTAGACGCTGTTCGGGGTCCGCAGGACCACCAGCCCGCGTGTGGGGTCGAAGGAAACGGATGAGGGCGTGGGAGGCACAGGAGGTCCCGAGGGGTGTCGAGCGTCGGTGAGGACCCGGGCAAACGGGAACGCCGAATGACGTTTGAAGTGGCCGGAGTTGGGCCAGAGCGTAGGGCCGCTCGAACGAGAAAATCAATACTGGACGAAGTTATTTATTTATCGTAGGTTGCCGCCGTGTTTCCAAACCACTCGCGACCACTGGTGACGGCACCGGCCGAAACCGCCATCCTTGCCCTGCTGTTGGCCGAAAGCCCGCTCAGTCGGGTGGAGCTGGCCCGCCGGACAGGTCTGTCCTCGACCGCTGTGACCAAGGCCGCGCGACCACTCATCGACGACGGCTACCTGCACGAACTTCCCCCGGAGCGCACCGCTCCAGGGGCCGGACGCCCCGTGAACCCGCTGGCCGTCACTCCCGACCGGGAGTTCGTCGTCGGTGTGAAGATCAGTGCCGACACCCTCTACGGCGCGGTCTGCGACCTGCGGGCCCGGATGCGCACCACCGCCAGCCGGCCGCTGGGCGACCGCGACCCGGCCGCCGTGTGTGCGCTCCTGGCCGACCTCGTCTCCGAACTTCTTGACGTGAAACCCGAGTACCGGGCCCGCACCCGGCACCTGGGCATCGCGGTCTCCGGCGACGTGGACCGTCCCTGCGGACGTGTCCGCTACTCTGTGCTTCCCAGTTGGCGCGACGTGCCGCTGGCCGAGACCGTCGCCGCGGCGACCGGCCTGACCGTCACCGTGGAGAACGACGTCAAGGCCATCACCGCCGCCGAGCACTGGTTCGGCGAGGGCATCGGTACCGAGTACTTCGCGCTGGTCACCATCGGAGCGGGGATCGGTTCCGGGATCGTCATCAACGGTGAGCTGGTCGCCGGCGCGTACGGCGTCGCCGGAGAGATGGGGCACATCAGCATCGACCCGGCCGGGCCACGGTGCCACTGCGGCCAGGTCGGCTGCGTCGAGGCCATCGCCTCCAGCGACGCCGTCCTCGCCGCCATCCGCTGCGCCACCGACGACCCGGACCTGGACTTCGACGGCGCCGTTCAGCTCGCCCGTGGTGGAGACCCCGCCGCACAGGGCGTCTTCGCGAGGGCGGGCCACGCCATCGGCGTCGGCATCGCCACCCTTGTGAACCTCGTAGGTCCTGAGCGTGTCGTCGTCACAGGCGAGGGGCTCGACACCTACGACCTTTTCGGAATGCACATCAGGGACGCCTACGAAGCGCACTGTTTCAAAGCAGCGGCGAAATGCCCGCTGACCCTGCGTCCGCTCCCCTGGGAGGAGTGGGCCCGCGGCGCCGCCGTCGTCGGCATCCAGGCCCTCTTCCCCTGAACGAGCGTCACCATCCTGTTCGCCGGTCCAAGCTTCCGGCGCAACCGATGTCCATCACCGTCTGCCAACTGTGAATGCCGGACACCGGCTGCGCCGGACAACAACACGTACACCCAACCCTCTCAACCTGAAGGATGCGAAGTGAGCGCACGGAGCTCCAAGCTTAGCCGCAGAGGATTCCTCGGCGGATCCATCCTGTTCGTCGCCGGAGCGGCGGTCGGCTGCAGTACGGACCCGGCCGGCGGTGGCTCCACCGGGGCGAAGACCACCCTGAACGTCTGGTCCCACGCCTACGGCGAGGCCGGCACCCAGCAGGCCCTCACCCGCTATGCCACCGCGTACACCAAGGCCAACCCGGACATCGCGGTCAAGGTCACCTGGACCCCGGGCGACTACAGCAGCAAGCTCTACGCGACCCTGCTCACCGACGCCGCCCCGGACGTCTTCGAGATCGGCGACTTCAACGAGAGCTTCGCCCGGCAGGGCCAGATAGCCCAGCTGGACGACATCTACGGCAGCGCCAAGTCCGACTTCAACCCGGGCGCCCGCGAGATGGTGACCGTCGACGGCAAGCTCTACGGCGTCAAGACGCTCGACGACGTCATGATGCTCTACTTCCGCAAGAGCGTGCTGTCCAAGGCCGGCATCACCCCGCCCGACAGCTTCGACGCGCTCGCCGATGCGGCCAAGGCCCTGAGCTCCAAGAAGACCAAGGGTCTGTTCGTCGGCCAGGACGGCCTGGGCGACAGCGCCATCCTGTCCGTGTTCTCCAACGGCGGCGACCTCGTCACCGACGGCGGCAAGGCGGGCTTCGGCTCCCCCCAGGCCGCCGAGGCCGTGGCCGGGCTCAAGCGCCTTCACGACGACCGGTCCCTGCTGCTCGGTTTCACCACCGACTGGTGGGATCCCGCCGCCCTCACCCAGAACGTCGTCCCGATGCAGTGGGGCGGCCTCTGGTCGATGCCCGCCATCAAGACCGCGCTCGGCGACGACTTCGGCGTCCTGCCGTGGCCCGCCTTCAAGCCCGGCGGCAAGCCCGTGGTGCGCGTCGGCGGCTGGAGCACCTGCGTCAACGCCAAGGGCAAGAACGTGGACGCGGCCAAGAAGTTCGTCCAGTGGCTCTGGATCCAGCAGACCGACCTCCAGACGGACTGGTCGCAGAGCTACGGCCTCCAC
Organism: Streptomyces sp. NPDC058240; assembly: GCF_042882135.1. NCBI lineage: Bacteria > Bacillati > Actinomycetota > Actinomycetes > Kitasatosporales > Streptomycetaceae > Streptomyces > Streptomyces sp. NPDC058240. The sequence goes on from NZ_JBHVWT010000029.1 coordinate 9,205, forward strand.
ATCCCGCCGCGCACGTCCGTCGCCGCCACCGCCGACAAGCTCACCCAGGGGCCCGCCAAGGAGACCGTCGAGCTGGCCGCCAAGTACGGCAGGAACAACCCCAGCACCTGGAACAGTGCTGTGAGCTCCCTGTTCACCGCGGCTGCGGCGAAGATCGTCAGCGGGAAGGGCGATGCGCAGAGTCTCCTGGCCGACGCGGCCAAGAAGGCCCAGGGCGAGATCGACAAGCAGCGCGCATGATGAAGTCCGCACCTCCACCCACGCTTCACCACGAGCGTGTCGGGTGCCCCGCGTCCGAGCCGCGGGGCACCGCCCCCGTCCGCCGTTCCCGCCCGGACTGGCGTGCCTGGGGAGCGTTCGCACTGCTCGCCGGGCCCCTGCTGATCGGCCTGGGCCTCTTCAAGTACGTCGCCATCGGCTGGAGCTTCCTGCTCAGCCTCAGTGAGGCCCGCGGCAGCATCGCCCTGGGGCACTGGGTCGGCCTGGACAACTACCAGGCGCTGCTCTCCGATGCGGTGTTCCGCAAGTCGCTCGGCCAGATCCTGCTGTTCACGGTGTTCATCGTGCCGGTGACGTTCGCCGCCTCGCTGGGACTGGCGCTGCTGGTGCACCGGATCCGGCGCGGCCGGGCCGTGCTGCGCACTGCCTTCCTGATCCCGGCCGCCGTCTCCTACGTCGCAGCCTCCCTGCTGTGGAAGATGAGCCTGTTCAACGGGCTGCCGAGCGGCATCGCCAACACGATCGGCGGATGGTTCGGCATGGATGCCGTCCCATGGCTGCAGACCACCTCGCCACCGCTGTACTGGGTCGTCCTCGTCACCCTCCGCCTCTGGCTCCAGGTCGGCTTCTACATGGTGCTCTTCCTGGCCGGGCTCCAGGCCATCCCCAAGGAGATGTACGAGGCCGCCGCCCTCGACGGCGCCACCGGCCTGCGCCTGTTGCGCAGGATCACCCTGCCGATGCTGCGCAACACCTCGGTGGCCGTCCTGATGCTGCAGTTCATCGCCGCCTTCCAGGCGTTCGACGAGTTCTACAACCTGTTCAACAGCGGGCTGTCCGGGTCGGCCGCGGCCCCGATCCGAACCCCCCTGGGCTACCTCTACGACACCGCGATGGGCTCCCAGAACTACGGCCTCGGATCGGCCGGAGCCTTCGTACTCACCGCCCTCATCGTCGGTGTGACCCTGGTCCAGGGCCGGCTCACCGGCTTCGGCAAGGGTGAGGAGTGAGCAACATGACAACAACACGACAGCTGCCACAGGTAGTACGCCGATCCGTGCGCGGCCTGCTGGCCGGCCTGCTGACGGCGGTGTTCCTGGCGCCCTTCTACCTGATGCTGCGCAACGCGCTGATGGACACGCAGGGCCTGACGTCACCGGACTGGACCTGGTGGCCGTCGACGATGCACTGGGAGAACTTCACCTCGCTCTTCAGCGACCCCACCCTGCACATGGGCCAGGCCCTCGGCAACTCGTTGCTGATCGCCGCGATCACCGCCCCGGTGTCGACGCTCCTCGCCTCGGCCGCCGGATACGCCCTCGCGCGCATCCCGGTACCCGGACGCGGCGTCCTGCTCGCCCTGGTGATGGCCACGCTGATGATCCCCGGCTCGGTGACGTTCGTCCCCACCTTCGTCGTCGTGGGCTCCATGGGCGGGGTCAACACTCTGTGGGGAATCATCGCACCCGGGCTGTTCAACCCCTTCGCCGTCCTGCTCTTCCGTAACTTCTACCTCCAGTTCCCCAGCGAGATCGAGGAGGCCGGACGCCTGGACGGGCTCGGCTGGCTCGGCCTCTACCGCCGGATCGCGTTGCCGTCGTCCGGAGCGATGCTCGCCTCGCTCGGCGCGCTCGCCTTCATCGACAGCTGGAACGCCTTCCTGTGGCCGCTGGTCATCGGCCAGGACCCGTCCGCGTGGACGGCCCAGATCGCCCTGTCGACGTTCCTCACCTCACAGACCATCAACCTGCCCGGCCTGTTCGCCGGAGCCGTCGTGACCATCGCCCCACTGGTGGCCATGTTCCTGGTCGCCCAGCGCTACATCGTCGAAGGCATCGCCACCAGCGGCCTCAAGGGCTGAGCCGCACCTGACTCCGGACCACCGGTCCGGGCCGCACCACCTGAAGATCCAACCCCCACACCCACCCCACCCTTGGAGGGGACAAGCATGAGATCCGACAGGTCGGCTCCCGCCGTCAGGAGATTCTTCTCCCGAATCCTGCCTGCCACGGCAGCCGCGGTCACCCTCGTTCTCGCGGGAACCACCGGCTCCGCCGCAGCGGCCCCCAGCGCCGCCAGCGCCACCACTCCAATGACCGGACCGCAGTTGGCAGCCTCCTGGACGGCGCCGCTGAGTACCCGCGGGCGGTACATCGTCGATGCCAACGGCAACCGCTTCAAGCTGAAGGCCGGCAACTGGGCCGGTGCCCAGGGCACCTGGGAGGGAAGCGGCGACGTCAACGACCCCGCGAACCACCAGGCGGACCAGATGTCGCACAACATCCCGCTGGGCCTGGACCGCGCCCCGCTGACGCAGATCATGGCCGACTTCCACGAACTCGGGCTGAACAGCATCCGGCTGCCGTTCGCCAACGCGATGATGCGCGACACCACGGTCCTACCGGACTCCGCGGTCGCGGCCAACCCGCAGCTGAAGGGCAAGACCCCGCTGCAGGTGTTCGATGCGGTGGTGGCGGCCCTGACCGCCGAGGGGTTCGCGGTCATCCTCAACAACCACACCACCTCCTACCGCTTCTGCTGCGGCCTGGACGGTAACGAACGCTGGAACAGCGGACAGTCCGCCCAGCAGTGGCAGGACGACTGGCTCTTCCTGGTGAACCGCTACAAGGCGAACAAGCGTGTCGTCGGCGCCGACCTGCGCAACGAGATCCGTCGCGACACCTGGGACGACCCCAACTGGGGCTGGGGTGACGACCACGACACATACGCGGCCTTCGAGCTGGCGGGCACCCGCATCCTGCAAGCCGACCCCGACATGCTGGTCGTCATGGAGGGCATCAACTGGTACGGCATCCCGCTGGACGGGCTGAACTACGGCAGGCCGATGCTGACGCCGGTCCGTGAACTCTCCAACACCCTGATCACCTCGGGGAAGCTGGTCTACGCCGCGCACTTCTACGGCTACACCGGGCCGAACTACACGGGTGCCGACAGCGGACCGGGGCACACCAACGACTGGCCGTACGAGGACTTCCCGCTCGACAAGCTGAAGCAACTGGTACACGACGAGGCCCTGTTCGTCACCCAGTCCGGCCAGCACTTCACCGCCCCCGTCTGGATCAGCGAGTTCGGTGCCGCCGGCCGGGGGTCGGACGACACCAAGGAGAAGACCTGGTTCGACAACTTCACCGACATCCTGGTCGAGAACGACACCGACTTCGCCATCTGGCCGCTGGTCGGATGGACCGGAGCCAACGGCGCGCCGCAGGACACCTGGGCCCTGATCTCCTACGACACCGCCGGCAAACGACAGAGCCTCAGCGACTCCGGTGACTGGCGGTCCGCCGACTGGAACAAGCTGGTCAACGCCTCGGGCTTCTCCGGTCCGGTCGCACAGGTCAACCACTGGAACATGCTCAACCTCGACTTCCGCGACCACAACGTCTCCTCCCGCATGCTCGCCCAGGGCGACTGGAGCCCCGGCTACCGCAAGGGCAACTGCCCCGACAGCCAGCGCCTGACCGGCCTCGGCCGCAGCGACAAGCGCGGCCTGTGCACCGACGCGAACCAGCCCGCCAAGGGAGCCGGTGACTGGGTGGCCGTCCATGACGAGCGCTACGTCACCCACGGCGAATGGGCCTCGGGCTACAACAAACTCCAGTGCCCCGACAACACCTTCGCCGTCGGCTACAGCGTCAACGGCAACTCCATGGCCGGTCTGCTCTGCGCGCCGTCCGCCGCACCGCTGCCGCTGAACGGCCGCAACGCCTGGTTCGACCAGGGCAACAACCGCCCGGCCACCGGCGGCTCGGTCGAAAGCGACTGGGCTCCCGGCTACTACAAGGGTCAGTGCGCCGACAACGAGTACGTCGCCGGCGTCGCCTTCACCTGGAAGTGGAACCACGGCGGAGTCCCCGACGCACTGCTCTGCCGTCCGCTGAGCTGACCCACCTCCCTCAGTTCCATCAGTTCCACTAGTTCCATCAGTTCCATCAGTTCCATCATCGAGGAGACCACGGCCATGCCACGACTCGAGGTTGCCGCAGACGGCTTCCGTCTCGACGACCGACCGCTGCGAATCATCTCCGGCGGGCTGCACTACTTCCGGATCCATCCGGAACAGTGGGCCGACCGGCTTCGCAAGGCGCGCCTGATGGGACTGAACACGATCGAGACCTACGTCCCATGGAATCTCCACTCGCCCCATCCGGGTGAGTTCCGGCTGGACGCAGGTCTCGATCTTCCCCGGTTCCTCGATCTGGCCGCCGCCGAAGACCTGCACGTACTGCTCCGCCCCGGCCCGTACATCTGCGCCGAGTGGGAGGGCGGCGGCCTGCCCTCCTGGTTGCTCGCCGACGAGGACATCGAACTGCGCAGCCGCGACCCGCGCTACCTGAAGGCGGTGGACGACTACCTCGCTGCCCTGCTGCCGCCCGTCCTTCCTTACCTCTCCACTCGTGGCGGCCCGATCCTCGCTGTGCAACTGGAGAACGAATACGGCGCGTACGGCGACGACTCCGGCTACCTGGAGGATCTGGCGGAGCTGCTGCACCGGCACGGAGTCGACGTACCGCTGTTCACCTGCGACCAGCCCTCCGACCTGGAGCGCGGCGGCCTCGACGGCGTCCTGCGCACCGTCAATCTCGGCAGCCGGGTGGACACCGGTCTCGCCGAACTGCGCACGCATCAGCCGTCCGGGCCGCTGATGTGCAGCGAGTTCTGGATCGGCTGGTTCGACCGCTGGGGCGGCACCCATGTCACCCGCAGCACGGCCGACGCCGCGGCGGACCTCGACCGGCTGCTCGCGGCCGGCGCCTCGGTCAACATCTACATGTTCCACGGCGGTACCAACTTCGGATTCACCAACGGCGCCAACGACAAGGGCACGTACCGCCCCACCGTCACGTCGTACGATTACGACGCGCCGCTGGACGAGGCCGGCGATCCCGCCCCCAAATACGCCGCCTTCCGCGAGGTCATCGCCCGGCACGAATCCGTCCCCGAGGAGCCGGTACCCGCACCCGCACCCAAGCTTGCCCCGGCCGCCGTGGAACTCACCGCATGCGCCGGCCTCCTGGACCAGTGCGAGCGGCTCGGCAGCGCGGTGCACGCCGACCGCCCGCAGGCCATGGAACAGCTCGGCCAGTCCTTCGGATTCGTCCTGTACGAGACGGCGCTCCCGGCGGCCGGGCCGACCGTCCTCCGCATCGCCGAGGTGCACGACCGTGCCCAGGTCTTCGTCGACGGCCAGCCGGTCGGCGTCCTGGAACGCGAGAACCATGAGCACGCCCTCGCCTTCCACACCCCCCGGCGCGGTGCACAACTGGCCGTGCTGGTGGAGAACCAGGGCAGGGTCAATTACGGGCAGGGCATGCACGACCGCAAGGGACTGCTCGGCGAGGTCTCCATCAACACACTGGCGCCGGAGAGCTGGTACAGCCGGCCGCTGCCTCTCGACGATCCGGGCCGGCTTTCCTTCACCGCGTTCGAGCCCGCCTCGCCCCCGGTCGGCCCCACGTTCCACCGTGGGCACCTGGACATCGAGCAGCCGGCCGACGGCTGGATCGCCCTGGACGGCTGGACCAAGGGCCACGTCTGGATCAACGGCTTCGCACTCGGCCGGTACTGGTCCCGAGGACCGCAGACCACTCTCTACGTCCCCGCACCGATCCTGAACGCCGGCCGGAACGAGATCACGGTCCTCGAACTGCACGGCGCCACCACCCGCACGGTGGAACTGCGGGGCACTCCCGATCTGGGCCCCGTCGAGGACTGACGTCCGTGACACCGGACGACAGGCCTCGGCCAGTTGGACCGACCGGCCACGCCGACATGAACCTCCAGAAGGACCGAGAATGCCCCAGCGCCCATGACATCGCCGGCACGGCCGGATCCCCGGCGAACTGGTGGAGAGAAGTCGTCATCTACCAGGTGCGGGCGCACCCTGGGCTCGGCGCCGGAGACGCCGTCGAATGGACCGAAGCGCCTGCGGGCGTACTCGTCTTCTGCCGCCAGGGCTTCGTCTGCACGATGAACACCAGCGATGAGGCGGTACGCATCCCCGCCCCCGGGCGTCTGCTGCTCGCCAGCTCCCCGGTCGGCCCCACCAACGGCTCCCACGGCGCGAGCTTCGAGCTGGACGCGAACGCCACGGTCTGGTGGACGGTCTGACGCCCCGTTCCCACACCGCTCCGGTCGGCTGGCCGACCGCAAGAAGATCACCGTCCTCCACCGACGACAGAGGATTCCATGCACAGCAAGCGACGCCTCACCGAGCAGCGGCTCGACCGGGTGCTGAACCAGCGCATCCGGCCCGCGGTCCACGCCCGTACCGTCCCGGTCGAGATCGCGATCTGGAGCGTGCCGGGCGAGCCGGTCCCCGTGGCCGACGGCCTGGCCGCACCGTACGAACCCGTGGCGCTCGGGCACCGGTGGGGGCCGCCCTGGTCCACGAGCTGGTTCAGGATCAGCGGCAGGGTTCCGCAGGAGTGGGCCGGCCTGCGGGTCGAGGCGGTCATCGACCTCGGCTTCAACGTCACCGGCGCGGGCTTCTCCGCCGAGGGCCTGGTCTACCGGGCGGACGGCAGCGTGGTGAAAGCCCTCAACCCCCGCAACGCCTATATTCCGGTCGCCGACCCGGCGGTCGGCGGCGAGGAGTTCACCTACTACGTCGAGGCCGCCGCCAACCCCAACCTGGTCGACGACCACATCCCGTCGCGGACCGGGGACCAGCCCTCCTGGATGACGGGCGCCGGCTCCGAGAGCGCGCCTTTGTACCAGCTGCTCCGAGTGGAGTTGGCGGTCTTCGACGCACAGGTGTGGGAACTCGCCCAGGACCTGGACGTCCTCGGGGGGCTCATGCGCGAACTGCCCGAGGCCGACCCGCGCCGCTGGCAGCTCCTGCACTCCATCGAGCGGGCCCTGGACGAAGTCGACCTGCAGGACATCGCCGGCAGCGCCACCGCCGCCCGCGAGGTGCTGCGCCCGGCGTTCGCCGCCCCCGCGGCCGCGAGCGCCCACCGCATGTCCGCCGTCGGACATGCCCACATCGACACCGCCTGGCTGTGGCCGCTGCGCGAGACCATCCGCAAGGTCGCCAGGACGCTCTCCAACGTCACCCATCTCATGGACGAACACCCGGGCTTCCTCTTCGCCATGTCCCAGGCCCAGCAGTTGGCCTGGCTCAAGGAGCACCGCCCCGAGGTCTACGCCCGGGTCCAGGAGAAGGCGGAGAAGGGGCAGTTCCTGCCTGTCGGCAGCCTGTGGGTGGAACCCGACACCAACATCACCGGCGGTGAGGCCCTCGTCCGGCAGCTGACCCATGGGAAGCGCTTCTACCTCGACGAGTTCGGCGTCGAGACCGAGGAGATGTGGCTGCCCGACACCTTCGGGTACAACGCGGCCATGCCGCAGCTGATGAAACTGGCGGGAATCCGGTGGTTCCTCACTCAGAAGATCTCCTGGAACACCACCAACAAGTTCCCGCACCACACCTTCTGGTGGGAGGGCATCGACGGCACCAGGATCTTCAGCCACTTCCCGCCGGTCGACACCTACAACGCCGAGATCACCGGCGCCGAACTCGCCCATGCCGTCGGCAACTTCCAGGACAAGGAAGCAGCCAACAGCTCGCTGCTCCCATTCGGCTACGGAGACGGCGGCGGTGGCCCCACCCGGGAGATGCTGGCCCGGACCGAGCGTCTCGTCGACCTGGAGGGCTCGGCCAGGGTCGTCATCGAGAGCCCCGCGGACTTCTTCGAGCGGGCACACGCCGAATACCCCGACGCGCCGGTGTGGCAGGGGGAGCTGTACCTGGAGTTCCACCGCGGCACACTGACCAGCCAGCTGAGGACCAAGCAGGGCAACCGGCGCAGCGAGCACCTGCTGCGAGAGGCCGAGCTGTGGTCGGCGACCGCCACCTTGCGCGCCGGATTCGCGTACCCTTACCAGGCCCTGGACCGGCTGTGGAAGACGGTCCTGCTGCACCAGTTCCACGACATCCTGCCCGGCTCCTCCATCGCCTGGGTTCACCGGGAGGCGGAGCAGACCTACGCCGCCGCCACCGCCGAGCTGTGCGCGATCACGGACGCCGCCCAGCGCGCACTGGCCGGCGAAGGCGATCTGCCGGTTGTCTTCAACGCCGCTCCGTTCGCCCGCGACGGTGTCCCCGCCCTCGGCGCCACGCTCCGCACCCGGCCGCCGGGCAGGCCTGTCGCCCCGGTCCCCTGCGGGGACGGTTTCACGCTGGACAACGGCCTGGTCCGCGTCCGGATCGATGCCCAGGGCCTGGTGACCTCGGCGTACGACATCGCGGCCGAACGCGAAGCGCTGGCCCCCGGCGCCGCCGCCAACCTCCTCCAACTGCACCAGGACTTCCCCAACGAGTACGACGCCTGGGACATCGACGCCTTCTACCGCAACACCGTTCGCAACCTCCTCGACGCCGACTCGGTCGGGACACAGGAAGGCGGTGTCCTGATCGTGCGGACCTTCGGTGACTCCCGCATCGAACAGCTGGTCTCCCTGTCCGAAGGTTCCCGACGTCTGGACATCGACACCGAGATCGACTGGCACGAGAAGGAGAAGCTCCTCAAGGCATCCTTCCCGCTCGACGTGCGGGCCGACCACTCCAGCGCGGAGATCCCCTTCGGACACGTCCGGCGCCCCACCCACACCAACACCAGCTGGGACGCCGCCAAGTTCGAGATCTGCGCCCACCGCTTCCTGCACCTCGGCGAACGGGGGTGGGGCGCGGCCGTGGTCAACGACTCGACCTACGGGCACGAGGTCACCCGGGACGTCCGCGCAGACGGCGGCACCACCACCACCGTCCGGCTCTCCCTGCTCCGCGCTCCCCGCTTCCCCGACCCGGATGCCGACCAGGGCCACCACCGCCTTCGATACGGGTTCGTCATCGGCGCCGACATCGCCGACGCCGTCCGCGAGGGCTACGCGTTCAATCAGCCCGAGCGCAGCCTCCTCGGCTCGGCCGAGGTCGAGCCGCTCGTCACCGCGGACAACGAGACCGTTGTCATCGAAGTGGTCAAACTCGCCGACGATCGCTCCGGCGACATCGTCGTACGCCTCTACGAGGCATGCGGGGGACGCACCCGAACCGTCCTGACCGCCGGATTCCCTCTGACCTCCGCGGTCGAGACCGATCTGCTGGAGCGTGAACTCGACCCCCGCGGGAACACGGACGTGGTACAAGCGGACGGCCGAACAGTGCACCTGGCACTGCGCCCGTTCCAGATCCTCACCCTCCGGCTGAGGCCCCGGAAGAGTGACTGACCGAGGCTCTCCAGGAATGGAACCCCGGAGCCACCGACCTTACGAGTGATCAATCAAGCCATGACCAAAGAAGGTAGGACCGCCGTGCCTGTACCTCCTGCCGCTGTCCTGTTCGACATGGACGGCACGCTGGTCGACACCGAGATTCTCTGGCTCCGGACCACGGCCGATCTCGCCGCCCGTCTGGGCCACACCCTCACCGAGGAGGACCTGCCCGAGGTGCTCGGCCGCGCTGTCGACCACACCGCTGCCCACCTGTGCCGCATCACCCGGACCGGCTTCACTGCGAATGCCTTGGCCGAGATTCTCAGCGACACGTTCAGCAGCAAGGTCGCCGCCGAGGTCGTCCCCCGGCCCGGCGCACTGGCGCTGCTCGCCGAACTGAGCGACGCCGCCGTGCCTACCGCGCTGGTCTCGGCCTCCCCTCGCCGCGTAGTGGACCTGGTCCTCGGCAGCCTCGGTGATCACTGGTTCACCGTCACTCTCGCCGCCGAGGACACCGAGCGCACCAAGCCCGACCCCGCCCCCTACCTGGCCGCCGCCGATCGACTCGGGTTGGACCCTGCGGCCTGCGTGGCCGTCGAGGACACTCCGACCGGGGTCGCCTCCGCGCGCGCGGCCGGCTGCTCGGTACTGGCCGTCCCCTCCACTGTGCCGATCGCCAAGGCCGACCGGATCACCTTGCTGGACAGCCTCGAACAGGCCGACCTGGCGTTGCTGTCCACGCTGACTGTGCCGACGACGCCGACCGCCTGACGCCGCTTCCTCGGTTTGCTCGGCGTCCTCGCAACCGCCGCCAGACCTTCGGGACTGCCGTTCCGAAGCCGTGATCCACCTTTGAGCGATCGAGCCACCGCGCGGACGCGGAAACTCGGTGGCAGCGGCGGACCTACGGGTGGTGTAGTCGGCCGGACTGCTTCAACTCGCCTATCAGGAGTGCGAATTGTCAGACATATTCCGATTCGGTGAGGATCTGCCGGTGCGGCGGCTCGGCCTCGGCACCATGGGACTGACGGGCCCGGGGGCGTGGGGTGAGCCCGCCGACCGGGACCGGGCGGTTCGGCTGCTGCGCCGGGCGGTGGAGCTGGGGGTCGATCTCGTAGACACCGCCGACTCGTACGGGCCGTATGTCAGCGAGGATCTGATCGCCCAGGCGCTGTACCCCTACCCGGACGGGCTGGTGATCTCCACGAAGGGCGGCCTGACCCGGCAGGGCCCCGGCCGGTGGCAGGCAGTGGGACGGCCGGAGTACCTGCGTCAGTGCGTCGAGATGAGCTTGCGCCGCCTGCGCCTGGAGCGCATCGACCTCTATCACCTGCACCGCATCGACCCGCAGGTGCCGCTCGCGGAGCAGCTCGGTGTTCTCGGCCAGCTGCGTGCCGAGGGAAAGATCCGGCACATCGGCCTGTCGGAGGTCGAGGTGGACGATATCGTCCGCGCCCGCGAACTGGTGCCCGTCGCCAGTGTCCAGAACATCTTCAGCCTCACCCGGCAGCGCTACCGCGACACCCTCGACCACTGCACCCATGAGGGCATCGGCTTCATCCCGTTCTTCCCGCTGGGCAGGGGTGAACTCACTCGCTCTGGCGGACCGTTGGGATCATTCGCCGCAGTCAGGGGCACGTCGCCTGCCCAACTGGCCCTCGCCTGGCTGCTGCACCAGTCGCCGAACGTGGTACCGATCCCGGGCGCCTCCACCAGGGCCCACCTGGAGCAGAACCTCGGCGCGGCACACCTCGCTCTCACTCCTGCCGAACTAGTCGAACTCGGCGCCCACTGTTCCGACACCCCTGCTCGACCGCCCCATGAGCCGGGCGCCCGTACATGCAAGGGGTGACGAATCTCTGATTCTTGGCCCGGGCCCCGACCGGGTACCCGTCCCAGAAGCCGATCGGCGGGGCGGCTAGCGCAGGACGAAGCCGGTGCCGAGGTCGTCCGCGGGATTGAGCTCGAAGCGGTGCTCGCCGGTCCGGTATGCCTTCCCCGTGACCTCCGCAACGACGGCGGGGTAGCCGTCGACGGCCAACTCCGCGACGATCCGCGCGTGGAAGCGGGTGTCGACGATCGAGTCGTGGACGAGGATCTGGCCTGGCTTGAGGTGACCGGTCGCTGCGAGCACGGCGACGCGGGAGCAGGTGCCGGAGCCGCATGGGGAACGGTCGACCTGGCCGTCGGCGAAAACGGTGACGTTGCGCTGGTGCGGGTTGCCGTCCTCGTCGATACCGAGGTCGTCGTACAGGATGGTGCCGTAGATGCCGCTGAGGCGGTCGTCGACGGGGTGACGGGCGTGCTCGCTGTCGTTCAGCGCCCATTTGACCTCGCGTCCGATCGCGATGAGGTCGGAGTAGTGCTCGGGGGTGACGGCCAGTCCCACGCTGGCTGCGTCCAGATGCGCGTAGATGGCGCCGCCGTAGGCGACATCGACGACGACGTCCCCGCAGGACGTGGCGACGGTGACGCGTTCGGCGAGCCGGTAGCTGGGGACGTTGACGAAGTCGACGCCGGTGATCTGTTCGTCGGCGGTGTGCACGCGCAGAGTGACCCGGCCTGAGGGCACGTCGATGACGACTGCGGTGATGTCGGAGGGGTCGCGGGCGACGCGGCCGGTCTGCACGGCCCAGACGGCGAGCGCGATCGAGCCGTGGCCGCAGGCTGTTGAGAAGCCGTCCTTGTGCCAGAACAGCACGCCGAAGTGAGCGCCCTCGTCGTCGGGCGGGGTGATGAATCCGCCGTACATGTCGGCGTGTCCGCGGGGTTCGAAGCACAGCAGCTTGCGCAGGTTGTCCACGTCGGGGTTGCCGATGGCGTGCATACGTCGTTCGGCGACGGTGGCCCCTTCGATGGCGACCGGCGGTTCGGGAACGATGCGGAACGGTTCACCGCCGGTGTGATAGTCGGTGGTGAGTACCTGATGGATGGTCATGAGGTCCTCCGCAGAGCTGGAGAGGGCAGGGTGTGAGGCGGTCAGAACCGGCCGGCGTCGACGAACTCCGCCAGTCCGGGATCGCGTGAGGTTGAGGATCAAGGCGAGCACGGCGGAGAAGAACACAGCGAACCTGGTGCGGGTGACAATGCTGCCAGCCCGCGAACCGGGCCATCCACGCCTCGACCTCGTCTGCCGACAGGTTCTCGTGACCGTCCTCGGTGACAACCAGGGCGCCCTCGATCAGGACGCTGATGCCGCGCCACCCCTCGGGCAAAGTGAGGTCGTTCGGATGGGCCGACGCCGCTTCCTCGCCGAGTCGGAGCTCGTGCTCGGTCAGCCCGGCCAGGACGTCCGTACGGCGGCCGATGACCTGACCGCCGCCTCCGGTGCGCCGACCGGGATCGTCCTCGGTCTCGACCCGTCGGTGAATCCGCGCGCGGTGGAGTCCACGGCCTTGCGGAGTTCGGCGATCTCCCAGTCGTCCTTGACGAAGCGGAGACCGCTGAGCGCCTCTTCGAGTTCGGCGTCACGTTCCTCCTCGGTGGTGACGACGGCCTCCCGGTGCAGCTCGGATACCCTCGCTGCCGCCGTTCGTCGGCGGCTCCCGGACGATATCCCGCACCGGCCGCGCCCGGCGCCCAGGAGTGCCACTGGCACAGATCGGCCACAGCCTTCACCGGAGTCGTCGACAACGAGACTTTCCAACCTGGCGGTTCGACGGCTGCCGACTGCCACCTCTGCCTGCCCGGTCCGTGCCACCGGGTCCGCTACCTCACCGAACTCACCTCGCTGACCCACACCGTCGAAACCCCGCTGCGCCTGATCCCCTGACCACGCCTCGGCCGGGCGTCCGCGGAGACCCGGCCGCGTGGCGCTCGGCCCGCCCGCGGCGTGCGGTGAGCAGCACTACGTGCAGGGTGCGGCCCTTGCACCGCGCACGCGGCAGGTGGGAGCCGCGCCGCCGACTGCGCGGCTCCCACCCGGTCGGTTACTTCCGCACGCCGACCGCGCGGATGATCTCCTGCTTGACTGAGCCGCCCTTGTCGTCGGCGGCCGAGGCCCTTACGGAGATGTACCGCGCGTCGTTCGGCACCCGCACCGAGCCGGCCCAGGCGGCGGACTTGCCGCGTACGCCATCGAGTTCGACGGATGTCCACGTCGCGCCGTCGTCGAAGGAGACCTCCAGCGTGGAGCCGGTGATCCTCCCGGTGTCCAATGCGCCCTTGACATACTCGCCCCTTGCACCGCATCGCGCTCGCCATCGACGCCGCGCGGAACCGGACTTCGTACCAGCTGGCCGCCGGCCAGACGGTGCCGTACGCGAGGATGCGGTCGGCGCTGCGCACACTCGGTCAGGAGGAGGCCACGTTCACGACGTTCGCCATCGGGCGTGTTGTACTTCAGCGATGCCATCGTGAGGCATATCACGCCGCCGCATGCGGCTGTCGGCGTACGAGCTGACGTGCACCCGCAGGCAGAAGCTCACGTGCAGAGGCAGGCGGGGATCACTCGCTCCGATGCGGTCTCCCGTGTGTGGCATCGAGCACCAGAGCCAGCAGCCGCTCGGGCTGTTCCGCGTCCTCGCGGCGAGCCGTGGACAGTGCGATCCCGACGACGAGTTGGACCAGGTCGTCGGCAGTCAGGTCGGCGCGGGCCGTTCCCCGCTGCTGAGCCCGGGTGAGCAGACTGGCTGCCGCGTCCAGGATCAGCTGATGACAGTCGAGACCTGGCGCGTCGGGCTCCTCGATCATCAGGGCGCTGCCCATGCCCTGGTTGACGCGGGCATGGGCCAGGAGCGCGCGCAGCCAGTGCTCCAGGGCATCGTCGGCGGATTCCGAGGAGAGCAACGCTTTCGCCCGCCCGCACAGGGACTCAATCCGGTCTCTGAAAAGAGGCCGAGTTCCTACGTGGGGAGTTGGGATGAAGATCACCGTTGTGGAACGAGGACGCGTTGGAGGCGGCCTGGCCAGTCTGTGGGAGAAGGCCGGCCACGAGGTGACGGGTCTTGGCCGCGACGGCGGCGACGCGGCCGGTGCCGACGTCCTGGTGATCGCGGTACCGGGCCCGGAGGTCGCCGATGCGCTGGCCCAGGTGTCCGGGCTGGCCGGACAGGTGACCATCGACGCCTGCAACCTCTACGGGCCGCGGGACGACTCCTTCCCCTCGCTGTCCCACCAGGTGAAGTCGATCGTCGGCGGTCCGACCGCGAAGTCGTTCTTGACGAACTTCGCCGCGATGTACGACCGGATCGAGGCGCAGCGCGTTCGCCCGAGCAATCTTTTCGCCGCCGAAGCGGCCGCGCGGGAGACAGCCGAACAGCTGATCCGGGATGTTGGCTACGACCCCGTCTTCGTCGGTGACCTTGATCCGGGCGCCCGCCTGCTCGAAGACAGTTCGGCACTCACCCGTGCGCTGGCCGGACAGCTGGGCCCCTTCTTCTACCGCTACGGACCTCCCGGCGAGCTGTGAACCGCCACCGACTGTCACACTCGCCCAAGGAGCAAGCCGCCCGAGATCGGTGACGCCGTGGCGTACCACCGTCAACGCGGTTCAACCGCGAGTACCGCAGCGCCTACGGCCCGCCTCCCGGACAGGACGCGGCCCGGCTCCGCTCCCGGCTCATCCCGGCTTCCACAAGTCGTTGACAGGCCAAGGGCGGGCCCTGGGGAAAGCACTGCGGTCTCGTTCAAGCCCTTGGAGCTCGCAGGTGTTGACGTCGGGCCAGCTCCTCGTCGTCGACCAGAGTGAGCATGGGCTGACCGGGCGCACACAGCATGGTGACGAGGAATCGGCTCCAGGAGTCCGTCCGGTTGTTGCCGTCCTGGTAGTGGATGACATCGCCACCTGGCTCCCAGAATGTCTCCCCGGCCCTGATCACCCGCTCGGGCTCGCCTTCCAGCTCGAAGACCATCTCCCCTCCAGCATGTAGCCGAAGGCGGGTCCCGAGTGCCGGTGGGGAGGGGTGCCAGGATCACCGGGAGGGAATTCGACGAGAACCGTCATCGCCTCTGCCCCCTCCGGAACGAGCGATGGTTTCGCCGACTGCAGCACGGTGAGCGCCGTCTTCCACGCTTCCGAGCGTGGCCGGCTCCCGGCGCCGCCCGCCGTCGGTTCATTGTTCGCCATGGGTGAGGCCTCCTCCGGCAGGCGGGCTGGGTCAGGAGAGCCAGTCCGTGTAGTGCGTGGGGGCGATACAGGCGTCGCCCATGGTGGTGAGAACGTCGCCGCTGACAGCGGCGAGCATGCCGGCGGTGACGACGCTGCGACCGTCGGGACGGGCGTTAAGGGTGATCCGTCCGAGGTCGTCGAGGAGGAAGACGTCGGACCCGCCGACGTTGAGAGTGCCGTTCAGGGGGTACCCGCGGCGACTTCGGCGACGGCGTCGGAGACGTCCTGGGCGCCGATCGGTTGGATCGGGGTGGCGGGCAGACGGACGACGTCACCCTCAGTGGTCTACGAACAGGACCGCGGCGACGAACTCCAGCGGCACGGCCTCGTGCCCTGCCGCGTTCAGCTTCTTCACGACCTGCGATCCGATCAGGCCCGTACCGCCGACCACTGAGAACTTCATCGGTTGCCTTTCATCACATACTGCTGGGTCCTGCCCCCAGCCTGCGACGGCTTGTTGCGCGGCGCACGCGGGCCGTGCCCGGCCAGTCGGCGCCCCCGTGACGTACCCGTGCTGCTGAGCTCTGAGGCGGCACACCAGGTGGTGCTCTGGCTCGGCAGCGCTCTGCCACCGTCAGGTCACCCAGGCCGCACGGGCCGTAGCAGCCGATGCAGTCCGGCTCGATCGAACATACGATGGTCGGGAGCGTGCTCGGGCAGCTCGTCGTGCTGGCCGTCGGAAGCGCGTAGGGCGGAGGAGTATGGCACAGGCCACCGACGCAACGCGGACCGTCATCCTGACAGTGGACGACGACCCGGGAGTCTCCCGCGCCATCGCCCGCGACCTGCGGCGCCACTACGGCGGCGGCTACCGGATCGTACGTGCCGAGTCCGGCGAATCCGCGCTGGAGGCGCTGCGCGAGCTGAAGCTGCGCGGCGACCTGGTGGCCGTGATCCTCGCCGACTACCGGATGCCGCAGATGAACGGCATCGAGTTCCTCGAACAGGCCCTCGGTGTGTACCCGGGGGCGCGGCGCGTGCTGCTGACCGCCTACGCCGACACCGACGCTGCCATCGACGCGATCAACGTCGTCGACCTCGACCACTATCTCCTCAAGCCTTGGGACCCGCCCGAGGAGAAGCTCTACCCGGTCCTGGACGATCTCCTCACGGCCTGGCGGTCCAGCGACTACCGGCCGGTACCCACCACCAAGGTGGTCGGGCACCGCTGGTCCGCCCCCTCCTCGCGGGCGCGCGAATTCCTCGCCCGCAACCAGGTGCCGTACCGCTGGTACTCCTCCGACGAACCGGAGGGACAGAGGCTTCTGGCGGCGGCCGGGGCCGACGGCCGACGGCTCCCCCTGGTTATCACGTCGGACAGTACCGCGCTGATCGAGCCGGAGCCGACCGAACTGGCCGCCCACGTGGGGCTCGCGACCACGCCGACCGCCGCGTTCTACGACCTCGTCATCATCGGCGGCGGCCCGGCCGGACTCGGCTCGGCGGTGTACGGGGCCTCCGAGGGACTGCGGACCGTACTGGTCGAGCGGTCGGCGACCGGCGGACAGGCCGGCCAGAGTTCCCGCATCGAGAACTACCTCGGCTTCCCGGACGGCGTGTCCGGTGCGCAGCTGACCGATCGTGCCCGCCGCCAGGCGAGCCGCTTCGGTGCCGAGATCCTCACCGCTCGCGAGGTCACGGGGCTGGAGGTGAACGGTTCGGCGCGCGTCGTACGCTTCTCCGACGGCTCAGCGGTCGCCGCGCACAGCGTCATCCTGGCGACGGGCGTGTCGTACCGGCAGCTGGGGGCGCCGGGATGCGACGAGCTGACCGGCTGCGGGGTGTACTACGGCTCGTCACTCACCGAGGCGTCGTCCTGTGAGGGCCAGGACGTGTTCGTCGTCGGCGGCGCGAATTCCGCCGGGCAGGCGGCGGTGTTCCTGGCTCGGGGCGCGAAGTCGGTGACCATGCTGGTGCGCGGGGAGTCCCTGACAGCGTCGATGTCGTACTACCTGATCCAGCAGGTCGACGAGGCCCCGAACATCACCGTGCGGCCCCGGACCGTCGTCAAGGAGGCGCACGGCGAGGAGCACCTGGAACGGCTGATTTTGCGGGATACCGTGACCGGCGCCACCGAAGTCGTCGATGCCCAGTGGATGTTCGTCTTCATCGGTGCCGCCCCGCTGACCGACTGGCTCGGCGGGACTGTGCTGCGCGACGAGAACGGCTTCATCCTCGCCGGACCGGATTTGACGCCGGACGGGCGCCCCCCTCCCGAATGGGCACTGGACCGGCCGCCTTACTACCTGGAGACCAGCATCCCGGGTGTGTTCGTGGCGGGCGACGCGCGCGCCCGGTCCGCGAAGCGCGTCGCGTCCGCCGTAGGAGAGGGAGCCATGGCCGTGATGCTCGTCCACCGCTTCCTGGAGCAGTCATGAGTTCCCTGAGTCAACCTCTATGCCGCCAAGAGGGTGTCGTCGGCTGTGTTGATCTTCCCGTTGGTCTGATGAATCCCGGGGTCGTAGCAGGCTCCGTCACGCCAGCAGGCCCAGATCACGCGGAGCCAGGCGCGGGCGAGGATGCGGGTGGCGTGGGGGTGGCGCTTCTTGCGGGCCCGCGCGTCGGTGTAGATCTTCGCGGCCCACTGGCTGCCGTGGCGGCTGTTGTCCGCGAAGGTCGTGATCGCGACACGAGCTCTCCGGTTCGTCGCGAAACGGAAGGTCACGGCGTGGGACTTCCCGGAGGCCCGGGTAACGGGGACGACTCCGGTCTCGGCGATGAACTGCTCGCAGGACTCGGCGCGTTCGAGGATCGGACCGATCTCGCCGATGATCTGGCCGAGGTTGACCTTCCCGATGCGGGGCATGGAGGCCAGCAGCGGCGCGTAGGGGTGTGCTTCGACGGCGGTGGTGATCTCGCGGTCCAGCTCGCGGATCGCGGCGCGCATGGCCCGCACGAGCTGGACCTGGACGCGGATGAGCGTGGCGACGGTGGCCTCGCTGAGCCGGGTGGCGGCTGCCGGGGCGGCGCGCAGGCGCTCGATGAGCTGCTTGCCGGTGCGCTTGCCGGAGTAACCGCGCCGTTTGCACCACGCTTCCAGCCTGGCGGGGGTGAGTTTGGCGGCAGCCTGCGGGGTCGGGTAGCTGTCGAGGAAGTGCAGGGCGATGTCGCTGTCGCGGTCGGCGAAGACCGCCTTGCCGCCCGGCCACAGCTGGTCGAGCTGGGCGTCGAACTGGTTAACGGAGGCAATCTTGGCCTCGACGTGGTCGGTGCGCTGGCGGGTGAGGGCCTGCAGCTCCAGGGTCCTGGGGTCGGTCGGGGTCAGCCGTCGCAGCTGGTGGCCGTCGGTGCGCAGGTAGTCGGCGAGCTTGTGACTGTCCCCGGCGTCGGTCTTGGCCTTGGAGGCTCCCCAGCGCGGACGCATGGCGTGGAAGGCGTTCGGGTGCACAGGCACCACCGGGTGGCCGGCGGCCAGCAGCCGGTCCACGACCAGTCCGCGGGTCGTCTCGATCGCCACCGGCAAGTCGGCCGGACTCCCGTGCCGGGCAAGGCGTTTGAGGTCGCCTCGATGCCTTGCTCGGTGTGTGCCAGCTCCCAGCGGTCCACGCGGGTGCCGGAGTTGTCCATGACGCTGACGTCGTGGGTCTCGGTCGCCCAGTCCCATCCGATGAACACGAAAGAAGTACTCCTGTGACGTCGACGGAGCACCTGCCCGGTGGTGAGGTCGTCTGCCGGGAGCTCATTAATCGGCCCTCTGCGGGGCGTGTCCCTGAAGCCGATCAGACGGCCTCGGCCCGGCGGGGCCGGCGTAACTCATGCTGGCCGCCGAACGGCTCGCGCACTTGGCCGTGCACCCACCGGGACCGAGAGGTCACAACCCTACCGAAGAGGGCTGCAGAAGGGATGGTCCTCTAATGAGCGCACAGGTCATGGCCTGCGACCCGCACGAGATCGGCTCGCTGTTCCTCTTTGAGAAGCTCTCCCCGGAGCAGCTCGGACGGCTGTGCTCCGAGGGACGGATGGAACGGTTCGAACCCGGCCCGGTGTACACCGAGGGCGACCCGGCGACCTGCTTCTACGTGATGGTCGAGGGAACCGTCGTACTGTCCCGCCGGGTCGGCGGCGACGATGTGGAGGTCAGCCGGACCTCGCAGCGCGGCGTGTACGCGGGGGCCATGCAGGCATATCTGGGCGACCAGGTCCCGCAGACGTACATCAACTCCATGCGGGTGACCGAACCCACCCGGTTCTTCGTACTGCCCGCACAGTCGTTCGCAGACGTCATGAGGGAATGGTTCCCGATGCCGACGCACCTGCTGGAGGGGCTCTTCTTCGGCTCCAAGAACACCCAGCGGGCCATTGGCCAGCGGGAACACCTGCTGGCGCTCGGAACGTTGTCCGCCGGACTCACCCACGAGCTCAACAATCCGGCCGCGGCCGCCGTCCGCGCCACCGCGGCACTGCGTGAGCGGGTCGGCAGGATGCGGAACAAACTGGCGGTCATCGCCCAGGGCCGCTACTCCCGAGTGGCCCTCGCCGAGCTCATCGAGATCCAGGAACGCACCGCCGAACGCGTCGCCAAGGCACCAATGCTGACCCCTCTGGAGGCGTCCGACCGGGAGGACGAGCTCGCCGGCTGGCTGGAGGATCACGGCATCCCGGAGGGCTGGCGGATCGCGCCGGCCTTCGTCCAAGCCGGGCTGGACACTGATTGGCTGGACCAGGTCGCGGCGACGGTGGGCGAAGGAATCCTGCCGGGGGCGATCGGCTGGCTCAACTACACGGTCGAGACCGAGCTGCTGATGGACGAGATCGACGACTCCACCACCCGCATCTCCCGCCTGGTGGACGCGGCCAAGCAGTACGCGCAGCTCGACCGCGCCCCTCACCAGGACGTCGACGTCCACACACTCCTCGACAGCACGCTGCTGATGCTGTCCGGCAAGATCGGCCCTCGGGTGAGGGTGGTCAAGGACTACGACCGCTCCCTCCCCGAAATACCCGCCTACCCGGCGGAACTCAACCAAGTGTGGACCAACCTCATCGACAACGCGGTGGCCGCCATCGGCAGCACGGGCCACGACGGCACCCTGACGGTCCGCACGGCCAGGGAGGGCGACCGACTGCTCGTGGAGTTCCGCGACACCGGCCCCGGCGTCCCCGAGGACATCCGCAGCCGCATCTTCGACCCCTTCTTCACCACCAAGTCCGTCGGGGAGGGCACCGGCCTCGGCCTCGACATCTGCTGGCGGATCGTCGTCAACAAACACCACGGCAGCCTCCAGGTCGAGTCCGTACCGGGCGACACGCGATTCCAGGTGCTGCTGCCGCTGACCGCCCCCGAGACCGAAACCACAACCACCGAGGAGTCCGTATGACCGACATCGACGGCATCGCGGCGAACGTCCCGCCCAGCACTACCGGCTGCGCGGACTGCGACGCAGTGGGGGGCTGGTGGTTCCACCTCCGGCGCTGCGCGCGGTGCGGCCACATCGGCTGCTGCGACTCGTCACCGGCGCAGCACGCCACCGCGCACTGGAAGTCCTCTGGGCACCCCGTGGTACAGAGCTTCGAGCCGGGTGAGGAGTGGTACTGGAACTACGCCGCCGACGTCCTGTACGAGTCCGGACCCGAACTGGCCCCGCCGACCAGCCACCCGGCCGCCCAGCCGACCCCGGGACCGGCCGACCGTGTCCCGCAGAACTGGCCGGACCTGCTGCATCCCTGAGAACCAGCGGCGGGATGACCAAGATAGGCATATATGCGCCCATCTACGGCTTGAACAAGGGTGCAGGCCCTACCGGTCACCCAACAGCCCGACCGCAGCGCGCCGCTGGAGCGCCGCCCCGCGGGTGCCGCCCGGATCACGGACCTGTCGGCCGATCCGGGCCGGGGCTCCGAGGACGCGGAGGCGGAGGTCGGCCACGCCGAGGTGGCGCCGGCCGCGTAGCGGCGTACGGATCACCCGGGGAACCTTCAGACGGCTCGGCCCGTCCGGCACGACCGGACGGGCCGAGCCGTTTCGTGTGCTCACGGGTTCACTTCGATCGGCCATTCGGGTGTTGGTCGACCAGGCGTCAATGCCGAGTAATCGGTCGACCGTGCGAGAGCTCATACCAGAGCGGGACGGATGGCGGGCAAGTTCGACAACTGCCCGCCGCACTCGCGTGATTGACGACTACCGTGTGTTGCCGGTGATCAACGGTGGGCTCACAACCTTCGAGCCTGCCCGACCGATGAACCGAGCCTGACCGACCACCGTAGGTGCCACCGCATGAACGCCGATTCCAGGTGCTCCACGTACCGAGGACACTGATGTCTCAACTTCGCGCACCCGAAGCGCGACCGGAACGCCGAGAGGGCGGACGGCACGGCCGACCGGGTGCCCGTTCCCACTCGGCCACGGGCAGGCCGCGCGCCGCCCAGCCGTCCCCCGAGGCGCGTATACGCCCCCAACTCCTGCGCACCGCGGTGCTGCCGACCGTCGTAGCGGTACTGAGCGGAGCCGCAGCGGTCATCTTCACCGCCCGCTCCACCGGAGCCCGGCCCTCCACCGAACTCTGGATCGCGCTGGGCGCGGCCGGTGCGCTGGCGCTCGCCGCGGTGCTGGCCGCGTACCTCGCCGCCAACCGCGTCGCCACCACCGTCTTCGGCCGCTGTCTGGCGCTCCGCCGCGCCAGCGCCCAGGGCCAGGCCGAACTGCAACGGGTGGTGGAACAGCTCCGCAACGGCGAACCGGTGCCCGCACGCAGGCCCACCGAGCCCGCCGCTCCGGGCAGCGACGCCTTCGAGCTGCTCGCCCAGGAACTCGGCCGCCAGCAGGAGGTCGCCGTGGCCGCGGTCGTCCAGGCGTCCCGGCTCTCCGACCACTCCGGCGAGGACCAGAAGGTCGAGGTCTTCGTCAATCTCGCCCGCCGGCTCCAGTCGCTCGTGCACCGCGAGATCCAGCTGCTCGACGAGCTGGAGCACGAGGTCGAGGACCCCGATCTGCTCAAGGGCCTCTTCCACGTCGACCATCTCGCCACCCGCATCCGCAGGCACGCCGAGAACCTCGCCGTCCTCGGTGGCGCCGTGTCCCGGCGGCAGTGGAGCAACCCGGTCACCATGACCGAGGTCCTGCGCTCGGCCATCGCCGAGGTCGAGCAGTACCCACGGGTCAAGCTCGTGCCGCCGATCGACGGCACCCTGCGCGGCCACGCCGTGGCGGACGTGATCCATCTGCTGGCCGAACTGGTGGAGAACGCGACCGTGTTCTCCGCCCCGCACACCCAAGTGCTGCTGCGCGCCCAGCAGGTCACCGCCGGACTGGCCCTGGAGGTGGAGGACCGGGGACTCGGCATGCCGGGCAACGAGCAGAAGCGGATGAACGCCCTGCTCGCCGACCCCGACCAGGTCAACGTGGCCCGTCTGCTCCAGGACGGCCGGATCGGGCTGTTCGTCGTCGCGTCACTGGCCCGGCGGCACGGCATCGCGGTCCGGCTGCAGAGCAACATCTACGGAGGCACGCAGGCCGTACTCGTCCTCCCGCAGTCCCTGCTGGGCGTGGACGGGGACGCCCCGGCCGCGGAAGGCGCGGCCCCGGTCCCGCCCCCGGGTCCCGTACACCGTCCACCGGCCGAGGACGGGAGGGGCGGCCACCACAAGCCGAATCCCGGCCCGAACCCGAGCCTGAACCCCGGTCCGAGCGCCTCACCGGCTCCGCAGACGAGCACCGGCCGTCAGCCGTACGTCCCCAGCCAACCGCTGCGCCTGCATCAACCGCCCCAGCAGGCACAAGGCCAGGGCGAGGCTCCGCCGCTGCCGTTGCGGGCCGAGCGACTCGACCGCCCCACCCCGGCCGAGGCCCGCCCCGGAATCCGGCCCACGGACGACGTCCCCGACGCACTCCACTCCGAGCCCGGAGTCGTACGCGGCACCATGGGCCGGCCCCAACTGCCCAGGCGCGCCCATCAGGAGCACCTGGTCCCGCAGCTCAGGGAGGCACCGGCCCCGCGCATCGAGGACGAACAGGCCCTGCACGACCCGGGACTCATGGCGGCCTTCCGACGAGGCATCGAACTCGCCGAGGCCCGCAGCGAATCCGAGGCCGACACCGCCCCGGAACCGGACACGGGCCTCGAAGCGGCGGCGGCCCCGCAGTCCTGGCAGCCCCGGGCCCCGCTCGAACCGCTGCCGGTACGCGGGCTCACCGCGACCGTCGCCCCGTACCCCTCGGGCCCGGTCCCGGATCCGGACGCGGCCCCGGCCGACGACCCCCTCGAAACGAACACCTCCAAGGAGTAGATGCACCATGGCGACCGATATGCCCTCCGGTCAGGTCTCGGACCTCGACTGGCTGCTGAGCGGACTGGTCCAGCGTGTCCCGTACACACGCAGCGCGGTCCTCCTCTCCGCCGACGGGCTGGTGAAATCCCTTCATGGCATGGACGCCGACAGCGCCGACCACATGGCGGCGCTGGCAGCCGGCCTGTACTCGCTCGGCCGCAGCGCGGGCGCGCGCTTCGGCGACAGCGGTGACGTACGGCAGGTGGTGGTCGAGCTCGACTCGACCCTGCTGTTCGTCTCCACCGCCGGGTCCGGCACCTGCCTCGCCGTGCTCGCCGGACGCGAGGCGGATGCGGCGGTGCTCGGCTACGAGATGACCATGCTGGTCAAGAGCGTCCGGCCCTACCTGATGACGCCTGTGAGACAAGCGGCCGGGACCCCCGGCGCCACGGGGCTGTGAGGGTGTCGGTCCCGCAGGACGGGCCGCTGCTCGACGACGCGGCCGGCCGGCTCATCCGCCCGTACACCGTGAGCAACGGTCGTACCCGTCCTACGACCGTGCTCGATCTGCTCTCCCTGGTCATGGCCACGGGGACCGAGCCGCAGATGCATCTCGGTCCCGAGCACTCCGTCGCGCTGGGGCTGTGCGGCGGTCCCACCTCGGTGGCCGAGATCGCCGCCCATCTGAGGTTGCCCGCAGTCGTCACCAAGGTGCTCGTCTCCGACCTGGTCGACTGCGGGGCCGTGACCGCGCATCCGCCCGCCTTCCATGACATGCCCACCGACCGATCTCTGCTGGAGGCAGTGCTCGATGGCTTACGACGACAGCTCTGACGGCTTCGGCAGCTCCGCCGCGTACGAGAACAACGCAAGCTCCGAAGGTTTCGGAAGCCACGGAAGCCATGGCCGTTCCGAGAGCTACGGGAGCCCGGAGAGCTACGGACACCCGGGGAACCACGGTGACGCGCTGGATTACGGAGCTGCGGAGAACTACGGTGACGCGCTGGATTACGGACCCGCGCAGAACTACGGGGACAGCCGGAGCTACGGGGACGCGCAGGGCTACGGGGATGCTCCGGGCCACGAAGCCGGGCCGGGCCACGGCGGCCCCGGCGGCACCCTGGATGCCTCCGGAGCCGCAGGCACCGAGGGCTCGGAAGGCTTTCCCGTCGCGCTCAAGGTGCTGGTGGCAGGCGGGTTCGGCGTCGGCAAGACGACATTCGTCGGCGCGGTCAGCGAAATCGCACCGCTGAGCACGGAAGAGCTGCTGACCCAGGTCAGCGCCGCGACGGACAGCCTCGACGGGATCGAGTCCAAGACCTCCACCACCGTGGCGATGGACTTCGGCCGCATCTCCCTCGACGAGCAGCACGTTCTCTATCTGTTCGGAACCCCGGGCCAGGAACGCTTCTGGTTCATGTGGGACGAACTTTCCCAGGGAGCGCTGGGAGCGGTCGTGATCGCGGACACCCGTCGGCTCGCCGAGTGCTTCGCCGCCGTCGACTTCTTCGAGCGGCGCGGCATCGGATTCATCGTCGCGGTGAACGAGTTCGACGGCGCCTACCGCTACGCACCCGAGGAGATCCGCGCCGCACTCGACCTGGGGCCGGACGTACCGGTGGTGCTCGGCGACGCCCGGATCGCCAGCTCGGGCACCGGGGCGCTGGTCACGCTGGTCCAGCACCTGATCAACGCCACCTCGACCCCGGCCCCGCTGATCGGCTTCGGAGCCCACCCGTGACCCGAAACGCCACTGGCCGCATGCTGCTCACGCCCGTCGACCGCGATGCCGTCTTCCGTACCCAGCGGCTGAGGACGCTCGGGCTCGGGGAACGCGCCGACGCGTCGTTCGACAACTTCGACGCCTTCGCCGACCGGGTGGCCGAGGTGACCGAAGTGCCCTTCTCGATGGTCAACTTCATCGACGGCAACCGGCAGTTCTTCGCCGGGCTGCACACCCCGGCCGGCACGCACAAGGGCTCCGACCTGGGCGCCACGGCCGCGGGCAGCAGCCGCAGCGGCCGTTACGTCGCGCTCGACCGCGGCTACTGCCCGCATGTCGTCGTCCGGCGCAAGGCGCTCGTCCTGGAGGACGTCTGCGACTACCCCCGGTTCGCAGGCAATCCTGTGGTCGACGAAATAGGCATCCGTTCCTATCTCGGCGCGCCCCTCATCGACCGCACGGGCGTCGCCCTGGGCGCCGTCTGCGCGGTCGACACCGTGCCCCGCTCGTGGGGCAGGGCGGGGCTCGACACGATCAAGTCCCTGGCCCTGGAACTCGTCGGGCACATCGATCAACGGGAGGGGAACAGCATCGGCATCTGACCGGCCGCCCGCCGTCCACCGCCCGGCCGGCGCCCCGGCCCACGACCGCGATCAGACCTCGACGGTCGTACCGTCCAGGAAGGTCAGCACCACCGAGTCCGCCCCCGCTCGCACCCGCACCGCGTCGCGCAGCGCCTCCGGGTGCACGGCGTCCCGGGAGAGGGCGACCAGCGAGACATGGACGCTCCGCCCGCCCGGGTGCGGCCCGCTGCGGAGATACGGGATCGCCGAATGCGGCCCGTACGCATTGGACTGGACATCACGTGCCACAGCGGCCCCTTCCGTACCGCCGTCCCAGCCGTGCAGCGCGATCAGGGCGCTGCTCAGACCGTCGGCCGTACGGGCGAGTGCCCAGTCGGGACCCGACAGGGCGAACGGCCTCTCCGCATGGGAGACCGCGTGACCGCCTTCCCGCACCACCACGCCTTCCGGCGCCTCGACCCGGTGCACCCGAATCTCCCACGGACCGTGCAGCACACTCGTCGTCTCGATCCGGTACGGATGATCGTCACCGGGCAGCCTGGCCGCGTACCAGGAGGCCGCGACGCGGTCCTCGCAGCGCAGCGGATGGATCCGGCGGCGCACCGACGGGGTGCCGTCGGGCGCCACGAGTGCCAGATGACCGTCGATGGAGCGTGCCACGGCGTGCGGGGCGGCCTCGGGCGCCGTCGCCGTCGAGTAGGCGAACCTGGCGTAGTGCGGATCGTCCGTGCCCTCGGACGGGTCGGCCGACTCGTCGAACGGCGGATTGTGGTCGCTGCCGTGATTGACCAGTCGGACGATGCCGTCGTCGCGGGTGCCGTGCAGCAGCCAGCCGGGGGCGGGCAGCGCGGTGTACCGGTCGGACTCCTCGATGGGCAGCGGCAGTTCGCGCGCCGTCCACACGGCGTGGTCGGCCGGCAGCAGCAGCCCGAGGAAGCCCTTGCTCGCCCAGTACGGCGAGGCGGGACCGGAGTACGGCTGGGTGCTCGGCAGGAACGTGTCGTACCAGCCGAGCGTCAGCAGCCCCCGCTCGTCCGGCACACCGCGCTCCGCGAAGTGCCGCATCGTGCCCGAGGCGAGCCGGCGGGTGAGCCCCGGCGCCAGCGGGGTGCAGTCGGCCAGCGCCCCCATCCACACCGGTGCCAGGGCGGCGAACCGGTACGTCAGTGAACGGCCCTGGTGGACCGGCGCGCCGTCGGAGCCGAAGAAGTGCGGATAGTCCTCCAGGAACCGGCTGAGCCGCTGCCGGTAGACCTCGGTCCTGCCCCCGTCGTCGTCGCCCGCGATCCGCGACCACAGCAGCGGGTACAGATGCATGGCCCAGCCGATGTAGTAGTCGAAGTTCCGGCCGTCCCCGTCGGTGTACCAGCCGTCACCGACGTACCAGTCCTCGATCCTGTCCAGGTTCGATTCGATGTCCGAGCGGCTGTACGGCGCCCCGACCGAGGCGAGGAACTGCTCGGACACCACCTGGAAGAGCCGCCAGTTGTTGTCCCAGGTGCGCCCGCCGACGAACCCGGAGAACCAGTCGACGACCCGCTGCTGCACCCGCGCGTCCAGCCGGTCCCAGATCCACGGCCGGGTCTCGTGCAGCGCCACCGCGACCGACGCCGCCTCCACCATCTGCTGCGAGCAGTCCGTCAGCTTCGGCCACGCCTCCCCGCTGCCGGGGTCCGTGCCCGCGGCCAGCCCAGCCGTGTACCGCTCGATCAGGGCGGGGTCGACCGCCCCGCCCGCGCCCGCGATCCGGCAGGCGGCGAGCAGGAACGACCGGGCGAACCCTTCGAGACCGTCCGAGACGACCCCCGACCAGCTGCCGCGGCCGGGCAGCCGGTACTGGGCGAAGCCGGGTGTCGCGTACGGCACCAGCGCATCCAGCATCCGGTCGGCCGTCGCCTCCCAGTGGGCCCGGGTCCAGCCGGTTCGTGACGACAGGAGCCGGTCGGGCGGCGGCAGTTGCAGATGCGGTGCGACGGACATGGTGGTGCTGCTCCTCGGGGTGATGCGGGGTGGATTACCGGTTGAGTTCGGCTCGGTGGGTGTGGCCGCGTGCGCCGCCGACGGCGACGGTGAGTACGGGCCTGCGGCCCGGGACGATGCTCACCGAGTCATCGGCGCTCACCACCGACCGTACGGGGAACGGCAGCTCGACCGAGAGCGTGGTGAGCGTCCGTCCCGGGTCGGCGACCGCGACGCGGACCTGCGCGCCGTGGCGCTGCACGAGTACCGACGCCGGGCCCGACGCGGTTATCCCGGCCGCCGTTCCGGCGCGCCAGAAATTCACCGCCGTCAGCCCTGCCCGGCGTGCCTCCACCGCCTGCGCGGTGGTGTCGTTGGCGACGATCCGGACCGGCCGGGACCGCGACCAGACCGCCGTCGCCGCGGCCGATGCGCCGGGCAGCAGCACATAGGCGTAGTGGGCGTCGGTGGGGGAGGGGCCGTGGTCCGTCCAGAGCGTCAGGTAGCGGCGGGTGACCGGGTCGGTGCTGCCGCCCGTGTCGGCCCCGGTGTCGATGGCCCGCCAGGTGCCGGTGCGCTGCTCACGCAGGGCGTGCAGGGCGGTTCCCCCGGGGAACACATAGCCGCCCACCGTGTCGACATGGGCCCATCGGGCCTGGCCGAACTCGCCGCTCCAGCCCTGCTCGGCGGGCTGGCGGACGCCGTCGACTAGCAGCCGGTGACGCCCGTCCGCGCCCAGGTTGCGGTTCTCGACGATCGTCTCGACCGGCCGGCCGTCGCTCGCCGTGATGCCCGCGCCGAGTGCGATCACCGCGTTGTCCAGCAGGAACCACGACTTCCTGGTCCGCAGGGTGGTGCCCTGGGCGCCGATCACCTCCATCGCGGCGGCCCCGTACCGGCCGTCCAGCACGGCACCGCCCGCGACGGCGTTGGACGGACGGTAGGTGGACGTACCGGCGCTCGTGCCGAGATCGGTCCGCTGCCGGGTGTCGACCGTGGTGCCGGGGAGCCGGTACGGATCGACGGTCGGCCAGAAGCCGTCGTTGAACTGCCCCAGGTCGTCGCCGTCGTACAGATACGTCATGCCGTCGCCGGTGTACCAGCCGTGCAGATTCTCGCCGTTGCCCGCCTCGTACGCCGAGATCCGCTTCGACGACAGGGACAGCGCGCAGGCCCAGCCCGGGCGGCGGTGCACGACGCGGTCCATGTCGGCGAAGACATGGCTGCCCGTGGTGCGCGGTCCGGCCGGCACGCTCCTGTCGTTCAGTAGGGCCTTGGCCAGGGCGAGTTGGGGCAGTGTCGCGAGGGCCTCGAAGGGGGTGGCGCGATTGCGGGTCAGCCAGCCCTTGACCAGGGCGCGCCAGCGACCCGCGTACTCGGCGGGTGCGCCGGAGGCCAGGAGCAGGATCGCCGCGAGGGCCGTCGCGCCGTCGCGGTGGTCACCGGCGCGCTCCCGGGAGACCGCCCGGCCGCGCACCGAGTCCATCATCAGTCCGTCGAAGATCACCGGGGCGAAGGTCCGCTCGACGGCGTCGTACATCACCGACACCTTCGGGTCGGCCACCGCCCACTCCGAGCCCGCCAGCAGGGCCAGCAGATAGGCCGTGCCGCCCAGCAGCACGATGCCGTACGACCCGGTGTAGGCCACCACGTCGTGCTGGACGAACGAGCCGTCCTCGTAGAAGCCGTCACCGGAACTCGTGTACCGGAACAGGCTGTTGCGCCCCGCGTCCCGTACGTCGGACAGCGCGTCGCGGGCCGATACGAGCTTGGCCGCGTCCCGTCCCAGCAGCCCGCGCAGCGCCACGATGACGGCCTTGTCGGTGCGGTTCGCCCCGGTCTCGGAGAGCGTCGGGGAGTTGGTGCGACGGTCCGCGTCCGGGCAGAACCGGTCGACGACCGTCAGATAGTCCGTCAGATCGGCTGCGGGCAGCCGGTCGCGCAGGATGACGGAGCAGTCCATCAGCGCACGCGGGGCGCCGATCTCCCAGAACCACCAGTTGCCGCTCTCGCGCTCGGCCGGGTTGTACGCGGTGTCGTGGGTGAAGCGCAGCGCCGCGACGAGGGCATCCGCCACCTGTGTGGATCCGGCGAGGGAGGTGCCCTCGGTGGCCCAGGCGGTGGCGACGGTACGCAGCCGGGTGTAGCTCTGGCCGAAGTTGCCCGGGTCGGTGAGCGGGGCGAGGTCCGGCCAGAGCGCGGTGCGGCCGGCGCCGCGGTCGAGGGTGTCCCACAGGCCCTTGGCCGCGGTGTCCAGGGCCGCGACCGCCGCCGTGAAGTCGGTGTCGGCCGGGTCGAACCCGCCGCCGGTGAGCAGGGATTCGGCCCGCTGGAGCAAGGTGTCGAAGTCGGCGGTGGCCGCGGCCCCGGCGGTGGTCTCCGCGACGGGGGAGGCGTGCGCAGCGCCGGCCGAGGTCATGAGCGCGGTCGCGGCCGTGACGGCGGTGGCGCTGCTCGCCGCGAGGAGGGTTCGTCTGCTGAGGTTCACGGTGAACTCCCTTGTCGCCGTGGTCAGTCGGCCAGCGTGGCCGGGTCGACGGACGGCTTCGGCAGATTCAGCGCGGCCAGCTCGGCCCTGCCCGT
Source organism: Streptomyces sp. NPDC058240 (assembly GCF_042882135.1). Lineage (NCBI taxonomy): Bacteria > Bacillati > Actinomycetota > Actinomycetes > Kitasatosporales > Streptomycetaceae > Streptomyces > Streptomyces sp. NPDC058240. The sequence continues at coordinate 39,824 of NZ_JBHVWT010000029.1, forward strand.
GGCGTCGATCGGGAACGCCCAGGTGTTCACGAAGAAGTCCGTCAGGTCGTAGCCCGCGACACGGCTGGAGAAGGTGGCGAGGGCCCGGTAGCGCTTGTCGGTCTCCGTGTACTCGGACTGCGGGTTCTCCTCGCGGACCAGCTTGTGCATCCGGGGCCAGAAGTCGTCGCCGAACGCCAGCTCCAGCTGGCGCAGCGGGACGAGCTTCTCGTACGCGCCGAAGGACTTCTCGTACGTCAGCCCGGCCGTGCCGAACTTCTGCTGTGCCGACTGGAAGTACGTGAGACCCGTCTTCGGGTCGACGGTCAGGAGGTTGGACGGCTGCTTCAGGGTGCGCTGCGCGGCCAGCGAGTAGATGTTGACCGTGACCTCGGTCAGGCCACCGGGCTTGTAGGCGAACTGCTGGTGGAGATGGCCGAGTTCGTGGTAGAGCCCCCAGCCCCGGGTACGCAGTCCCTCCACGGTCGTGGCCCGGTCGAGATAGGCGCGCGGGAAGCCGTTGTAGCCGTGGGTGGCGTAGGCGCCGACCCCGCTGGGCACCTTGCTGACCTCGGTGAAGTGGTACGGACCGGCCTTGCGCCGGTGCACCGGCTTCGAACCGTCCAGACCGCTGATCCGGGCATGGGAGTCGGTGATCGTCTCGACCAGCCCGAGCAGCGCGGCATGGTCCTCGCCGCGGTACAGCAGCGCACCCTCGCGAGTGAGCGTCATGATCGTGTGCGGCGCGTGCAGTTCGACGTACGGCGATGCGGTGTGCGTGTCCAGCTGCCGCTGGTAGTCGGCCTCCGAGGTGCGGCCCAGGGTGAAGACCGGCATGGGCACGGCACCGGAGCGGATCAGCACACCGGCCCGCTCGCCGCGGCCCGTCAGGGTGAGGTAGACCGGGCCGCCGTGCGGGTCCGTGACCGTGTTGGCCCCCGCGGTCAGCGGATAGCTGCGGGGCTCGGTGATCTCACCGTAGTAGTCCCAGGCGCCGATCCAGAGGGTGGGCAGCAGATCGTCGTAGGGCTGGACCGTGAGGGAGAGAGGGGTGCCGGCCGGGACGTACAGACCGGTGGGCTGGAACTCCGAGCCGCGCAGGGCCTGTCCGAGCCGCAGCCGCTCGGCCTCGGCGGCGGGCCGGGCGGTCACGGTCAGCTTGACCGGGCGGCCGGCCCGGCGCTCCGGATCGGTGCCGGGCGTGGTGGCCCGAGCCGTTCCGGTGGCCGCGCCGAGTGCGATGGCCGCTCCGGCTCCGGCGGCCGCGGCGAGAACGGAACGTCGGCCGACGGGGGAGGAAGCGGTGGCGGAGCCGGCGGAGTCTGTGGGCATGCGCATGCGGAACTCTCCCTGCGGAAACGAGTGAGGGGCGGAAGCGTGCGGAACGGTGCTGCTCGGCGCCAGCATGTAAGCGGTTGCTATTCAGAGGCAAGAGGGGGCAAGAAGTTACTGCTTTTTTCTATGGCCAACTACGGACAGGCGGGAAGTAACCGGTCACATCCCGGCGGAGCGGCCGGGCCTCGGCGCAACGGAATCGCGTACCACGATGTGGGTACCGAGCCGCAGCGCCCCCGTGGTCGGCTCGCGCCAGTCGTCCTCGTCCCCGCCGGTGACGGCCAGTCGTACCGCCTGGCGCCCCATCTCCTCCAGCGGAATATGGACCGTGGTCAGCCGCGGCCGCAGCTCCTGGGCCACCGGGATGTCGTCGTACCCCACCAGGGAAACGTCCTTCGGCACCCGGATCCCGGCCTCCTCCAGGGCCTGCGCCGCGCCCGCCGCCACCATGTCGTTGGCGGCGAAGACCGCGGTGAAGTCCGGCCCGTCCCGCAGTAGTTCGGCCATCCTCCGGTAGCCGAAGTTACGGCTGAAGGCGCCGGACTGGACAAGCTCGGGGTCCGGGGTGATGCCGCGCAGCTCAAGGGCCCGTTGGTGCCCGGCCAGCCGGTCGCGAGTGGTGGAGAGCTTGGGCGGGCCGCCGAGGTAGAGGATCCGCTCGTGTCCCTGCATCAGCAGATGGTCGGTGATGGCGAAGGCGCCGCCCTCGTTGTCGTACTCGACCGCGACGGTCGGGGCCTGCTCGCCCAGCGCCGACCTGCCGCACAGCACCAGCTTCGATCCGCCCGCGTCCAGTTCGCGCGCCCTGCGGGCCAGTTCGGTGGTGTAGCCGCGGTCCGCGATGGAGCCGCCGACCACGACCACCGCGTCCGCCCGGCGCTCGTGCATCAGATCGATGAAGGCCAGCTCCCGCTGCGGATCGCCCTGGGTGCAGCAGACCAGACAGAGTCGTCCGCCCAGTGCCGCCTCCCGTTCCACACCGCGCGCGATGTACGCGTAGAACGGGTCGATGACCTCGTTGACGATGATCCCGACGGTGCGGTTGGAGACGCCGGCCAGAGCGCGGGCGTGGGCGTTGACGACATAGCCCAGCTCGCGCATCGCGGACTCGACCCGCTCCCGGGTCGCCTCGGCGACCGGGTAGTTGCGGTTCAGTACGCGGGAGACGGTGGCCGTCGAGACACCTGCGCGCCGCGCGACGTCGGTGACCGTCGCCCGCCGTTGTCCGTCCGCGGCTGTGCTCTGCCGGCGCATCCGGCTCACCCCCTGGTGGCTGTTGTGTGACGCCGAGCCTAGTGCCCCTCCCGGCAGGCTCCGCCCTGTCGCGCCGGTCATCACGCGCGCTCGCGGCGTCGGCCAAATGCCCTGGTGGCTCCGGTGCGAGGGCTTCCGGCCGCCTTGCGGTCGCACGCACCGGACGACGTTCCTTCCGGGCGGACATCGCCGGTCACGGCACGCGCCTGCGCCGGCCAGGGGCTCACGCGATCCTCCCCAGGTCGGCCCGGTGCACCGGGTGGTCGAACGGTGTGCCATGCGCGTACCGCGCCAGCTCGCCGACCGCGAGCGCCCCGAGCCGCCCCACCTCGTTGCCCTGAGCGCCCGCCAGGTGCGGGGTGAGGAAGACGTTCGGCAGGTCCCACAAGGGGTGGCCGTGCGGCAGCGGCTCGGGCGATGTCACGTCGAGGACCGCGTCCAGCCGCCCGCTGACCAGGTGCTCGGTCAGTGCCTCGGTGTCCACCAGGCGGCCGCGCGCGGTGTTGACGAGCAGGGTGCCGGGGCGCATCAGGCCGATCCGCCGGGCGTCGATGATCCCGCGGGTCTCCGGTGTGTCGGGGGCGTGGACGGTCACCACGTCGCTGGTCGCCACCAGGGTGTCGAGATCGGTCGGGGTGACGCCGAGCAGTTCCGCCTCGGCCGCACCGACGTAGGGGTCGTAGAGCAGTACCTCCGCGTCGAGGACCCGGAGAAGCTCGATGACCCGGCGGCCGATCCGGGAGGCCCCGACCACACCGATGGTCAGCCCGTGCGTGCCGAGCCAGTGCTGCCGGTCGAGGTCGGCGCCGGTGCGGTGGGTGCGTCGGGTGCGGAAGAGCCCGGCCAGTGGGAACACCCGCTTGGCGCCCATGATGATCGCCGCCAGGGTGAACTCGGCGACCGGTACGGCGTTGGCGGCGGCGGCCGACGAGACCACGATCCCGCGATCGAACGCAACCGGGGACAGAAACGTTTTCACCGTGCCGGCCGCGTGGATCACGGCACGCAGCGCGGGCGCCCGGTCCAGCAGCCCGGCGTCGACGGGCGGGCAGCCCCAGCCGGTGAGCAGGACCTCCGCGGCACTCAGCGCCGCGGAGGCCAGCGGGGAGTCGAACTCGCTGATCACGGACGGGTCGAGAAGGTCGGCGGTCTCCTCCAGACGGGCCCGTACCGGTGGCGGAAAGACGTCGTCCAGCAGTCCGGGGCTCATGACCAGGAGCGTGCGCGGCCGTCGCGGGGACGGTGCCGCGGCATCGCTACCGGAATGTGCCGGTGCCTCTTCGGTGGTTCGCACCCTGCCTCCGGACAGTAATCGCGTTCTATGGGATGACCGGCACGCTAAGGAGCGCGATGGCCGACCGTCAAGCTCCGACCTGCTGCAACTGTCCAGTTGAGCAGCATATTTACTGGTTCGATGTGTCGGATTCGGCCGCTGGAGCATCGCGGCTCAATGACTTTTGCCTGGATCTCTTGACGCTTGGGTTAACCGCTTACTAACTTGCGGCCCCAGAAGGCCCACCACGCGCCACCCAGCCGAACAGGACGCACCATGGCTGAAACAGCACCCCCGTTGCCGCGGGAAAAGCGGCGACGGATGGCTGAAACACCCTCCCCGCCAGCCGCCGGGGCCGTTGTCGCACAGCAGCGGCTGAGCCTCTGGCAGCGGATCAAGCGGGACCGGGTGATGCTGCTGCTCACCCTGCCCGGCCTGCTGTACTTCGTCGTCTTCCACTACGTACCGCTGCTCGGCTACGTCGTGGCGTTCCAGGACTACCAGCCGTACCTCGGCTACATGCACAGCGTCTGGGTGGGGTTCGCCAACTTCTCCGCGGCGTTCGGCGAGCCGGCCTTCTGGTCCGCGACGTTCAACACCCTGGAGATCGCCCTCGTCCAGCTGGTGTTCTTCTTCCCGATCCCGATCGCCCTGGCCCTGCTGCTCAACAGCATCGCCAGCGACCGGATCAGGCGCTTCGTGCAGAGCGTCGTCTACCTGCCGCACTTCATCGGCTGGGTCATCATCGTCTCGATCTTCCAGCAGATCCTGGGCGGTGCCGGGCTCCTGCCCGACGTCCTCGGCGGCCTGGGGCTGCCGCGCTACGACATGATGAGCGACCCCGACGCCTTCCCCTGGCTGCTGACCCTCCAGGTCGCCTGGAAGGACGCCGGCTGGGGCACGATCATCATCCTCGCCGCGCTGCTGAACATCGACAAGCAGCAGTACGAGGCCGCCGCCATCGACGGTGCGGGGCCGCGACGCCGCCTGTGGCACGTGACTCTGCCGGGCATCGCCCCCGTACTCATCCTGCTGCTGATCCTCAACCTCGGGCAGATCCTCTCCGTCGGCTTCGAGCAGATCCTGCTCCAGCGGGACGCGGTCGGCCCGGACGCCGGTGAAGTCCTCGACACCTACGTCTACTACCACGGCATCAAGGACAACGACTGGGGCGTCGCCGCCGCCGTCGGACTCGTCAAGGCGGTCATCGGCACCGCACTCGTCCTGGGCGCGAACAAGTTCGCCCACCGACTCGGCCACGAAGGGGTGTACCGCGGTGCTGACCGCTGAGAAGACGCGCGCCACGACGGAATCCACCGCACCGGCGCCCCGCCCCGCCCCCGCCCGGAAGTCCGACGGCCGTCCCCCGTGGATGGAGCGGCCGACCCGCATCGGACAGATCGCCAAGGCGATCGCCATCGTCGTGGTCGTCCTCGCCGTCGCCTACCCGCTGGTCGGCGTCATCGGCACGAGCTTCGCCTCGCAGACCGACATCATCAAGAGCTCCGGCCTCGTCCTGTGGCCGGACCACCCCACCCTGGACGCCTACCGCACCATCTTCACCGGCGGAGTCGTCACCCGGGCGCTGATCGTCTCCCTGGGCATCACGGTCTTTGGCACCCTCGCCAGCCTCCTCGTCACCGTCGGCATGGCGTACGGGCTCTCCCGCCGCGATGTCACGGGCTCCCGCTTCATCCTGATGACGGCCCTGTTCACGATGCTCTTCAACGCGGGCATCATCCCGAACTTCCTGCTGGTCAAGGGTCTTGGCCTGTACGACACCTACGCGGCGCTCGTCATGCCCACCCTGGTCAGCGCCTTCAACCTGGTCGTCCTGCGGTCCTTCTTCATGAACCTGCCCGAGGAGCTGTACGACGCCGCGAAGGTCGACGGAGCCGGAGACTTCCGCATCCTGGTGCGGATCGTCCTGCCGCTGTCCAAGGCCGTCCTCGCCGTGATCAGCCTCTTCTACGCGGTGACGTACTGGAACGCCTTCTTCAACTCGCTCCTGTACCTCAACGACTCCGACAAGTGGCCGCTGCCGATGGTGCTGCGCACCTACGTGCTCCAGGGCCAGAGCCTGAACGCCGCCTCGGCCGGCGAGGTGCTCGCCCCGCAGCAGGCCGTACAGATGGCGGTCCTGGTGATCGCCGTCGTACCGATCCTCTGCGTCTATCCGTTCCTCCAGCGCTACTTCACCAAGGGCGTGCTCACGGGCGCCGTCAAGGGCTGAGCGCAGCCACCGCCCCCCACTCCTTCCTTCCCTTCTCTCAAGGAGATTCAGGTGTCGAGCTCCACCCCCATCAATCGCAGAGCACTGTTCCGCATGGGTGCGGGCGTCGGTCTGGGACTGGCCGCCGCCCCGCTGCTCGCCGCCTGCGGCGACGGCGGCACGACCGCGAAGGCGGAGGCCAAGAGCGCCTCGCTGCTCCCGGACACCGCGGTCCGCAACATCGGCCTCAAGCCCGACCTGGCGGGCACCGCGGCGGGCGTTCCGCAGGGCTTCTTCAGCTACCCGGCCAAGCCGCTGCGCGCCACGAAGAGCATCCCGCTCAAGGGGGCCAAGCCGATCAGTGCGACGATGGAGACCTTCTCTCCGCCGCCGCCCGCACGCGGCAGCAACGCCGACTGGCAGGAGATCGAGAAGCTCCTCGGCGGCCAGGTGAACATCACCGCCGTCCCCGCGGACGACTACGGCACCAAGTTCTCCACCATGGTCGCCAGCGACAGCCTGCCCGACCTCTTCATGTACCCGGAGAGCGGTGGCGTGGACAACAAGGCCGCCTTCCTCCAGGCCAAGTGCGCCGACCTGACCCCGTACCTCTCCGGTGACAAGGTCAAGGACTACCCGAACCTGGCCGCGATCCCGAAGGGCGCCTGGCAGTCCGCCATCTTCGGCGGGAAGCTCTACGGCATCCCGATCGCCCGGACCGGCACCGGTGGCGCGGGCGTCTACCGCCACGACCTGTTCGAGGAGGTCGGCGTCACCAGCCTCGACCAGATCACCGACCTCGACCGGTTCGTCGAGGTCTGCAAGGAGCTGACCCGGCCCAAGCAGGACCAGTACGCCATCATCGCGGGCGCCACCAGCATGCTCGCCATGTCCGCGGGCGCGCCCAACTTCTGGCGGCTGGACGAGAAGACCGGCAAGTTCACCGTCGACCTGGAGACCCCGGAGTACCGCAAGGCCGTCGAGACGGCGCGGCTTCTGTACAAGGCCGGCTGTTACTACCCGGGCACCCTCCAGATGTCCGGGGCGCAGAAGGCCCAGTACACGGACATGTTCAAGAACGGCAAGGGCGCCTACGTCTACGACGGCATGCCCACCTACCTGGCGCCCGGCGTCGGCTACATCGCCTCGATGAAGGCGATCGACAAGAAGTACGACCCGCGCCCGCTCGTGCCGGTCGGCAAGGACGCCGTCGCCTGGATGGACAACATCTCGCTCCAGAACACCCACATCAAGAAGGCGTCCGGAGACCGCGTCAAGGAGATCCTGGCCCTCGCCGACTTCGCCGCGTCCCCGTTCGGCAGCCAGGAGTACACCCTCATCAACTACGGGGTCGAGGGCAAGGACTTCACCCGGGACGCCAAGGGCAACCCGGCGCTCACCAAGCAGGGCACCCAGGATGTCACCGTGCCGTGGAAGTTCATGGCCTCCGCCGTCCCGGCGATCTTCAGCGCCGACTCGGAGCAGGGCGTCCGCCACGTCCATGACGCCTTCACCAAGATGATCCCCATGATGGTGCCGGACCCGACGCTCCAGTACTCCTCGCCCACCTGGGACTCCAAGGGCTCCGGCAGCCTCAACACGCTCAAGGGCGACGCGCTGAAGGACATCATCTCCGGTCGCAAGCCCATGTCCGCCTACGACCAGCTCGTCAAGGACTACCTGGCCAAGGGCGGCGAGCAGGCCCGAGGCGAGTTCGAGAACGCCTTCCAGGAGGGGAAGAAGTGACGACCCGACGTTCGGCCCTGAAACTCGGCGGCGCGGCGGTGGCCGCGGCCGTCGCCGTACCCGCCCTCGGCTCGCCCGCCTCCGCCCGGTCGCACGGCTTCGACCCGAAGCCGGGCTCGGACGGCGTCGGCGACCCGCTCTTCCCGACCCTCGGGAACGGCGGCTACCAGGTCGTCCACTACGACCTGACCTTCGACTTCACCCCGGTCACGTACGACTTCACCGCCGCGGTGCGGATCAACGCCAAGGCCACCCAGGACCTCTCCGCGTTCAACCTGGACACCGACGGCCACACCATCGACGCCGTTACCGTCGCCGGCCGCCCCGCCACCTGGGCGCTCTCGCCCGGCAAGAGCGGCCAGGAGCTCACCGTCACCCCCGCCCGCCCGCTCCACAAGGGGCAGGCGTTCACCGCCGAGGTCCGCTACCGGGGCAACGGCAAGACCCCCCGACTCGGCCTGACCGGCTGGAAGTTCGGCACCGACGGCGGCTTCGCCTCCGCCGCCCAGTCCTCCCGCGCCGACACCTTCCTGCCCTGCAACGACACCCCGTCCGACAAGGCGACGTGGACCTTCCACATCAGCGCCCCGCAGGGCTATGTCGCCGCCGCCAACGGCGAACTGCTCCACAGGACCCCGCGCGCCGACGGCTCCACCGTCTGGCACTTCGCCCTGCGCGAGCGCATGGCGACCGAACTCATCGGCATCGCCGTCGTCAAGGGCACCTATCTGTACGGCACCAGCCACCGCGGACTGCCGCTGCGGCACATCGTCCCGCAGGGCCAGGAGGACAAGTACGGCCCGATCGTCGCGCGCACCGCCGACCATCTGGCCTGGCTGGAGGCGAAGTTCGGCCGCTACCCGTTCTCCGTCTACGGCGTCCACATCTACGACGGCTACACCGACGCCCTGGAGAACCAGACCCTCTCCCTGTTCTCCACCAACTGGTTCAAGCTCAACGCCGACGGGCAGCCCGGCTACGAGACCACCATGGTCCACGAGCTCGTCCACCAGTGGTTCGGCGACTCCGTCACCCCGAACGACTGGCAGCAGGCCTGGCTCAACGAGGGTCCCGCCGTGTACTACGCCGGTCTGTACGGCGAGGAGCGCGGCTGGTCGGTCTTCGAGGACAAGATGAAGGCGACGTACGAGAAGCTCGACGCGGTCCGCGCCGCCGACGGGCCGCCCGGACTGCCCAAGGCGCTCGGCGGCACCAACATCTACGACGGCGGCGCCCTCGTCCTGTACGCGCTCAGCCTCCGGACCGGTCAGCGGAAGTTCGACCGGGTCATGCGCGAGTGGGTGAAGCGCTTCAAGGACTCCACGTACACCAGCGAGGCGTTCATCCGGCACACCGTCGACGTCACCGGCGACAAGTCCCTCGACCCGTTCCTGCGCGACTGGCTCTTCGGAGCCGTGAACCCGCCCATGCCCGGCCACCCCGACTGGAAGGCCTCTGCGTGAACCGCCGCTCCCTGAACGTCGTACGAGGAACCGCCGCTGCCGCCTCCGCCGCCGTCCTGGCCGCGCTCCTGGCGGCCCCGGCCGCCCAGGCCGCCCCCGGTACCCGCACCCTGTACGCGGCCCCGGACGGACACGGCACCTCCTGCACGGTCGCCCGCCCCTGCACCCCGGAAGGCGCCCGCGACCAGGCACGCACCGAGAGCGGCCGCGACGTGCGCGTACTCCTGAAGAACGGCACGTACAAGCTCGACCAGCCCCTGAAGCTCGGTCCCGCCGACTCCGGGAAGAACGGCCGCACGGTCACCTGGGCCGCGGCCCCCGGCGCCCGCCCCGTCCTCTCCGGCGGACAGGACATCACCGGCTGGCGGCAGAACACCGACGGCACCTGGACCGCCGACGTCCCGGCCGGCGTCGACCCCCGCCAGCTCTTCATCGACGGCAGGCGCGCGACCCGCGCCCGCGGCGAGGCCTGCGCGGCGAGCACCTGCGACGCCACGAAGACCGGGATGACCGGCGCGGTCGCCACGGGTATCGCCCAGTGGCAGCGCCCCACCGACGCCGAAGCCGTCATCCGGGTCCGCTGGCGCAACTACCACTGCCGGATCACGGGCGTGAACGGCGATGTCATGACCTTCGCCCAGCCCTGCTGGACCAACTCGGCGAGCGGCACCGACCGCACCGGACCCGCCTGGGACTCCACCACGGTCGACTCCACCCGCTACAGCGGCGTCGCCCACTTCGAGAACGCCCCCGAACTCCTCGACCAGCCGGGCGAGTTCGTCTGGAACTCGAAGTACCGCACCGTCACCTACCTGCCGCACAAGGGCGAGAACATGCGCCATGCGCGGGCCGTCACCCCGCACACCGAACAGCTGCTCGTCGTCGACGGCGCCCACGACGTCACCGTCAGCGGGATCGGCTTCGCGTACGCGGCGTACCGCCAGCCCGGCACCGACGAGGGCTACGCGGGCATGCAGGCCGGTCTCACCCTGACCGGCGCCACCGGCCCCGTCGACCACGCGGGCCGCTTCTACACCAAGCCGTCCGCCGCGGTGACCGTCCGCGGCGGACAGCGCGTCAGCATCGACAACGCCCGGTTCGGCCGGCTCGGCGGGGCGGGCGCGATCCTCGAAGCGGGCACCAAGGACAGCTCGGTTACCCGCTCCTCCTTCACCGACCTTTCCTCGGGCGCCGTCTACGTGGGCGACACCGAGCCGATGCCGTCGGCGGCGCTCGCGGGGGAGCGGAACACCGTCGCGCACAACACCATCACCCGCTCCGGCGTCGAGTTCACCGACTCGGTGGGCATCTGGGCCGGGTACGAGGCGGGGCTGATCGTCGACCACAACAGCCTGGACCACCTCCCGTACTCCGGGATCTCGGTCGGCTGGGGCTGGAACCAGCCCGAGTCCCAGAAGTCCGTCCTGCGTGACAACAAGGTGATGAACAACCGGATCACCCACGTCATGGAGGTCACCCAGGAGCAGCACGACGGCGGGGCGATCTACACCCAGGGCGCACAGCCGGGCACGGTCGTCTCCGGCAACTACATCAACCGCTCCGCCTTCGGGAACACCGAGCGCGACGGCAACGGCATCTACCTCGACGAACAGTCCTCGCACATCGTCGTCGAGAAGAACGTCATCACCCGCATCGGCTACAAGTGGGTCTCGAACTGGGCGGACTACGGCATCCAGAACACCGCCCGGGGCAACTGGACCGACACTGCCGCGCCCGCCCTCGGTGGCACGGGCTCGGTCATGACGGACAACCTCACCGGCCTGGACCGGCTGCCGGCCGAGGCCCTCGCCGTCGCACGCCGGGCGGGCGCCCACGGCGGTCCGGTCGAGCAACTGCGCACCGACCTGGCCCGCACCGGCACGGCCACCCAGTCCTCCACCGAGGGAACGGCGGGCGCGGAGCTCGCCCTGGACGGCGACACCAACACGGACACCCGCACGCTCTCCGAGGCGGGCGCCTGGTGGCAGGTCGACCTGGGTGCCGAGCAGCGCGTCCGCCAGATCGAGATCTGGAACAACTCCTCCGCCACGACCGCCGACTTCGACGTGGTCACGGACGACGGAACGGTCCACGTCAGCGGGAAGGCGCTGCGCCCGACGGTCCTGGACCTGGACAGCCGCACCCGCACGGTGAAGATCGTGACGTCCGGCACCGGACGCGTGGCGCTGTCCCAGGTGCTCGTCCACCCGTAGCGGTTCTCCCCTCGCCGGGCGGCATCGAGCCCGCCCGGCGGGGGAGGGCGACACCGGCACCGGGACGCCGCCGGTCATCCGACCGGCGGCTCCGGCCCGGTCAGCGGCGGAGGAAGGCGCCGATCCGCTCCCGCAGCCCCCTCGCGTCCAGGCCGTGCGCGGCCAGGTGCTCGTCCATCTCCCCGTACTTGCGCAATTCGGCCCGCCCCACTCCGAGGCCCAGCACGCGGTGCGGCAGCTCGGCGAGCGCGTCATTGGCGGCAGCAGTGGACGTGCCCGCCAGATACGGCTCGACGATCACCACATCGGCGACCCCGTGAACACCGACCGTCCGCCGCAGCCCGTCCCCGTCGAACGGGCGCACCGTCGTCGCGTACAGCACCGTCACATCGAGCCCGTCGGTCGCGGCGAGCACGTTGTCGAGCATCGGTCCGACGGCGATCACCACCCCGCCCGTCCCCTCCCGCACCGCGGTGAACCCGCTCCCCGCGCCGACCGGCCGCGCCCGGTCGTTGGACTGCACCGACAGGCGCACGTAGACCCGGCCGTCCCCGGCCGCGGCCTCCCGCAGCAGCACCTCGGCCTCGTCCGGGTGGCCCGGCACATGAACGGTCCAGTCGTCCAGGGTGTCCAGGAGCGCGACATCGCCCGGCGACATATGGGTGAACCCGCCGGCCGGCCAGTCGTACGAAGCTCCGGCGCTCACCAGCACCCCGCCCACTCCCTGGTGGCCGAAGTCCAGCTTGACCTGCTCGAACGGCCGCTCCACCAGAAAGCTGGCGAAGGTGTGCACGATCGGCCGCAGCCCGGTCAGCGCCATCCCGGCGCCCGCGCCGACCAGCAGCTGCTCCCTGATTCCCACATTGATGACCCGGTCCGGATGGGTCCGCGCCGCCCCGCCGAAGCCGTCGCGGCTGATCTCGGCCAGGACCAGGGCGAGGCGCGGGTCCTCGTCCAGCAACTGTGACGTGGTGGCGATGAAGCGGTCACGCATCGTGTCCATGTGAAGTGTCCCTCTCGTGTCGTGCAGGCTCGGCGTACTCGGGTCCCAGGTCTTCGCGTGATGCGTTCAGTCCTTCGGGTCGACGCGCGCGACCACGGCCCGCGGCTGTCCGGGGTGCGGCGCGGTGAAGGCCGCGTACAGCGCCTCGTGGTCCCGTCCGTCGACGGAGCCGACCGACCAGCCCGCCGCCTCGAACCGGGCCGCGATCCCGCCGGGCCGGGCGTACGAGGACGACGCGTTGTCGATCACCACGGTGTGCAGCTGTTCCAGCCCGGCCGGGCCCGCATAGGCCAGCGCCTCGTGATTGCTGCCCTCGTCCAGCTCGGCGTCCCCGATCAGCACCCACACCCGCGGATCGGTGAGCCCCTGCGCCCGCAACCCGAGCACGCTCCCCACGGCCAGCGGCAGCCCGTGCCCCAGCGACCCGCTGCCGATCTCGACCCCCGGCACCAGCATCCGATCCGGATGGTGCCCGAGCGGTGAGTCGTACGCCCCGAACCCCGGCAGCAGCTCCTCGCCGAAGAAACCGTGCGCGGCCAGGACCGCGTAGTACGCCATCGGACCGTGCCCCTTGGACAGCAGGAACCGGTCGCGGCCGGGCGCGTCGACGGTGCCGGGTGCCACCCGCAGCACCCGGTCGTACAGCACCCACAAGGCGTCCAGGGTGGAGGTCGCTGCGGGGCTGTGCTTCTCGTCCCCGGTCATCAGGCTCATCAGACGGTTCATGTCGCGGTCGTCACGCGTCGGTGCGGCGGTCGTGTTCGTCATGGCACAAGCGTTGAACATCAAGCTTGGTCGAGGTCAAGCGGTAAAGGCGTTCGTGACCACCCGCCCGAGTGCGGTATTGTTCTCATGCGCGTTCAGCCAGGGGGAAACCCCAGGTCAGACGGGCATCGGGACGTGGCGCAGCTTGGTAGCGCACTTGACTGGGGGTCAAGGGGTCGCAGGTTCAAATCCTGTCGTCCCGACTGGAGACAGTCGCAGATCAGGGCCGGTTTCGGAGCAATCCGAAACCGGCCCTTGATCATTTCTGGGGACCAGTTGGGGACCAGCTGGAGGTCCGGCGTCCTTGACCGGGTCAGCGGGTCATGACGATGGGGCTCGGCAGCGAGCGCGGTGCGCGCAGCACGTTGAAGTGGGCCGAGAGCGCCGCCCCGGCGGCCGTGATCTTGTGGACGTCCGGGTGAAGGTAGCGCTGGGTGGTGGTCAGTGAACCGTGGCCGGCGATTCTGCGGAGCACGTGTACTTGGACCCCGGCGTCGGCGAACCAGGTCAGTCCGGTGTGTCGGAGGTCGTGGCGGCGCAGATGCTCGTAGCCTAGCTTGGTGACCACGTCGTCCCAGTGTGTGGCGTCGCGCAGGACGGCGGTGGAGATACGTCCGCCTCGCGGGCCCGTGAACAGGCGGGCGTCCGGATTGGGGCCGGCGGTCAGGATGCGCTGGGCGACGAGGGGGCGGATCTCCTCGACGATGGGAACCTTGCGGGCCCGCTTGCCCTTGGTGCCCTTGTCGGTCAGCCCGCCGGGCGCGGGCGTGGTCTGACGCCGCACGGTCCAGATCCACTGGGTGGTGTCGATGTCTCCGACGCGGCAGCCTGAGATCTCTCCGATCCGTGCGGCGGTGCACGCGGCGAAGATGACCACGTCTCCCCAGCCGCGGTACTCGTCGTGGGAGGCGGCCACGAGTGCGTCGGCCAGTGCGACGAGTGTTTCCCAGTCGGGCAGGGCGAGCGCGCGTGGGTCGAGGAGTTCGTCCTCGGCCTGCTTGTAGAGCTTCTGCCAGCCGGTCACCCGGGCGGGGTTCACCTTGATGATGCCGTCGCGGACTGCTTGCTCCATGACGCGGACCAGGACGGCGATGGTGTTCTTGACCGTTGAGCGGCTGAGCTCGTCGGCGATCCAGTTCTGCACGGTGCGGTCGACAGCGCCGTTGGTGATCATCCGGACCGCGACGTGGCCCAGGGCGGGCACGACACGCATCCGCCAGCCTGACAGGTAGGGGTCGAGTGTTTTCAGCTCCAGGCCGCGCAGGGCGAGGTCCATGTTCGCGTTGCCGTATTCGGCGAGCTTCATGGTGGCGAGCGACGGGGACAGCCCTGCCTCAGCCGCTTCGATGATGGACTGGAGCCACTCCTGCGCTTCATCCTCGTCCGCCTTCCCCTCCGACAGGGACAGACGCCGCTTCGTAGCCGGATCGAACCAGCGGACTCGCGCGCGGTACGGGTTGGGGCGATCAGGCCGGTACTCGATGTCGGTGGTGAGTCGGACGCCGACCGGCACAATGGCCTTGTCGGTCATCATGCGACTCGGCGCGGGACGGTCCGGTGGCGACGCAGCCATTCTTCAACGTCGACCGCGCTGTACATGATGACGCGTTCCGAAACTGAGACGAACGGCGGGCCCTGGGGTGGCCGAGCGGTGCGCCAACGGCGCAGAGTCGAGGTGTTTACACGCAGGCAGGCGGCGAGGTCGCGCGTCGAATACCAGGCATTGGCCAGGAGAGACGACCCGCTGTCATCTCGGACGAAAGGGGCACCGCCCTCATTCTTCGTGTGCGTCTGACGGTCTGTGTAGTCTGCTATCGGTTCGGTGGGCAAGGGCGGTGGATCTCCGGGGGGTATGGAGCACCAAAGGGGTACCGAAGAAGGCGGTCGGCGACAAGCGACGCGGCCCGCAGGTGGAGAACCATTGGGTTCTGCATGCACAGAAGCGGTGAGTCCCTTCTGATGGAACTGATCCGCAGTGGTGCTCTGGGCAAACGGTGGACAACAATCGTCTGCAGAAGCGCCGGTTTGGCTAACCGGCGATGTTCGGCTATGTTGCCCTCATTTGCGACGCGGTGAGCATCACGTACTGTGCCGATTAATGTTTCTCGATGACGCATCATGTGGAGTGTGTCGCCATCCTTGAACCGGCCGTGAAGGGCTCCTGACCTGCGGTTTCTCGCGTGCGCATTATGTGCGGTGTGGGCGTTACGGGCGATATCTTGACGCTGAAATGACGCTCGTGACGCTCATTTGACGCTCGTTCTGACGGGGAATCACCTGGCTAATCGTGCAGGTCACGTTGGCTGGGAGGCGCGCTGCCGTGGGCTGGTTTTGCGGGAACTTGAAGAAGATTCCGCCGGGTTACGGCGGCCGCCGCTGGTTGCGGTGGCAGGCGCGCTGCTGCCGCACTTCGGCGGGCCGGACGTGTGGCGGATCGGGTGTCAGTAGGTGGGGCCGTAGGGGCTCCAGTGCCCGAGGAAGGGCTTCAGGTCGTCGGGGCGTGGCTCGGCTATGTCGGGCAGCCGGGGCGCTGTGTTCAGTGGGTCGAGGCGCTCCACGCGGGCTGCTGCCCAGTCGATCCAGGCTTCGGCTTCGGTCCGGGTTTGGCCTGGGGGCATGCCCCCGACTCGGGTGCGTACGGCGTTCACATATTTCGTCAGTCGGGCGGCGTGGCGCCATATCCCTTCCTGCGCCTCGAAGTGCCTGACGCGGTACGCCTCGGCGTACCGGATTCGGGCTTCTTTCATGGCGGCTTCCCAGTGGATGCGCTTCTGGCGTGCCACTTCGATCTCGTCCAGACGTCTGCGTTCGGTGGCTTCGCCGCAGAGGGTGACCTCCTGGGCGATTTCGGCGAGCTGGTCTTCCAGGGGGGCGGCCGGGGGTATCGGACCATTCGCTGGCCCGATGTGGTTGGCCGCCGCTGAGGACGAAGCGGAGACACTCGGACGGGGTGTAGTCGAAGCGGGGGATCCTGACCCAGGAGTCCTTCTTGGCTGCGGTGAGTTCCTTCTCGGTGGCGACGTGCTCGGTCCGGTCTTGCTCCTGGAGGACAAGGAACCCCTCATCAACCTCGTTGGCAGCCGCTTTCACCGAAAGAGCTTGGCCGCCCTGGTTCGGGACGTCTAGCTTGGCACCATGATCACCCGCTATTACCTCAAGTGCCCGGGATGTGCGGAGGCGTTCGACGCCCGCCTCGGTGTGGAGCCGACCCGCGGAACGCGCTTTTACCTGCCGTGCCCGCACTGCGGACTATCGATCCGGGGCTCGATGTCGGGCACTGAGCTCGAAAACCACCGTATCGCCATCGAGTGCGAGGTGCTGAGCGACTCCGCGCCAGAGTCTCCTGGTAGACGCGTCGTGACCATCAATCCGTTCGTGCCGTCGCGCTACGACGCCGACACGTTCACGCCGATGGGGTCCTTCCCGACGATGACGCTCCTCCAGGCCCTCGGCGACCACGCCTTCGCGGAGTTCCAGTCCGAACGGCATTCGGCGCTCGAAGCGGGCCGCGATCAATGGCCCACGGTTCGCATGTTGTTCCAGTACTACCTCCAGGGCAACACTGCGATGTTCGTCCGCATCGCGCAGCAGCAGCTCGGACTCGCATGGGAACCGGGCACGAGCCATGAGCGAACGACTGTCGCTTACCAGGCTATGGGCGCAGTGACGACGGTCATCACAGGGACCACGGGGACCACCAGCGCCAACGTAATCGGCCGCTTCTCGCGCAAGCACTTCGCAGCGATGAAACGACACAAGGATCACCTCGCGACCTTCCGGCGTCGAGGACAATCCTCGGCGGCTCTGGAACGAGATGTCTTCACGGAGCTCAACCGTTTCGTAGAACATCACGAGTCCTGGGAGATGGGGCTCCTGGGGAGGTTCTTCGGGCCGGGGGGCAAGGACGCCTTCGACGACCTTGTCCTCTACCGCGACGAGTTCTCGATGGTGAGGGACCTGTACCACCACGGATTCGAGCTCGCCTGCAAGTGCCTGTGGCCGCTTGTTGCAGCACAGAACACGGTGAAGCGCGGAAGCCCGGACGACTTCGGAGCCATCCACCCCGACCGCGTACCCGAGAAGATGCGCCCCAGGAACCTCGACAAGTTCGACAAGCTGCCGAATGCCTTCAAAATCGCATACGTGGCACAGGTGCCGGGTTGGGAGCCATTGGAGAGCCTGCTCAACAACCGTCGCCGGAACACGATCGGGCACGCGACAGCACATCACAACCTCCAGACAGGCCGCGTCGTCAGCGATGAGAGCCCCTCCGGGATGACCTATCTCGAGTTCCTCGGCGAGGTCCTCGGTGTCTTCGAAGCCCTCTCGACCCTTGCCCAGGTGCTCAGGGCCAGTCGTGTTGCTTCCTCGCCGGACTTCGGCCCTTTCGAATGACGACGCCGAGATACACAGGCACGTGCTACAGAGGGCCGGGCGCCACCTCGCCACCTCTCTGGATACGTACCGGGTCGGGGCGTTCACGGGCGGCGTTCCTGCGATCGGGGAGAGGCCCGAAGTCCAGCTCAGGCAAGGTGTGGAGACATGGACCACGTCGTGCTCGGGCGAGGCTCCTTGATGGCGCTGTTGACCTTGCGTCGCGGTCATGACAAATAATTACGCATCTGAGGACGCGTGAGTCCGCCCGTTCGCTGTGGCGATTAACGCTGCGCGTGGATGGCAACGCCTACGAGTAGGATGCGGTGTTGCTCCTCTTGGACCACCCCTGCGTACCGGAAGGAACCACCGCAACGTGGCAGCCGGTCGACATGCCCTCCACCGCACTGACCCGCCGCGACCGGGACTTCCTGTTCAATGAGCTGCGCTCGACCACCGCCGTACTCGACTACCTCTACCGAGCCGCGAAGGAACCGGCCGTTCCGCTCGGTGAGGAAGCGGTCCGCTACTACGAACTCGCCGCGACCGACGCCTACACCCCGCCCGACTGCCCCGCGCTCGGTGGTCGACGTACTGCTGGGGCGCCGCGAGCTACGTTGTCGTCGCCGGAGGTGCACTCATGCCGCTGGCGCCCACCGCTCTGTCGGATTCCTTCTGGGCGAGGCCAGCGGAGAGCGTAGGATTCCGGGAGTGTAGATCAAGGGCCGTGCCGCCTGGGGGCTCCGTCTCGGAGAAAAGGGTGCCGCGGCCCCTGCCGGCGGGGGGACTGTGTGTACTTGGCGCATCTGCGGGTCGAGAACTTCCGGGTCTTCGGACCCGCAGCGCAGGGCGAGGGCGAGCGAGATGATGCGCTGAGCCTTTCGTTCACGGCCGGGACGAATGTGCTCGTGGGGGAGAACGACAGCGGGAAGACGGCGATTGTCGACGCGATCCGGCTGTGCCTGCAGTCCGCGGCATCGGATTACTACCGGGTCTCCCAGGACGACTTCCACCTCGGGAAGGACGGGAGGGCGGAGACCTTCACCATCGGGTGCGCCTTCACCGACCTGTCGACCGAGGAGCAGGCGGTCTTCCTGGAACTGCTCACCCACGACCGCGACGGCACCGCCTGGTTGTGTGTCACGTTCAAGGCGCAGCGGATGGATCCGCTGCGCAACCGGGTCTCGGTAACCACCCGGACCGGACCGGACGGCAATGGCCCCGCCCTGGACGGCGCTGCTCGCGAACTCCTGCGCGCCACCTACCTGCGCCCCCTTCGCGATGCAGAGGCGGAACTGCGCTCGGGCCGCGGGTCGCGGCTGTCCCAGATCCTCGCCGGCTACCCGGCGATGAAGGACCAGGACGTCGACGACTTCGACCCGACCGGTGATGAACCCCCGTCAACTCTGAGGGGAATTCTGCGGCGGGCTGAGTGCGATATCCGCGACAACAAGGCTGTCGCGGAGGTGAGTGAGGACATCAACTCGGCTTACTTGCAGCGGTTCGCGATCGGTGACGACGTCCTGCGCGCCAAGATCAGCGTTGCCACAGACGCGACGCTGGTCCGCGCACTGGAGCGGCTGGAACTGAACCTCTTCACAGCGTCCGACGAGTGGACGCGCCGCGGACTCGGTTACAACAACGCCCTGTTCATGGCCGCGGAGCTGCTCCTGCTGGGCAAGAACGAACTGGCTCCCCTGCTGCTGATCGAGGAGCCCGAGGCGCACCTCCACCCCCAGCTGCAGACCCGGATCATGGACCTGCTGCGGGACAAGGCGCAGAAGCCGCAGGATGGTGACAGGGCGCCGGTGCAGGTCATCCTCACCACCCACAGCCCCAACCTCGCCTCCTCGACGCCGGTCGAGTGTCTGACCCTGGTCGCCCGGGGACGTACGTTTCCGCTCCGGCGCGGTAGGACGCGCCTGACCGAGGAGGACTACGCGTTCCTGACCCGTTTCCTGGACGTCACCAAGGCGAACATGTTCTTCGCCCGGGGGCTGGCGATGGTCGAGGGAGACGCCGAGGCGATCTTCCTGCCCGCGCTCGCCGGCGCCCTGGGCATGCGCTTCAACGAACACGGGATCAGCGTGGTCAACGTCGGCCACGTCGGCCTGTTCCGTTACAGCCGGGTCTTCCAGCGCGACGGTGAGCAGATCCCGGTCCGCGTGGCCTGCATCCGCGACCGTGATCTCGTGCCCGCCAGCACTCCCGAGGATATGAGGGGCAAGCTCGCGCGCTGGACCGATATGACTGAGGAGGAGGTCTCTGCGTACGTCACGAAGCTCACTACCGGCGACGACGGCCCGGTGGAGACGTTCGTGTCCGACTGGTGGACGCTGGAGTACGACCTTGCGGTCACGTCCTGGACCATGGCCAGGCTGATGTACCGCGCGGTCAAGTTGGCATCCGCCGCAGCACGGGCCTGGCCGGACGCCGACAAGACGGAGAAAGCCATCGCGCGGGCTGACCGGGTTGTCGATACGTGGATAGGGCAGGGCCTTTCCCTGGAAGAGGCCGCCCTGAAGATCTACCGGCCGCTCAAGCTGGACAACGTCAGCAAGCCGATCACCGCACAGTTCGCCGCCCAGTTGCTCGCCTCGACGCCGCTGGTTCGCAGCGACGTCCCGCCCTACCTCCTCGATGCTTTCACCTACCTGTGCGGCGAGGTGGCCCCGTGACCCGCACCTACCTGCCCGATGCCTTCGCCACCGACAAGGTGGAGGCCATGGTGAAACTCCTGGGACTGGACCCGCTCGATGCCGAGCAGTGGGACTTCCTGCAGAGCGAGAGCACCCAGGACCTCCAGGCCGCCCCGGGGTCGGGCAAGACGACCTTGATCGGGCTCAAGCTCGCGCTGATGGCCGACGCGTGGACCTCCCCGACCCGCGGGGTGTGCGTGCTGTCGCACACCAACACGGCCAAGAACGAGATCGCCGACCGAGTGGGCCTTCTCGCCGCAGGACGCAGCCTGCTGTGCTATCCGCACTTCATCGGCACCATCCAGTCCTTCGTACACACCTTCCTAGCGCTGCCGGCCGTGCGGGACAGAAAAGTGGAGGTCCGGTCAGTCGACGACGACGCCTTCGAGACCGCAGCGCTCCGGCTCCTTCAGCGCCCCGAATACTCCACCCTGCGCAGCTATGCGGAGCACCAGCACGAGGGCACCTCCATTGTCACCAGGGCGACGTTCACCTACCGGAAGGGCGAACTTGCGGTCACCGGAGCGGCCAGAGATCTGCCCTTCGGCGCCCAGTCTCCCAGCGGGAAACAGCTGGACCACCTCAAACGGACGCTGGCACGCCGGGGCATCTTCCGCTTCCAGGACATGTACGCCCTCGCCCAGGAGTATCTCGCCCGGCACGCGGGTATCGCCGCAGCGGTCACCACGCGCTTCCCGTTCGTTCTCCTCGACGAAACGCAGGACACCAGCGCCACCCAGCACGAACTGCTGGACCTCGTGTTCGCTTCCTCGTCCACCGTCGTGCAGCGGGTGGGCGATACCAACCAGGGCATCTACAGCGACGCGGCCTCCGTCGGAGGGCCCGCCTCGATGTTCCCGCTGCCGGGGGCCCCGGAGCTGCCGGTCAGTCGCCGCTTCGGGCCGCAGATCGCGGCCGTGGCCAGCCGCCTGGCCGTCCGGCGGCCCCAGCAGGTCCGCGGAGCTGGCCCCGCCGGCCAGGTGGCGGTTCTGCTGTTCGACGAGACCACGGTGTCCGACGTCGTACCGACCTTTGAGCGCATGGCTGCTGTGACCGTCGCCGAGGACGTCCTGGTGCGGCGTCCACCGCGTGTACTGGGTTCGCGACAGAACCCGAAATCCTCACCCGTCTACCCGCAGTCGATCTCCTGCTACCTGCCCGGATACACCCCGACCAGCCGCCCGACGGCTCACCGCACCCTGATCGGTGCGGCCCGCGCGGCAAGCGCCCGGTGGAAATCAGGCCCGGACAGCCACGAAGCGGCCATCGAGTTGTGGAACGCCGTGCGCGCGTCCGTCTCGGCACCGGCCGGCGACGGGCTCCCGGCCCTCGGTCGCCTGGAGAGGTCAATGGCGACGACCGGAGGCAGGGTGCGGATCCTGCTGCGTGAACTCCTCCTCAACGCAGACCTGTTCGACGCAACGAGTTGGGCAGAAGCCACCGAGGAGCTGGCCGTCCAGCTGAAGCTCCTCAACGGCTGCCAACTGCGCCAGTCTGCTATGGAATTCACCACCGATGCTGCGGAAGGCGCGGCTGTCGGCCCCGCTCCCGCGGCCGTCGCCGCAGTACCGGCGGCGCGAGCCGTACCCGGGACCATCCAGAGCGCGAAGGGCGAGACCCACGCGGCAACACTGATCCTGGAGTGCCTGGAGAAGACGGGCAAGAAGTTCGACGTGACCGAGGCGCTGCGCATGATCGCCGAAGGGAGAGACCCGCTGCGGGAACTGAAGACCGTACAGGCCGCCGTGCAGCTCGTTTTCGTCGGAGCGACACGCCCCACCCACCTGCTGGTGCTCGCCGCCCACCGCGACCGCAGCAAAAAGTACGCGGACGCGATGGCCGGCGCTGGCTGGGACATCCGGGACCTCACCGAGCACTGACCGCATCTGCCCCGCCGTCCCTCCGGCGTGCGGAGATCGTCTCTGCCGTTCCAGGCCCGGTTCGTGGCGTGAGGGAGTGCTTCGTGAACGGCTGCGAGTGTCCGCCGGGAGGCGGCCGGGTTGAGGGCTGGACGAGCGGCCTGCGACTGACCGCGGGGGGACCCGCGTACGGGGACGGCTGTCTTCGAGGAAGAGCGCGTCATCTACGACGAGGACGGCGAAGCTGGGGCCCGAGTTTGGAGAGTTCGCGGGTGGCTGCCTGTTCATCTCTCACATCAACAACGTCTCAGGTGGGAAGGAAAGTAACTTCGTCCAATGGGGCGGAGGGATCCGGTACGCGATCTCCGAGGAAGGCGTGCGCAAGTCAGCTGAACGGCAGAAGGAGCGGTTCAGAACCCATCGGGTGTCCGACGTCAGGTAGTCGTCGGAGGCGTGATCGGGTCTTCCTCGACCGACGACGGCACCTCTATCTCGGGCGCATGGGCACCACAGGTTCGCGGGAGGCAGGTCGCGGCTGGTCACTTCGCTCGCAACCAGTGACGCAGTCCGTAACGACGAAGCTGCAGAATCTTATAAAGATGGGCCCTTGTTTGAGGTAGGGTCTCCATCAGTCAACTGCCGTGTATCGGAGGTCCTCTTGCCGTTCTCCCTGTCAATGTCCCCCTTGGAGCCCGACGATGTTCGGGCTCAACTTGGCGGAATGGGGACAAGGTTGGAGTACCTGCACGACGTTCTGCGCGCGGGCGAGGCGGCGCGCAGAACAGCAGTCCCCAACGACCCGATGGGGACTGGGGGGCGGAGGGCCTATGAGGCCCATGTGCGCACGATTCGGGAGCTGCATATCGAGCGCGAGGGATGGGCGCGGCTCGTGCACGGCCGCTTGGAGCTGGTTTGCAACGCTGATCGATCGATGGCGATGGGCGTCATGGTCGGTAACGCGGCCACCGGCCAGGCGGGCCTGTTCCCGAAGAACGGGCGCCGCCGGGGCGCCGCCACCAGACAGGTCACTCAAGCCAACGAGGGCGAGGGGGCGGCACACGTCCAGACCGCTCTGTTCGTGGCGGGGGCAGGGCCCAGGGGCGTGTCGCTCAGCGAGGAGGAAGCCGCCGCGCTGAAGACGTGGTTTCTTCTGTCGCACCGCACGAAGGTCGGGGACGCGGTACGCGTCGACTGCGAGCTGTCGCGGCCTAAGAGGTTCGTGGACGGATTCGTGGTCGAATGGGGAAGTCGGATTCCGCTTCCCACGCTCACGATGGACGGAATCGAACCTTTGAACGATGATGGGCCTGGGGAGATCGACATCCCTGTCGATTTCCGCTGAGTCCGATGGTGGGGGCGTCGGAGCCCGCCGCCCCCACCAGGCACCACCGATAGCTGAGGCAGCCCCCACATGGTGACCCCGTCCCGCATCGCACTGGCACGCAAGCGCAGAGGGATGACCCTCGCCCAGTTGTCGGACCGGTCTGGAA
Source organism: Streptomyces sp. NPDC058240 (assembly GCF_042882135.1). Lineage (NCBI taxonomy): Bacteria > Bacillati > Actinomycetota > Actinomycetes > Kitasatosporales > Streptomycetaceae > Streptomyces > Streptomyces sp. NPDC058240. The sequence continues at coordinate 63,489 of NZ_JBHVWT010000029.1, forward strand.
TCTCGCTGCAAAGCCTGTCGAACTACGAAACCGGGCGAACCGCTCCGCGCTCCACCACCCTGAACAAGCTGGCATCCGCCCTGGACTTCCCCGCAGCCTTCTTCCAAGGGCCGCCGCTGGAGGAACTCCCCGCCGAAGGAATCTCGTGGCGGGCGCGCAGTAAGACCTCACCGCGGGTGCTGGATGCCGCCCGCGCCGCAGGGACGCTTGGTGCGACGCTTTACGCCTGGATTGCTGAGAGCTTCCGCCTTCCCGTGGTGGACGTGCCATCTCTGGGCAGGCCGGATCCGGAAACGGCCGCCGCGATGGTCCGCACCCGCTGGGAGCTGGGGGAAGCACCGGCACCCAATATGGTGCACCTTCTGGAAGCCCATGGAGTGCGCGTGTTCTCCCTGGACCCCGATCATGCCGAGGTCGACGCGTTCGCCGTCTGGCGTGAAGGCGTGCCCTTCGTATTTCTCAACACCCTGAAATCGGCCGAACGAGGCCGCTTCGACGCCGCTCACGAGCTCGGGCACCTCGTGATGCATGGGAGCGAGCACGCCTGCTCGGGTCCCGAAGCCGAACGCCAGGCGAACGCCTTCGCATCCGCGTTCCTCATGCCCAGGGCAAGCGTCCTGGGCCACATGCCGTCGGGTGCCCACGTTGACCAGATCATCCGCGGCAAGCGGATCTGGAAGGTCTCCGCTATGGCCCTGACGTACCGACTGCACGATTTGGGCCTGCTCACGGACTGGCAGTACAGGTCTACTTGCGCGGAACTGAGCCGGTTGGGATATCGTTCTGGCGAACCCGAAAGCATGGGAGAACGGGAAACATCCCAAGTGCTGACCAAGGTATTCGCGGCGCTGCGCACAAAGGGTGTGAAGCCTTCCGCTGTAGCCGCGGAACTGGGGCTGACAAGCAAGGAGATGAACAGGCTTCTGTTCGGCCTTACGCTCACAACCGTCGCCGGCGGTGGACAGCAAACCGCACCCACTACCACGCGACACCTGTCCGCAGTCAGCTCTCCTCCTTCTGTAGCCGCTCGTCTGCCGTCGAATCCCGCACGCGCGTTCGCTAGGCCCTGAGTTCGCCGCTTGGATAGGTCAGCTCTCTGTTCAGGTTCGGGCTTGGAAGCATCGACGCCCTATCCTGTCCGGTGCTGATTGCGTTCCCTGTGCCTTTTGCCATACCTCCGTAGTCCAGCGAGGGGCGTCTGCTGCGTTCCGGTCGAATCTCTCGGCCGCCTAGATTCGTAACTTTTCGCGGAAACGCTACCGTTCGGCGGTCAGGCCGCCTCCTTGGGGTACCCGCCGCTTCGGTGATCCGCACGGGCAGCGAGCCGTCAGCCCCTACGGCTCCACGAGTTCAACCTCAGTAACAACGAAGGAGTAAGCGCTTAGAAGGCACCTGCTCTGTTCTTGTGTTTCCTGGCTTCTGATGCCCAGCCTCGGATGGGTTTGTCCTGATTCGCCGACGGCAGACACATTAAGTCCCGTACGGACTGGATTAACGCGGCGAAGGAAGCAAACCTAGAGCGGTCCTCGGAAATCCCGGCGATCTAATACCTGCTCTCCGCGCATCATCCGATCCGCGAGCGGTTCGTCGCGTGCGCAACATAGCCGACGATCGCCGGTTGGCCAAACCGGCGCTTCTTCGGACCATTGATGGACCAGGGGATGCCGACGCGTCCCGATGTCTCGTATGAGGAGCCAAGTAGCTTGTCGCAGCCTGCAATAGATGAATCGTCCTTGCTCTCCGTGGACCACGTCCGCGCTCTTCTGGAATGGATCCAGGAGGAATCTCCGGGAGTCGTGTTTCCCTTCTTCCTCACCATGGCGGGCACCGCGCTGTCGCCAGGCGAGGCGGCCTCGGTTCGGGTGCACGACGTGACGCTCCCGGACGGGGAGTTCGGGGAGGTGCTGGTCCGCTCCGGCGAGGGCCGAACGGTCCCCCTCACGCCGGAACTCGTGGGTGTGCTGAGGCGCTGGATCGACAGTGCGGACCTGAAGACGGGTGATCTGTTGTTCCCCGGCGAGCGGGGTGGACCGTTGGCGTCCTCCGAGTACCGAAGGGTGTGGAGGCAGGCTCGCCAGGCGGTGTTGAGTCCGGACGAGGTGCAAGCGGGCTTGGGGGAGCAGGTCTCCAGTCTGCGTGATTCCTGCCTGGACGCCTGGCTCAAGGCGGGCGTTCCGGCGTGGGGCGTCGCCGAGTGGGCTGGTGTGAGCGCGAGTTGGGTTGCGCTGCGTTACCCGCACCGCTTCCGCCTGGAAGACGTCGAACTCGACTGGGATCACCTGGAAGAGGTCATGGGCATTCCGGACACTCCCGTGCGGTAGTTTCCGTCCCCGCGCTCGGACTCATGATCTGAGCGCGGGCCCTCCCGCCGCACGCATCCCGAACGTCGGCGGTCCACGCCTCGCTGTGGCCGCCGTGTCAAATGGGCTCAGCCCCCAGCGATGTGGTTCCACTGCCCTGACGGGGCTGGTTGACCTTCGCCCTGGACCGCCCGACAGCCCGGCTGAATCAATTTGTCGGCTTGGCCATTCCAGCCCTGTTCCCGAGGACTCGCGCATGCCTGCCCGTTTGCTGTCCATCCCCGCTGTCGCCGCCGCCCTGGACGTCGACCGCCGCACCGTCTACCGCTTCATCGCCGCCGGAGACCTCCCCGTCGTCGACCTGCGTACCGGGACGGAACGCTCCCGCGTCCGTGTCCCCGCTGCCGGGCTGGAGGAGTTCATCGCCAGCAGGCTGGTCGCTTCCCCTCGCGCCCGCCGATGATCTCTCGCCATCCGTCCGGCCCTCACCGTTTCCGAACGAAGGAGTAGTACCGCGTACCTACGCAAATTGAAGTCCGGCAAGTGGCAGGCGACCGTACGCAACCGGGCCGGAGACCGGTTCAGCGAGTCCTTCCCTCTCAAGGCCCAGGCACGGGCCTGGGGCATCGAGCTGGAGACCCAGTTCGCCCGCGGAGGCATGCGCGACCCGCGGGCCGGCGAGATCGCGTTCCAGGAATGGCACGACCGATGGTGGAACGCCCGCATCGTCGAACCCCACACCCTGCGGGGCGACGCGTCCAGCATCAAGAACCACGTCACGCCCTACTGGGCTGACTGGGAGATGCGGGCCATCACCCGCATGGACGTCCAGAGCTGGATCCGCTCCCTGGTCGAGAAGGGCGCAGGCCCTGCCGCGATCAAGCGGGCCTACAACCTGACGTCATCCATCATGCGCGCGGCGGTCGACGACGACGTGATCGCGGTGAGCCCGTGCCGCAGCATCGATCTGCCGCCCATCGCGGTCAAACCGCCGCAGTGGTTCACGCCCGACCAGGCGCAGAGCATCCTCGACGGACTCGCCCCCGCCTGGCGGACGATGTGCCTGCTCGGTTTCTACACCGGACTGCGCTGGGGAGAGCTAACCGGTCTGCACCGCCACCGCATCGACACGCGCCGCTCGCGCCTGTTCGTGGTGGAGGTCAACACCAAGAGCGGCATCAAGGAGTACCCCAAGAGTTCCAAGAGCCGTCGGGAGGTCCCGCTCCCGCCCCACGTCCTGGAGGCACTCGAACGCCACATCCACCGGCTCGACCGCGACGCGGTGGTCTTCACCACCATCACCAAGGGCCGCTCCGGGCGCCTGCTCGCCGACAGCAACTGGCGCCGGCAGACCTGGTGGCCCGCTGTCGAGGCCGCCTACTACTTCGGCGACGACGGCGAGCTGCAGCTCGTCCCGCACTACCCGCCCCACTCTATGCGCCACACCTGCGCCTCGTGGCTGGTCCAGAAGGGCGTCTCGCTCTACGAGGTCCAGCACCTCCTTGGCCATGAGAGCTTCCAGACCACCCAGCGTTGCGCCCACCTCCAGCCGGACGCCCACAAGGCCGTCCTCGGAGCCTGGGAACGCATGGAAACCCCGCTCACCATCGCCGCATGAATGTTCCTTCGCCCTGTCCTCCACGGACAGGGCGAACGCGTCTCCCGGTCGGACAGGGCCGGGTCACGTACGCGGGTCGGTTGGCCGATCGCCGGGAAGCGTCCAGCGGCCGTCGGTGTCGAACGGCCACGGGTAGGCGTAGGCATCGACCTTCGCCAGCTCACGCAGCACCTCCCGCCCAGCCGGCGGATCCGGAGGAGTGCGCAAGGAGTCCTGGAGCGGGTCGAGTTGCTCCGCGTACGCCTCGGCCCACTCCAGCCAGTCCGCCTCGTCCGCCGCAAACGGCGCGTCGCTGGCGCGGGCGGCCTGGCAGAAGGCGCGGATCTCGGCGGCCTGCCGCCAGGCCCGAATCTGCCCGCTCAGAACCGTCGCCCGGTGCTGCTCGATCTGCTGCTCGCGAGCCCGCGCGACGGCCGCGTACCAGTGGCGGCGCTGTTCGGCCTCGCGCAGCTCCTTCTCTTGCTCCCGGTGTTCGGCTTCCGCCGCGAGGCGTTCGATATCCTGCAGCAGATGTCCCAGCCGTGACTCCAGGGTCCACCGGGCACCGTCGCTGTAGGAGTACGAGTGCTGGTACCAGCTCCCGGTGGGCGCGCCGAGAACGAGGCGGCCGTTGAACTCCGCGTCGTGCTTGGGCAGGCGTGTCCAGGGATTGCGCTCCTGCTGGCGCAGCTCATGTGGGGTCGGCTCGTGGGGGACTTTGGCCGTACGCTCCGTGAGAACGAGAGGGAAGGCCCGGCCTCGGATTGCGATCGCCACCGTGTGCACGGCTTCACCGCGTTGCAGGTCGGTCTGGGGCTCCACCGTGTATCCGCGGCTCTCCGCCTCGGTGAATAGCGCGTGCATGATCCGCAGGGCCCGGTCGGCGAGCGGACGCGACAAGTACAGCGGGATGACTTCCGGCTTGCCCCGGGTGTCGACCGCCCCCTGGGAGCGTCCGAGAGCCTTGCGCGTCGCACGAACGAGCCGATGAGGGCGATCGAGTGTCTCCGGCACGTCGATGGACGGGACGGGAGGAGGCTGGGCGGCCTTTTCAGCCTCCTCGTCAATCAGCGTGAAGACACAGTCGCCGCGCTGGCGGCCGTTCCACCGCAGCTTGTGCCCAGCGGGTATGTGCCCATGGTGGAGCGCGTCGTAATACGCGGCCCGCCACCGACCCCGGGTCTGCGCACCAGGGTCGGGAACCGTGATCTTCCCCGAAGTCGCCTGCAGACGGGAGATCAACTCTGCTCCATCGGCTGGCGCCCGCGCGGCATGGGCGGCATCGCCCGTCAGGCGTTCCTTCTCGGCTTGGACCTGTCGAGGATGCTTGCCGTGCTTGAGGTAGTAGCGGCCGTCTGCGGTGACTACGGCGACGTGCCCGCTCCCGCGCCAGGTCCGCTTGATCAGGTTCCGTTGTTCCAAGGCCCAGGACGTCTGGGTCCGGGTGGATGGGATGGGCATCGCACTGGAAGCTGCCGCGATCTTGCGGAGCAAGTCGACCTGAGGCTCCGTCAAGGCGTACTTCATCAGTGGGCTCCTCGACGGTCCGCGGACGAGAAGGCCAATCTAGGAGCGCTACAATCGCCTGGCGTGCAGCGGTCCTCCATAAGGGTGTATCAGGCTGCTACCGACTACGGCCGTCACAACGGCAGTGTAGGGTCTCCCCACGATCACCCCCAGTGCCACCAATCACCACCGCGAAGCTCATTTGATGTTCCCAGCCGTGTACGTCTCCACAGACAGGGTGAAGTCGTTTCCCGGTTGGACAGGTCCGCGTCATATTAGGCGGGTCGGTTGGTCGGGCATCAGGAAGATTCGAGCGGCCGTCGGTGGCCAACGGCCGCGGGTAGGCGTAGGAATCGATCTTCGTCAGCTCGCGCTATACCTGTCTGCAGGTCCAGCGGAGTGCATACGGGGCCTTGTAGAGGCACGAGTTGTTCCGCGTGTGCCTCGCGGAGCATTGGCGAAGTTCGTGGCCGATGTGTTCACCCCCGAGCCGTGTAGGGGGCAGCGGGGCTGGGGAGAGCGTCATCTGAGGGGACCTATGTTGGACGGGCGGCGCATGTCGATCCAGCCGATGGCACAGCGGCTGCCGGACGGGAACATGCAGGCCCAGTTCGTGAACTAGTCGCTGTGGGATTGGTTGACCGTGCCGCTGGATCGCCGTGTTGCTGTGCGAGCCGATCTGGCCCGAGGCGTATTCAGCGGCTGCACGTAATTCCACTCGGTCGATCCGGTCCCGCCCCTGGCGCAGCCGCGCCAGGTCGCTCGACCTCGCCCCCGCTACTACTCGGGCGGGCCGTACGTGATCTCCAGCGAATGCTCCTCCAGGCTGCGGAGCGTCAGCTGGTCGTTCCGGGCCTCATTGAGCAGGAAGAGTTCCCGGGTCCGACACTCCTCGCACAGGCTGACGACGGCGAACGGCCAGAGGTCGACCGGAGCCCCGTACGGGGCGCTGTCCACGTAGATGCGGTCGGGCCGAAGCGGCTGGGTGCTCGACCGCTCGAACGGTTCCCAGCTCGGATGGCTGCCCCTCAGCCGGAGCCCGACTATCCGGTACGAGCCCTCGTCGAGGTACTCGCACCGCTCCACCCAGTCCCAGTGCGTCCCGGAGAGCCAGCTGACCGCACTGATCGCCCGCACGATGTGCGGTTCCAGCCGCTCGACGTCCTCCGCCAGCTGATGGCTGGCGCGGACGCCGTGAGCGTGGTGCGCGGTGTTCCTGAAGTCCTTGATGTGGCCCAGGAGGGCGCGTGCATTGCCCCGGTCGCGCAGGGTGGCGAGCTGTTGGATGCGGGGCGCGATTCCCTCGGCCTCCAGCCGGTCGAGGAGCCAGAGCCAGGTGCCGAAGGTGGCGCCGGTCCGGAACTGCTTGCGCAGGTTCCGGGAGAAGCCGTTCGACGCGGCGAGTTCGGTGAGCGCCAGCACGCCCAGCACCCGGGCCAGGCCCTCGCCCAGCTTGAGCAGTCCGTCCTTCCGCTCCGCCGGGTGCGTGCTGACCCGGTACCGACGGGACAGCGCGGCGGCGTGGTGCGGAAAGCTCCACTCGGCGCGCGAGATGGGGTCGTCCAGCGGACGCACGAGTTCGCCGATCAGGCCGGCCTCGTGGGCGGCGGCCCTGATCTCGTTCCGAACCCCCTGGACGTCCCGTTCGCCGCTGCCGAAGACGTTGGGCAGGATTCCCGACATCGTGGTCCGCAGTGCGCGCCGCCCCTCCTGCACGGTTTCCAGGAGGCTCTCCACCTCGCTGTCGGTCACCAGGTCGACGGGGACGTGCGTGTCCAGCAGATCGCGAGCGCTGGGGTACTGACCGTTGTCCTTGCGGGAGTTCAACCACTCGCAGAGCGCCTGGCCGCTGCCGCGGAGCGGCTGCAGCACGAAGAGCGAGGTCGCCGCCTCGCCGAAGCCCTGCGGTAGCAGGCGCCAGTTCCCCGGCCGTCCGACGAGCATGCCGCCCGAGCACAGGGTCAGCGTCAGCCCGTCCTCCGGCGCGTCGGGGAGCTCGACGGCCGAGTCCGCCTCGTGGAGATCCTGGGCACGCAGGTGCTTGGGCCGGTCGGTGCCGTCCTCCTGCTCCTCGCCGCGCTGCGGCGGGTGGACCCGGGTGGTCTCCAACCTAGCCAGATTGCGCAGCAGTTCGAATTCACCGTCGAGTTCCGGCCGGTAGAAGAGCGCGGGTGGGATCTCGCAACCCACCCGCGTCCTACTGGCGTCGATCCAGGCGTCCGGAGCGGTCGGGTGTACTTCGCGTCGGAGGTGGTCGCTCGGATCCACCTGAAGCGGCAGGTGGACGAACTCGCGCAGCTCGGGATCCGGTTCGTACGCCTCGCCGATCCGCTGCGGCTCTCCGTCGCGATCGCGCACGCCGACGGCCTTGCGGACCGCCGCCTCGAAGACCTTCCCGCGCGGCCAGCTCACGTCGGCCGAGGCGACCGCCCGGCGCAGCGCCGTGACGGCTTCCTGGCCCCTCGTCCACGTTGAGCCGACCAGCGGACGCAGGGCGGCCACCAGGGCGGCGGGATCACGGGTCTTCTGGATCACGCGCGATTCGGCGAGCTGAGTCAGGACCTCTTCGGACAGCTCGTACCGGAGCCGAAGTGGTTGATCGATCGTGACGCGCTGGTACATCAGTTCGTGGGTGGAGACGACGCGGACCCGGTCGTCCGGCTGCTGGGCGGGGTCGGCGGACAAGGTGTCCAGGTACAGCCCGGTGATCTCGGAGATCTGGTCCGACGTGATGTATTTGCGTTTCGAGCCGATGGAGCGGCGCATCTTTTGCCACTGGTCCTGAGCGTTCAGCAGCAGCACCTGGCCCCTGCGCTCTGCCGGCTTGCGGTTGCTGAGGACCCACAGGTAGGTGCTGATACCGGTGTTGTGGAAGAGGTGGTCGGGCAGCGCGACCACGGCCTCGAGCCAGTCGTTCTCCACGATCCACCGTCGGATGTCCGATTCGCCGGACCCCGCGCCCCCGGCGTACATCGGGGAGCCGTTGAAAATGACCGCGATTCGGCTACCGCCCTCGCCCGAGGCGCTCACCGGCTTCATCTTCGCCAGCATGTGCTGCAGGAAGAGCAGTGAGCCGTCGTTGATCCGGGGAAGACCGGCCCCGAAGCGGCCCGCGAAACCGAGCTGCTCGTGCTCTGACCGGACCGCGTACTCGCTCTTCTTCCAGTCGGCACCGAACGGCGGATTGGCGAGGAGGTAGTTGAAGGTGGCTCCCTGGTGCCCGTCCTCGGCGAAGACGTTCCCGAAGGCGATCGTCGAGGCCCGGCGGCCACTGGTCATCATGGTGGCACGGGAGATCGCCCATGACTCCCGGTTGATCTCCTGGCCGTACAGCGTGACGTCCGCCTGGGGGTTCATCGATGCGATGTACGAGGCCGCCTCGGTCAGCAGGCCGGCCGTCCCGCAGGCCGGATCCAGGATGGTGCGGACGGCATGCGGCGACGCCAGGAGGTCCGAGTCGGCGGAGACCAGGAAGCCGGCCATCAGGTGGGCGACGTCCCTAGGGGTGTAGTGCTCCCCGCTCGCCTCGTTGCCGCTCTCCGTGAACCGCTGGACGAGTTCCTCGAAGAGGCTCTCCATGCGGCCGTCGGTGATCATCTGCCCCAGGTCGATCGAGACGAACTGCGCGACGACGTGGTAGAGGAGTCGGGCCTGGTAGAGGCGGGTGACGGTCCGCTCGAACTCGAAGCCATCCAGCAGTTCCCTGACGTTCTGGGAGTACCCGTCGATATGGGCCAGGAGCACCCGGTCGGTGTTCTCCGGATCGCTGAGCACGCTCTCCATGGAGAACGGGCTGACGTTGTAGAAGGGCCAACCCGAGGCGGTCGTCAGGCGCTGCTCCCGCTCCTGCTCGCCGTCTGTGCGCTCGGCCTCGTCGAGCACCGCTTGCCGGCTCGGGGCCAGCAGGCAGTCCAGCCGGCGCAGCACCGTGAACGGCATGATCACCCGCCCGTACTCGGAAGGCTTGAAGTCGCCGCGCAGCAGGTCGGCCACCGACCAGACGAGCTTGGACAGATGCCAGGTGTCGTCGCTCATGCTGTCCTCCGCAGACCGGTGCCCTCCACGGGACTGATCATCCCATGGCGGGCGACCGGGCCGGGCCCACGAGGAGTACGGGAGGCCGACCTGCCGGTGGCGGTACCCGAGGACCTGGATGCCGCCACCGTCGTCGGTCCCTCCGTCGTCAACCGTCGGTCAGCCGACCGGACGTCAGCCGTTGTTCTCTCTCCGTGAAGCCGCTCCACCTGCCCCGACTTCATATTCGCAATGCACTCCGCACCAAACATGAACGCCAGACCTGACGAAGCCCTGCTCGGTTCGCTCCCGGCTGTCCCTCTCGTCCGTCGCAGCTGGCGCGTCGTCGGTTTGGGCGCGGGCGGCCTGTCGCGAAGCGCGAGGACCGATTCTTCGTCGTGACGCTCGTTTGACGCTCCGAGCTCCCGCACTCGGGGCAACGGATGGATAAACTGCCTTTGACCTGGGCCTTTTCGTGACTCGTCCAGGCCGACATCTTTTCGATGACGCATCACGTGGAGTGCGTGGCGATCCTCGAACCGGCCGGGAAGGGCTCCTGACCTGCGGATTTTCCCGTGCGCATTATCTGCGATGTGGGCGTTACGGGCGATATCTCGACGCTGAAATGACGCTCGTGACGCTCATTTGACGCTCGTTCTGATGGGGGTCAGGTGTGTTGCGTCGCTGGTCAGCTGGCCTGATGGGGAAGTCCGCGAGGCAGGGGTGCCGGAGATTTCTGGTGTCAAACAGTCATGCTCAGCCACATCGGCAGAGCGCCCAGCAGGTTCTTCGAGTGCTGGTGGTACACGCCTCACGTGGCCGCTGACCAGGAGAAACGGCCACGATTCGGCCAAGCTGTGGGCGGCTGGTCCGCGTATGGCCCGGATCTTGGTCGGCACGGAGTGGGTCCCTGACCGATGGCCCGTGGCGGCGGCGAGCCGGCACACAAACGAGGGGCGGGCCGACAGGTCATGGTGCGGGTTGACGGCCATGAGGTGACCACGGAGTGCGATCAGGGGCATGTCTCCGGGCACTGGTCCCTTGAGGCCGCTCGGTTGCGGATGGCGGTCGCCCTGGCGACGGGCGCCCGGCCCTCCGTACAAGGGAGGCGTGAGTTCCAAGAGCTCCTGGTCGCCTCGACGGACCTGCCCCGTCACAGCGGCCCTCGGTAGGCGAACGTGTTCCTGCGAGGACCGAGGCACCCGATCACCGGACGCGACGACGTCGTCGAGCAGCTTCACGGCCTGATCGACGACCGTCGCTGACCGACGATTGAGGCCCGCTGGAATGGTAGGAGTAAAGGCGGGTTGCTCAGAACGCGGCGCGACCGGTATGCCCCTGCCGGAGCGGTATCCCGCGTCACCGGTACTCCTAGACGTTGTCGGTCGCGGCGCGGGCGAGATCGAGCACCACGACGAGACCATGGTGGTCGGACGCATCCGGTGGAGAATCCAGCAGTTGGTAGTCGGTGATCGCGTCGCGCAGCAGCATCGATGCCCACAGCTGGTCGATGCGTTCGTCGGCGCACGTGCGGCGGAGCAGCGTTTCGTCGCCGGTCCGCTCGTACAGCTCCCAGGCCGCGTCGACAAACCCGATATACGACAGCGTCTCGGCAACCGGCGTTCCGGCGTGATCCGGCCGTCGGACTCGGACGGGAGCCTCGTGCGGGCGGCGCGGGATGACGGTGATCCGCTGGCGGGTAGTTGATGTCGCCAGCGACGATGCCGTACGGCCCGTATCGCAGGGCCCGCGTCGCCAGGAGCTTGGCCCGTGCTGGCCCGGTAGGGGACGAAAGGGTTCAGGTGGGCGCTGATGATGGTCAGCGGGGCGGGGAGGCCCACGTCGAAGACGGCGGCGCCGAAGCCGTGCAGTGTCTGGTCGGCGAAGTTGGTGTTCCAGTGGGTCCAGCAGCCGAGGGTCTCGCGGCGGTTGAGCAGGGCCTGCACGATGCCCGAGCTGGACGGCGGGAGTGGCAGCGGGTCCATGTCCAGGTCGTACGCGGCCCGAGCGAGCTGTCGGTGCCCGAACTCACCCCACCCCAGGGCCTCCTGCAGCTATCCGGCTGTGGGAGTGCTCGCCTTGACGCTGACCTGGGGCTCAACGTAGCGGACATGTCCGTGACGTTGTTAGGAGACGCACGTCATTCCACCCTTTCGAGTTAAGGGGGCGGCTCTGGGAACTGACCGGCCCCCGCGGGATCTCTCTTCCCGAACCCCGTCCCGCCCGTGCTGGCTGACGTCTGCGCGGGGCCTGAAGGGCGGGCCCGCACACGTTCAGCCAGGACACGTCACAACGCAGCGAAACGGTCTGATGCGGCATTAAGACCGTGTCCTATGTGGTGAGTCGGACCAGTCGTTTGTAGCAGCAGAGGGCGGCGGCGAGTCCGAGAAAGGCCAGGTAGTTGCGGGGATGGCGTTCGTAACGGTGGTTGAGCCGGCGGTAGCCGGTCAGCCAGGACATGGTGCGTTCGATGACCCACCTTCGGCGTCCGAGCCGTTCGCTGGATTCGATTCCCTTGCGGGCGATGCGGACGCCGATACGTTTCCCGCGGAGCCATCTACGCAGGTCAGGGATGTCGTATGCCTTGTCGGCGTGGAGCTTGCGGGGTTTGAGGTTCCAGCCGCGGTGGGGATCGTGTCTCGTTTGGAGACCGGCCACCATGGGCTTCAGGCCTTGGCTGTCGTGGGTGTTGGCGGCGGAGATGCCGACGACCAGGGGCAGTCCGTTCGCGTCCGACAGGACGTGCATCTTGGAACCCGGTTTACCCCTGTCCACGGGGCTGGGGCCTGTGAGTTCGCCCCTTTTTTGGCCCGTACGTGGGCGGAGTCGAGGACCACGCGGGTCAGGTCGAGCAGGCCGCACTCGTCGATGCGGTCGAGCACCGCCTCGTGCAGCCGACCCCAGACACCGGCCCTGGACCAGATGGCGAAGCGCCGGTGGGCAGTAGATTTCGAGACCCCGAAACACGGCGGCAGAGCCCGCCAGGCACACCCGCTCACCAGCACATAGACGATCGCCGCGAACAGGGTCTCATCAGGCGTGTCCTGCGTCCCGCCGCCCTGCGGGCGCACCTTTGACGGCGGGATCAACGGCTTCGCGATCTCCCACAGCCCGTCCGGAACAATCCAACTCCACGTACCCCGCCCCATGAACAGCCCAACGAGCGATCACCACATAGGACACGGTCTAAGATCTCCGAACCGAGTATTGGGGGCACCGTGGACATCGACCTATTCGACGCCGTCAGGCTCGCGAACACGAACCGGCAGAGGCGTAAGCGTCTGCATGAGTGCGAGCGGGAGCTTGATCGGCGGGCCGCCGAGGACAACGCCGCCCTGCGGAAGGCTGGGCAGACGCTCTACGACGAGGGCCTCGTCCCCTTCCGTGACGTCTATCAGCGTCTCCAGCACGTCGAACTGGTCGAGCTGGCTGTGGCCGAGAGGCCAACCGTCGGCGACAAGGCGGGCACCGAACCTCGGCAGCCGCGCAAAATCACCGTGCCGCCCGCCGTCCGCGTGCTGGCTGGCGGCGCGTTCCTGTTCGCTGTCCCGCTCGTGGTTGGTCACGCTGCCAAGGCAGGCCCCTATCGCGCGGTGCGAACCTTCGCCTCCGCCTCCACCGGCAGGGCGATCAAGACACTGCACGGGGCGGCGGCTCGCAACGCCACGGAAGCGTGGTTTGGCCGCGGGCCTGTTGGCGCGGGCGGAGGTGGGAGGGAGGCCGGGAGAAGGCTGCTGGACAAGATCGAGACAACTTCGGCCAGCCTCACGCGGGAAGTCATCGCGAAGTGGCAGGCCCAGGCGCTCGAAGACAGCCAGCAGAAGAAGGCACGAGACCTGGAGCGGCGCGAGGCGGAGACGAGGATGAGGCAGGATGAGGGGTCCGCGCTGCATGAGCGCAGCAAAGACATGCAGCGCGTCCTGCAGGACCTCCGGTCCGAGTTGGTGCGAAAGCTCCCGTCATTCACCACGCTGGTCGAAGCGTGCGACGACTTCGCCCGATACGACTCCCGTCAGCGCGCAGAAGTGGCGGCGATGGTCGATCTCGACGGCCTCGCGGTCAGGGTCATGGATTGCCCGATCACTGACGCAGATGAACGGCTGACCGAGGAATCGGGGCGGGTCGTCGCCGACGCCGAGGCCCGACTCCGGGCGATGGAAGCCGAGTCGTGAGCTCAGCTCCGGCGGCGAGCGGGGGGCGCTCGGCAACGTGCCGGGCGACCGCGTCGACGCCGGGGCGGGCGTAGCGCTCCAGGGAGCGGACAGAAGCGTGGCGGGAGCGGGCCAGCAGCATCGGGGTGGAGGTGCCGCCTTCCGCGTTGTGCGTGGCATCGCGCCCTGCGCCGGGCGGCCCCCCGTCTGGGCTCATCTTGACTGCCCCCTCTTCGGCCGAAGACTGTCAGATACGCCTGGCACGATGCCTGGCATGAGCCCGACACCAGAGCTGACGCAGAAAACCCTGACCGAACGCGGCTTCCGCGGCTTCGTGCCGTTCCGTGAACTGCCCGACAGCAACGTCCCCACTGGGCACGGAATCTACGTGGTGATCCGCACGGACGCCTCGCCCCCGTCGTTCCTCCCCGCCAGCGCTGCCGGACACCTCAAAGGCCGCGACCCGTCCGTGACGGCCGACAAGCTCGGCGATGCCTGGGTGGACGGGGCAACGGTCGTGTACATCGGCAAGGCCGCGGGCCAGGACGGACTGAATCAGCGGCTTGCTGACTACCGCCGCCACGGCGCCGGTCTGCTGGCTGGCCATTGGGGCGGTCGCTACATCTGGCAGCTGGTCGACTCGGACGCACTGCTCGTCGCCTGGCGGCCGACGACCGAGGATGACGCGGGTGAGGCTGAGCAGGACCTGATCGACGAGTTCAAAGAACTCCACGGAGGAGCTCTGCCCTTCGCCAACCTCAGGAACAACGCCCGAAAGGCTCCGGAGACGGACACCAACATCGACTGACCCCGTCTTCCTGAACGCCCAGGGGCCGCGCACCGACACCGGCCGCCGCCGCTACCTTGGCTTGGTCTTGGGGGTGCAACCGATGAAGCCCAGCGCCTCCAGGTTGGCAGTAGGTATAAACGTCCTTGGAGTCGGGTCGGCGAATCTAACCGGGGAGTAAGACGTTGAGCAGGGGGGCTTCCTCGATTGGCACGGGTGGGGCTGGCACGATCTATGAGTATCGAGTCGCGGCCCTGGATCTGGCCGCTCTGCTGTGCGGCGTGAGCGTCCCGGGGCTAAACGTGGTGCCGGACTCGGTCTGCCTGCAGCAGGGCCGGGAGTTTCCTCTGGACGACGTGGTTGTTCTCAACCGTGAGGGCCCTTACGAGTTGGCCGTGGAACGGCAGGTCAAACGAACGTTGGAGATCGCTCCCAGTAGCGATCCCTGGCGCAAGACGATCCGGCAGTGCGTGCAGAGTCTGGAGTCGTTTGGCGGGGAAATAGATGCCGACCGACACAGGCTAGGCGTGACCGCATCCGGCCCCTCGCATGGCTTGGAGGTGCTGCAGAGCTTGGCTGCGTACGCTGCTGCGCAGAAAGGCATGGACGACCTTCTGAGAATCCTGCCGGGCTTGGGCCAGGAGCACCGTCGGGTATGGAAACACCTGGCAGACACCGTCCGTGACGTCCTTGCAGAAAGTGAGGCTGCTCCCGAACAGAAGTTGGTGGAGCTAAGCGCCTTCCGAATCGCTCGACGTCTCGTCGTGCAGATTGAGCCTACCGAGCAAGTCAGTCCGCGATATCCCTACTTGTGCGCTCTGTTGAATGACCGGGTGCTTGCGGCGGACACCAGGCATGACGCCGCTGCGGTGTATCGGATGATCGAGGCGCTGGCACAGGAGTGGGGGCCGCGAGCTGGTGTGATTGATGCTGCCATGTTGCGGACCGCACTGCAGGCTCGTGGCATCGTGTTGCGCAGTGATCCGCCGGCCGGGTTGCAGAGGGCCAGTGCCTCACACCGGGTTCGCGCGGTCGGGGAGCTGGAGCCCACTGACGCCTTGCGCTTTGAGGTGCATCCCGCCTTCGAGATGGGTGGATCCCCTGGTGCACTAGGGCCTGTTCTGAGTTCGGATCACCGGGTGGTCGGCAGACTGCGTAGCCAGAGGATGGAGCCGCGCAGGTGGAGTCCTGCGGCGTAGCTCTCGGGTGTCTTGTCATAGCGGGTGGCCAGCCCTCGCCATTCCTTCATCTTGTTGATGGCGCGCTCCACGGTGTTGCGGTCACGGTAGAGCTCGGTGTCGTGACTGACCGGACGGCCGCCGCTGGACCCTTTCTTCTTGCGGTTGGCGGCCTGGTCGGCCTTCTCCGGGATGACTGCCTTGATCTTGCGTTCGCGCAGGTGGGCGCGGTTGGCTCGCGAGGAGTACGCTTTGTCGCCGGCGACCGCGTCCGGCCGGGTTCGGGGGCGGCCGAGAGGGATGCGCACCTTGATCTTCTTCAGGACCGGGATGAAGCGGGGGCTGTCTGCGGCC
>NZ_JBHVWT010000030.1:0-76580 GCF_042882135.1 Streptomyces sp. NPDC058240
AACAGCTGACGAATCAACGTACCCAGGTCATCACTCGACCCACGCGACTTCGACGACAGATTCGTCAGAACCTGCGCCCCCATGTCGAACTTCATCCAGTCCCCCTGCCGAGCTGAGCGAACAAATGTCTCGCTATGCCTATCAACTTGCCGGGGCCGGAGGCAATTGGGGCCCATGGTGCTGTTGAGAGGCTGTGACAGAGTCACCGATGGGTCCGGCGCGGGCAAGGAGAGCCGAACACGGAGCACCTGACCCGGTCATGGCGGACCGGGAGCCGTTCCGGAGTGGCCGGGCTCCGGCAGATCTTCAGGCGCTCCTGCACGGTGCGCGCACGATCACGGGCCGCGGCTGTCCGATCGCCGCAGGACGGATCTGCTGCCGCCGGGGCGCTGATTGCTCACGCTCTGAGACAGAATGCCGTTTGGCACAAGCCGTGTCGCCGCCGGCCACTATCCACATCCGCGCCTGCTGCACAGCTGTTTCACGTCCGCACCGTGTGTGCGGACCGCGCGACGACTCATGGAGTGCAGATTGACTACGACGTTCCGCTCTCGGATCACCGCCCGGATCGGGCGCAGCTACCTGTCCAGGATCCAGAAGTACGGGATCGGGTCCTCGACGGTCAGGCTGCTCCCCGACGACCTGCTGATGATGCTGCGCAGGGACGGCCTCGACCCGGTGGACAAACTGGCCAGGACCCGGGCGAAGCGGCCGGTGCACAAGGTCTCGCTGCCCTTCGGCATGGACGCCTGGGTGGTCAGCGGCTACGAGGAGTCGAAGGCCGTCCTCGGCTCGGCCGACGGATTCAGCACCGACTTCGCGCACCTCGCGACGAACGCCGGGGTGGCCGCCGAGCAGAGCCCCGGCGGACTCGGGTTCAACGATCCTCCCGTGCACACGCGACTGCGCCGCATCCTGACCCCGGAGTTCACGATGCGCCGGCTGCGGCGTCTGACCCCCAGGATCGATGCCATCGTCGCGGAACGCCTCGACGCGATGGAAGCCGCCCGGGGCCCGGTCGACCTGGTGCAGGAGTTCGCACTGCCGATCCCCTCCCTCACGATCTGCGAGCTGCTCGGCGTGCCGTACGAGGACCGTGACGACTTCCAGCAGCTCGCCATGGACCGCTTCGACCTCTTCGCCGGAACGACCGCGCCCTTCGGCGCGATGTCGGAGTCGCTGGAGTACTTCAGGGGCGTCGTCGAGGCACAGCGCCGGAAGCCGGGCGACGGTCTGCTCGGCATGATCGTGCGGGAGCACGGCGACAACGTCGACGACGAGGAACTCGCGGGCCTCGCCGACGGGGTGCTCACCGGCGGGTTCGAGACGACCGCCAGCACGATCGCCCTCGGCTCCCTCGTGCTGCTGCAGAACGGGGACGTCCTGGAGCGAATACGCAACGACGACGCCATGACCGCCCCCTTCGTCGAGGAGGTGCTGCGCTACCTCTCCGCGGTGCAGATCGCCTTCCCCCGGTTCGCCCGCGAGGACATCGAGATAGGCGGAGTGGTCATTCCCCGGGGCGACATGGTGCTCTGCTCGCTGAGTGCTGCCAACCGCGATGCCGCGTACGTCACGGACGACGGGCGCTTCGACCCGCACCGCACTCCCTCGGCCGGCCATCTCGCCTTCGGCCACGGCATCCACCGCTGCATCGGCGCCGAGCTGGCCCGGATGGAACTGCGCACGGCCTACCCGGCCCTGGCCCGGCGGTTCCCCGGGATGCGGCTCGCCGTCCCGCCCCAGGACCTGGCGTTCCGCAAGCTGTCCATCGTGTACGGCATCGAATCGCTGCCGGTGCACCTGCGCTGAAGCGGGCTCCCGCGCTGAAGCGGGCCCCGCCTGCCTCGCGGCCGTTCCGCAGCACATCCACCCCGCTTCGTAGGAAGGAAACCGGCGTGACTTTCGGGGGACAGAACCCGTACGGCCCGACGTGGCCGCCGAACGGGGGTCAGTCACCGCCACCGGGTGTGCCGCCGCAGCCCGGCCCCCATCCGTACCCGGGGCCGCATCCGAATCCGTACCCGTACCCGTACCCGTACCCGTACCCGTACCCGGGGCCGGGGCCGGGATTTCCGCACCACCCCCCGTACATGCCGCCCCGTTCGCTGTGGCAGCAGTTCCGCGAGGGCGACTGGCCCCCGCTGATGGAACTGCTGCGGCGGCTGCCCGTCCACGGCTGCGCGTGGGCCGCGATCCTGTTCTGCTTCTGGCCCCTGCTCCTGCCGGTCCTGGCCTATCCGCTGGCCCGGTCGGCCCGCAGGCAGGCGCACCTGAGATTCCCTCCGCACACCCACCGCCGCGTCCTGGACCCGCAGGTGACGCGCGTGCAGAAGGTCAGGGCCTGGGCCGCGCTGGTCACGTCGTTCCTGATCCTCGTCGTCTACGGCACGGCGTCGGACTTCGCGGAGATCCAGGAGCAGTACACGTTGCGGCTCGCCGTCACACCGTGGCTGCTGCTCCTCACCACGCCCCTGGTGATCCTGGTCCTGTTCCGGATCGCACCGCCGGCCGAGAGGCCGGGCATGCGGACCCGGCTGCGCCCCGCCGTGCGCTCGGCCCTGTGGTACTTCGCCGCGTTCACGGCGGTGCCCCTGCTCTTCGTGGGGGAGGTGTTCCTCGGCCAGAACTTCGATCACTACCTGTTCGGGCCGCTCATCAGGCTCGCCCTGCTCGCTCCGGTGGTGTGGATGCTGTTCTTCGTCTGCTTCGCCTCCGCGACGGTGGTCCGCACCGTGTTCGGCACCTCCGAGGTGCACGCCGCGCTTCCGGCCCTGCTGACCGGTGTGCTGGTGTGGGAGCTGGCGGTGATCAACCTGGCCATGGCCGGAATGCCGCCGGGCCCGCCGCTCGTCCGGGTCTGCGCCCTGATCGGCGGCCCGGCCTCGGTCTCGGCCGTGGCGTGGTGGGAGATCACCCGCCTGCGCACGAGGTACGGGGTGACATTGCGGGGCCGGCCGGCGCCGTGACGGGCGGCACCCGCGGTCGCGCGGCCGGCGCCAGTACGGAGGAGGGCAGGAGCGGGAAACCTGTCGTGCGGGGGCGTGCGGGGGCGTTCGATGATGTGCACCGCGAGCCCGCCCCGCGCGGTCTCCTTGTACTTTGACGCATGCAGGCCGCTGGGCGAGCCATCGGCAGTCGCACTACTGATGTCCGATTCCACACCGGGATCGGGATCCGCCGCTGCTCAGTCGCCCCTTCACCCCGTCGAGCAGCCGGGCCCGCTGCTCGGGATCGCGTGCAAGCTCCGCTCCGGCCAGCGCCATTGCCGCAGCCCCGTCGAGCACCGCCGAGTCGGCGGAGGGCGACGCTCCATGCTCCGCGAACTCGGCCGTGTGGTGGGCGGCGTCGCCGACCTCGTAGCCGATGGTCGGGTGGATCGCCGGCAGCACTTGTGAAACGTTGCCCATGTCGGTCGACGCGATGTGCTCACCCGCGCGCGACACCGGGATGCGCCCCAGGGCCCTGAGCGCCCGGACATACGCGCCGGTCATGAACTCGTCCTGCCGCAGGTCGGCGAACTCCTCCCCGCACGGAGTGATTTCCAGCTTCGTCCCGGTGGCGAGCGCGCCGGCCTCCAGGCAGGCCCGGACCCGGGCCTGCGCCCGGCGCAGCCGGGTCACCGAGCCGGCCCGGATCTCCACCGCCGCTTGCGTATGCGCGGGAATGACGTTGGGCGCCTGCCCGCCCTCGGTGACGATGAAGGAGACGACCAGCCCCGGCTCGAGCTGCTGCCGCAACAGCCCGACTGCGTGGTAAGCCACCGAGATCGCGTCGAGTGCGTTCGCGCCCTCCCATGGCGCGGTCGCGGCGTGGGAGGGCCGACCGGTGTAGTTTGCGGTCCACTGGGCCATCGCCAGTGAGGAACCGTCGACCTCGTCCTGCCCGCCGGCGTGGACCATCATCGCGGCGGCGACATCGTCGAAAACCCCGGCCCGCAGGAGAAGCGCCTTGCCGCCTCCGGCTTCCTCCGCGGGCGTGCCGATGAGCTTGACGCGGATGCCCAGCTCGTCGGCGACTGCGGCCAGGGCCAGCGCGCCGCCGGTCGCGGCGGCGCCGTTGACGTTGTGCCCGCACGAGTGTCCGATCCCGGGCAGGGCGTCGTACTCGGCGCAGAAGCCGATCGTCAGGTCGCCGGTGCCGCGCGTGGCGGTGAACGCCGTGTCCAGACCGCCGACGCCCCGCTCGACGGCGAACCCGGCGGCCGTGACGAGGTCGGCGATCTTGGCGCAGGACCGATGCTCCGCGAATGCCGGTTCCGGTTCCCGGTGCAGGCTGTGGCTGAGCTCTACGAGCCCGTCGGACCAGCGGTCGACCGCATGCGCGATCGCGGCCGCGATGTCGGCCGGTACGCCGGCGTGTTCGGCGCTCACCGGGACTCCTCCCGCTTGCGGTAGCACAGGCCCAAGCCCGCGCCGACGACCGCGACACCGGCGCATACGGACCACAGCCAGGTGTACGTGTGCAGGGTCACGCCCGCCGAGGTCTGGTGGGCCGACATGATCGCGCCCACGACGGACGCCCCGATTGCCGCGCCGAACGACAGCGCGAGCTCGTTGATGCCCGCCGCCATGGCGGTCTCCTTCTCCGGGACGCACTCGACGCACAGCGCGCGGGTTGAGGCCTGGTAACCGCCGAAGCCGAGGCCGAGCAGTGCGATCGCGGCGAGATACTGCGGCGCCGTCCGGTGCCACGCCAACAGGCTCAGGAACGACGCGGCGATGACGACGCCGGAGAGCGCGAGCGTGTGGCGCTCGCCGAACTTGCGCAGCAGCGTCGCGGTGGAGAGGGAACTGCCGAGGGCGAAGACGTTGAGCGCGAGCGCGACCAGTGCGATCGCCTGCGGCCCGTAGGCCAGACCGAACCCGGCCTTGTCGGGCGAGGAGCCCAGGAAGACGGCGTTCGCGCCGAAGAAACCGATGGTGGAGAACGCCAGGCAGAACGTGACCCCCGAGACGATGGCTACGGGTGGGTTGACCAGCATCCGCAGGTTGACGAGCGGGGTCGCCGCTCGCGCCTCGACAGCGATCCAGGCGGCCAGGGCGAGCAGCCCCCCGGCCAGCGAGCCGACCGTGCGGGCCGAGGTCCAGCCCCAGCTGCCGCCGAGAGAGAGCGCGGCCACCACGCCGACGAGGCCGAGCGCCAGCAGCGCGAACGCTCGCAGCGACAGGCGCTCGCCGGTGGGCGGAGCCCCGTCCGGGAGCAGCAGGCCCGCGATGACGGCCAGGACCGCGAACGGCACCGCAACCCACAGACCCAGGGCCGCGGAGTGCTCGCTGAGCGTGCCCGAGATGACGCCGCCGACGCCCACCGAGGCGGTCAGCGCGCCGACGAGGAGGCCGACCCCGGAGCGGCGGTGCTCCGGTGCCCGGTGCCTCAGGATGCCGATGAGCAGGGGCATGAAGCCGACGACGGCGGCCTGGAGCACGACGCCGACGGAGATCGTGAGCTGGCTCGGCCAGGCCGCCATCAGCAGAGATCCGACGGTGACGAGCGCGATGGACACCCGCAGGAAGAGGCGGTGGCCGTATGTGTCGCCGAGTTTGGCGAGCAGTGGCGTCCACACGGCGAAGGCGAGCTGGGACAGCAGGTAGATCCGGGTCTGTCCCGCGTCGGTGATGCGCAGGGCGCTGCCGAGCGAGGGCAGGAGCGGCGTGAGGTAGCCCTGGGTCACGCCGCTCAGCAGCTCGACGAGGGCCATCGAGCCCAGGAGCACCTTGACGGGAGTGTGCCGCTGTGCGACCGCTTGCTCCCGCTGTGGTGGCTTTGTCCGCATCATTGACCTCGACTTCGATGGCGTTGGGAACCTGGTTACTTGGGCGGCCCGCTCCACACTGTGGGTGACGCGCATCACTCGATTCGTCAACTGGCCCATATTTGACACAACGGGGCGCCAGACTGCCCGATATGAACACTCGCCCCGGGTCGGAACTCGACATCTCGCTCATCGATGCGCTCCAGCTGAACCCTCGCGCTGACTGGGCCGAGCTGGCCGGGGCGCTGTGCCACTCGCCGAAGACGTTGGCCAGAAAGTGGAGTGCGCTGTCCGAGCGCGGCCTGGCCTGGATTGCGATCGGCCCGGGCCCGGCGTTCGTCCGCTACGGGTGTGCGGCGTTCCTGGTTGTCAGTTGCAGGCCGCAGGCCAAGCGCGATGTCGTCGCAGCGCTGATCGCCGAGCCCGCCGTGGTCTCGGTGTCCGCGACGTCGGGCGGGGCGGACTTCCTGGTCGACGCCTTCGCGCCGAGCCTCGACGGCCTGGCCCGACTGCTGAGTGAACGGATCGAGACCATCGGCGGGATCGTCTCTGTGACGACGCTGGTCGCGCTGGCGACCTATCGGGAGGGGTCGCGGTGGCGGGTGCAGGCGCTGGACCTGCAGCAGTCCGCCCTGCTGACACGGCCGCAGGCCGGGGCGCCTCGCAGGTCGGGTCCTTCGCCCGACGATCTCGACCGCCTTCTGCTCGAGGCGCTGTCGCGCGACGGGCGGCTGCCCTGGACGGACCTCGCCGACCGGTGCGGAACGACCGGACCCACTGCTCGGCGCCGCGTAGGGAAGATGATCGATTCCGGCCGGATCGCCCTGCGCTGTGAAGGCGCGAACGCCCTGGTCGGGCCGATCGTCCCGACCACGTTCATGATCTCGGTGCCGCCGGACGAGGTGAACCGGGCCGGCGAGGTGCTCGGCAGAATTCCGAAGTGCCGGGTCCTGGAAGCGATCACCGGACCGTCGAACATGCTGCTGACGATGTGGTTCCGCAGTACCGCCGAGATCGCGCCCTTCGAGGCCGCGCTGGTCCGCGAGCTCCCGTCCGTCGTCATCGCGGACCGATTCGTCAGCCTCCGGACGTACAAGCGGGGTGGCCACATCCTCGATGCGGAGGGGCGGAGCACCGCGTTGATCCCGCCGGCGTCGATCTTTGCCGGGCCGAACTGACCGGGCGGCGGGCGGCGGGCGGTGCTACGGGCACCCTGTAGCGGACGGCCTCGTCCGAGGCGGATGTCGAGGCCCGGGTGGCGAGGCTGTCCGCCCCGGATCACGGGCGATCCAGCTCACCGCTTCCGTGACCCCCCATGCACCGGCGCTGTGGGTGGCGATCGCATCGGTGGCCTGTCTGATCGCGGTACCGGCACTGTTCCGTCAGATCGCGGGTGCGGAGGAACGGGAGCCGCACCCTGATCAGGGCTATTTTCTCAGCACTCGATGATGTTCACCGCGAGCCCGCCCCGCGCGGTCTCCTTGTACTTCACGCTCATGTCCGCACCGGTCTCCTTCATGGTCTTGATGACCTTGTCGAGGGAGACCTTGTGGCTGCCGTCGCCGCGCAGTGCCATCTTCGCCGCCGTGACCGCCTTCACCGCGGCCATGCCGTTGCGCTCGATGCACGGGATCTGGACGAGACCGCCGACCGGGTCGCAGGTCAGGCCGAGGTTGTGTTCCATGCCGATCTCGGCGGCGTTCTCGACCTGTTCGGGAGTGCCACCGAGGACCTCGGCAAGGGCGCCCGCCGCCATGGAGCAGGCGGAGCCGACCTCGCCCTGGCAGCCGACCTCGGCGCCGGAGATGGACGCGTTCTCCTTGAAGAGCATGCCGATGGCCCCGGCGGCGAGGAGGAAGCGGACGACGCCGTCCTCCTTCTCCGCCTCGGTGGCGCCGCCGGCCGCGAAGTTCATGTAGTAGTGCAGCACCGCCGGGATGATGCCCGCGGCGCCGTTGGTGGGCGCGGTGACGACCCGGCCGCCCGCCGCGTTCTCCTCGTTGACCGCCATCGCGTAGAGGGTGATCCACTCCATCGCGTGGGCCTGCGGGTCGCCCTCGGCACGCAGCTGGCGGGCGGTGTTCGCGGCGCGGCGGCGGACCTTGAGACCGCCGGGCAGGATGCCCTCGCGGGACATGCCGCGCGAGACGCAGGCCTGCATGACCCGCCAGATGTCCAGCAGACCCGAGCGGATCTCGTCCTCGGTGCGCCAGGCCCGCTCGTTCTCCAGCATCAGCGAGGAGATGGACAGGCCGGTGTCCTTCGAGAGCCGAAGCAGTTCGTCGCCGGTACGGAAGGGGTACTTCAGCACGGTGTCGTCGAGCACGATCCGGTCCTCGCCCACCGCGTCCTCGTCCACGACGAAGCCGCCGCCGACCGAGTAGTACGTCTTCTCCAGGAGAAGGGCGCCCTCGCGGCCGAAGGCGAAGATCGTCATGCCGTTGGCGTGGTACGGGAGGGCCTTGCGGCGGTGCAGGATCAGCTGCTTGTCGGCGTCGAAGTCGATCTCGTGCATGCCGAGGAGGTTGATCCGGCCCGTGGTGCGGATCTGCTCCACCCGCTCGTCGGCGGACTCCACGTCGACGGTGCGGGGCGATTCGCCCTCCAGGCCGAGCAGGACGGCCTTGGGGGTGCCGTGGCCGTGACCGGTCGCACCGAGCGAGCCGTACAGCTCGGCGCGTATCGAGACGGTGTGGGCGATCAGGCCCTCGTTCTTCAGCCGGCGCGCGAACATGCGGGCGGCGCGCATCGGGCCGACCGTATGGGAGCTGGACGGGCCGATGCCGATCGAGAACAGGTCGAAGACCGAGATGGCCACGGGTGACTCCTCAAGGGTTGGTAGACGTCGTCGTCTGCCGGGTGGTGCGGGACGGACCGGTGGGTACGAAGAGCGCGGGACAAGGGCGGGGGCACCGTGCTCACTCTTCAGTGTGCGCGGTGCCCCCACCCGACGTGCAAACTGCGGGTGACCTACTTGAGGCCGGGGTACAGCGGGAACTTGTCGGCCAGCGCGACGACGCGGGCCTTCAGCGCGTCCGCGTCGTAGGACGGCTTGAGCGCGGCGGCGATGATCTCCGCGACCTCGGTGAAGTCCTCGGCCTGGAAACCGCGGGTCGCCAGGGCCGGCGTACCGATCCGCAGACCCGAGGTGACCATCGGCGGCCGCGGGTCGTTCGGGATGGCGTTCCGGTTGACCGTGATGCCCAGCTCGTGCAGCCGGTCCTCGGCCTGCTGGCCGTCCAGCTCGGAGTTGCGCAGGTCGACGAGGACCAGGTGGACGTCCGTACCGCCGGACAGCACGGAGACACCGACCTCGGTGACGTCCGGCTGGACCAGGCGCTCGGCGAGGATGCGGGCGCCGTCCAGGGTGCGCTGCTGGCGCTCCTTGAACTCCTCGGTCGCCGCGACCTTGAACGAGACCGCCTTGGCCGCGATCACGTGCTCCAGCGGGCCGCCCTGCTGGCCAGGGAAGACCGCCGAGTTGATCTTCTTGGCGAGCTCCTGCGTCGACAGGATGACGCCACCGCGCGGACCGCCGAGGGTCTTGTGCGTGGTGGTCGTGACGACGTGGGCGTGCGGCACCGGGTTGGGGTGCAGACCCGCGGCCACCAGACCGGCGAAGTGCGCCATGTCGACCATCAGGTACGCGCCGACCTCGTCCGCGATGCGGCGGAAGGCGGCGAAGTCCAGCTGACGCGGGTACGCGGACCAGCCGGCGACGATCAGCTTCGGCTTGGACTCCTTGGCCAGACGCTCGACCTCGGCCATGTCCACGACGCCGGTCTCGTCGACGTGGTACGGGATCACGTTGTAGAGCTTGCCGGAGAAGTTGATCTTCATGCCGTGGGTCAGGTGACCGCCGTGGGCGAGGCTCAGGCCCATGATCGTGTCGCCCGGCTTGAGCAGCGCGAACATCGCGGCGGCGTTGGCCTGCGCACCGGAGTGCGGCTGGACGTTCGCGGCCTCGGCGCCGAACAGCGCCTTGATGCGGTCGATGGCGATCTGCTCGACGACATCGACGTGCTCGCAGCCACCGTAGTAGCGGCGGCCGGGGTAGCCCTCGGCGTACTTGTTGGTGAGGACGGAGCCCTGAGCCTCCATGACCGCGACCGGAGCGAAGTTCTCCGAGGCGATCATTTCGAGGGTGGACTGCTGGCGGTGGAGCTCGGCGTCGACAGCGGCGGCGACGTCCGGGTCCAGCTCGTGGAGGGAGGAGTTGAGAAGCGACATCAGGTGGTCCCTTTGGGTCTTTAGTTGCCGGAGAACTCGGTGTACTCGTCGGCGGAGAGCAGGTCCTTCGGCTCCTCCGCCATACGTACCTTGAACAGCCAGCCGCCCTCGAAGGGAGCGGAGTTCACCAGCGACGGGTCGTCCACGACGTCCTGGTTCGCCGCGGTGACCTCTCCGGTCACCGGCGAGTACAGGTCGCTCACCGACTTGGTCGACTCCAGCTCGCCACAGGTCTCGCCCGCGGTCACCGTGTCACCGACCTCGGGGAGCTGGGCGTAGACGACGTCGCCGAGCGCGTTGGCCGCGTACTCGGTGATACCGATCGTGGCCACACCGTCCTCGACGGCCGACAGCCACTCGTGCTCCTTGCTGTAACGCAGCTGCTGGGGGTTGCTCATGACCTGAATTCTCCTGTACGCGGGGGAGTGCTGATGAACGGTGGTCTTACGGTGTGAGACGCGACTGCGTCACTTCTTCGGGGGCGCCGACGTCACTTCTGGCGCTTGTAGAACGGCAGCGCCACGACCTCGTACGGCTCGTGGGTGCCCCGGATGTCCACCCCGACGCCTGCGGTGCCGGGCGTGGCGTGCGCGGCGTCCACGTACGCCATGGCGATCGGCTTGCCCAGAGTGGGCGACGGGGCGCCCGAGGTGACCTCGCCGATGACCTCGGCGCCGGTCCCGCCCACGGCGACGACGGAGAAGCCGGCGCGCGGCACCCGGCGGCCCTCGGCGACCAGCCCGACCAGCTTGCGCGGCGGAGCGGTCTCGGCACGCTCGGCGGCGGCCTCAAGGGCCTTGCGGCCGACGAAGTCGCCCTCCTTCTCGAACTTCACGACCCGGCCGAGACCGGCGTCGAACGGGGTCAGTGCCGTGGTCAGCTCGTGTCCGTACAGCGGCATGCCCGCCTCCAGGCGCAGCGTGTCGCGGCAGGAGAGCCCGCACGGGATCAGGCCCCGGGAGGCGCCCGCCTCGGTCAGCGCCTTCCACAGCTGCTCGGCGTGGACGGGGGCGACGAACAGCTCGAAGCCGTCCTCACCGGTGTAGCCGGTACGGGCGATCAGCGCGGGGACCCCGGCGACCGTGCCGGGCAGTCCGGCGTAGTACTTCAGGCCGTCCAGGTCGGCGTCGGTGACGGCGGCGAGGATCGCGGGGGACTCGGGACCCTGGACGGCGAGCAGCGCGTACGCGTCGCGGTCGTCGCGGACCTCGGCGTCGAAGCCCTCGGCCCGCGCGGTCAGCGCGTCCAGCACGATCTGGGCGTTGCCCGCGTTGGCGACGACCATGTACTCCGTCTCGCCGAGCCGGTAGACGATCAGGTCGTCCAGGATGCCGCCGTCCTCGGCGCAGATCATGGTGTAGCGCGCGCGGCCCACGGAGACGGTGCCGATGTTGCCGACCAGCGCGAAGTTCAGGAGCGCCACGGCCCCGGGGCCGGTGACGGTGATCTCGCCCATGTGCGAGAGGTCGAAGAGGCCGGCCTTCGTGCGCACGGCGTTGTGCTCGTCGCGCTCACTGGCGTAGCGCAGCGGCATGTCCCAGCCCGCGAAGTCGGTCATCGTGGCGCCCAGCGAGCGATGCAGGGCATCGAGGGCGGTGAGACGGGGGGCGGTGCTCATGGATATGGCTCCCAGGGCATGACGACGAGGACGATCCCTCCCCATCTGTCATCGGAACCTGAGAGGTTCGCCGAGAGCCCCGGAAGGGTTCGGCTTGCACCTTGGGTGGAGCCGCGCAGCGGCCCGCTTTTCAGATCTGCCTCATCCACGCGGTACGGGGCCTGAGAGATTCAAGGGAGGAACTTGCTCCTTCGGCGCCCGGCACATGCAGTGACCGGAACTCTCCCGCGCGGATTCGAACGGCCTTTATGCAGTTGGCCGGGTCATCATCGCACGCATCGCGCCGGAGTGGGGCCTCGGTCCCCCACCGGAAATCAGCGGCGTGGACGGTTGTGCCGCATTACCTTTTCTTTACACTTCAGGGGCATACGTGGGGTGAGCCGACAGGGGGAGGGCGATGACGTTGCAGCGGTACGCGACGACCGCGGGGGTCGCGCACGGCGCGATGCCCGCACAGCCGGGGGCTCCGGTGAGGGAGGCGCCAGGCGCGCACGCGCCCGTCGTGCGGGATCTCCGGGAGCGGTCCGGGCGCAGCCCGCGCGGCCTGCGCTTCGCGGCCGGTGACGTGGTGGTGGTCTCCGGGCTGCCCGGCAGCGGCAAGTCGACGCTCATCCGGCGGGCGGTGACGACGGCCCACGCCATCGACTCCCAGGACACCCGTGACCGCTGGGCGCGGGTCATGCCCCGCTTACTTCCCTACGCCCTCTACCGCCCGCTCGTCCGCGCCGCCCACTACTGGGGGCTCTGGCGGGTGCTGCGTTCCGGGGAGTCCGCCGTCGTCCACGACTGCGGAACACAGGCATGGGTGCGCGGCTGGCTGGCCCGTGACGCGCGGCGCCGGGGCCGGGTCCTGCACCTCGTTCTGCTCGACGTCACGCCGCAGACGGCCAGGGAGGGCCAGCGCGAGCGCGGACGCGGCGTATCGGGATACGCCTTCGCCCGGCACCGCAGGGCGGTGGGCAGGCTGCTGAGGGCGGCCGAGACGGGCCTGCTGCCGCCCGGCTGCGCCTCGGCGGTGCTGCTGGACCGGGAGGCGGCGGGGAGGCTCGGCCGGATCACCTTCGCGGACGGGCGGCTCGGGGCCGGGTAGCCGGGGCCGGGGCAGCCGTCGGGGCGGGCGTTAATCTTCTGCCGGAAAGCTTGGGCGAGAAGGGGAAGCAGTGGACGTTCCGGCACAGGTCCAGTCCCATCCGCAGGGCGGATGGCCGGCCAATGAGCTCGAAGAAGTGCTGATGGCCTCGGTGGGCATCCCGGAGGCGGGCGGACGGCTCGTCGAGGTGCTCGGACGCAGCCATGTCTGGGTGCCCCTGCCCAATGGCGGCGGACCCGACTCGGCGGACCTGGACCTGCCGACGATGGAGATCGAGGGCGCTCCGTACGTCCCCGTGTTCAGCTCCGAACAGCAGTTCCTCACCTGCGTCGGTACCCAGATGTCCTTCACCGTCGCGCCCGCCCGCGACTTCGCCCGAGGGCTGCCGCCGCAGCTCGGCATGGCCGTGAACCCGGGCGGCGCGGTCGGGATGCCGCTGCCGCCCCCCGCCGTGGCCGAGCTCTGCCGGGCCGGACGCACCCCGCTGGACGGGCCGGCCAGCGGCGGCAGGGTCCGGCTGTACGAACCGGACTGGAGGGAGGAGCCCGTCGACTTCCTCGCCGCGGCGGCCGGGGAGTTCGAGGAGAGCGGTGTCGTGCTCTCCGCCCGCCGGGCGCTGGCCAGCATCGAGGGCGGCGACCCCGTCCTCTTCATCGGCGTCGAGTTCTCCACCTGGGAAGGCGCGGGGCGCAATGCCCCGATGGACGCCCTCGGCCGTGCTCTGGGCCGGGTCGAGGTGCCCTGGGTGGTCAATCTCGTCCTGCTCGATGTGGCACAGGACCCGGTCGGCGACTGGATACGGGAGAAGATCCAGCCGTTCTACCAGCGGGCGGGCCAGTAGCCCCGGCGCGGCGCCCGCGGCGGGCACCGGCGTGGAGCACCGCTTCGACCCATGGCGTCAAGTCGGTGTCAGGACCGGCGCATAAGCTGGTTTCATGGCTGGTGCCTCGGCATCATGCCGCACCCGTGTGCCCGGGAGCGGCCGGCCGACACAGTGGATCGAAGAGGGGCGGGACCAGGTGAGTGCGTCAGGCACCGCGGCGGCCGGGCAGGTCGAGCACATGCTGCGCCAAGTGACGCCCGGACGCTACGACGCGTACGAGGCACTGCTGCAGGCCCTCGTGAACGGCCGGATCTGGATGCTCCTCTGGCACGGCCAGGCGGGCTCGCCCGACGCCCAGTACGGGAACATGGAGGTCGACGGCCTCGGCTACGCCCCCTGTGTGACCTCCGCCCAGGAGCTCTCCGCCAGCGGCTGGAACCGCGCCCATGAGCTGGTCGGCGGCCTGGACATCGCCCGCGCACTCTTCCCCGACCGCTGGGGCATCTGGCTCAACCCGCACGCCCCGGGCGGCGGCGTCGGCATCCCCTGGCTGGACCTGCGCCGGATCGCCACCGGTCTCGACCGGATGCCCGCGGGCCCGCTCCGGCTCACCGAACCGGCCATCGAGATCCCGCAGTTCTACGCCCTGCTCACGCAGAACGCCCACCACACCCCGGCCATCCGCTCGCTGCGCCGCGCCTGGGTGCAGCCCGCGCTCGGGGTCCCGTACCTCACCATCGGTCTCGACCTCTACGACACCAGCCCGCCCTCGGTGGACGCGGCGCGTGCGATGATGCAGCAGTCGATCTCCGCCGTCCCGGACGGGCTGCCCGTCTCCACCGTCGCGATGTCCGACGAGTACGACCCGGTCGCGATGTGGCTGCGCGCCAACGCCCGCCCGTTCTACGACCGCGAGGCGCATGCCCCTGCGGCCCCCGTCGCGGGCTACGGCTACCCGCCGCAGGGCGCGTACTGACCCTTCCGGGACTGTTCGCCCCCCGGAGTCCGGAATGCGGGTGTGCGTTCCGGAATTCCCTAACGCGGCCATAAGTCATCAACTCCCCGAATGTCGGCGCGCGTTCACCTGCCCCGTGCCGTAACCGGCCACATGTGTCCGAGATTTCCGTGCTGGGTATGTCTGGTGGTGAAAGCGTCGCGAATCTGCGCGCGTGCCCCCTTCCACCTCAACTGACCTGTGTTCGGGGGGCGTTCACTTCCGTCCGGATAACGGAACACCCAGGACCGCATCACGGTTAGGCATCCATTCGCCTGTCGGTATGGCTACCTGTAGTGACGGCAATGAAGACTCCCGCAGCAAGGGCGTCTTGCCGCCTCTGCGTACGACTGACTGATCGTGCCGCCACAGCGGCCAGTTCGGCCCGGCCACCGCCGGTTGAGAGGGGTCCTTGCCACGATGACGGCACCACTGCACGAGCCGACCACGGAAGCGGATCCGATCGCGGCCGGCGGTCCCGCAGTCGACTCCGGGGTGAAGAAGGTCGAGGGGCGCTCCCTCAAGCAGATCGCCTGGAACCGCCTCAAGCAGGACAAGGTCGCTCTGACGGGTGGCATCGTTGTCCTCGTCCTGATCGTGGTGGCGGTCTTCGCGCCACTCATCGTCGGCCTGCTGGGGCATCCGCCGAACGATTTCCACCAGGACATGCTCGACCCGCTGACCAATCTCCCCACGGGCGACCTCGGTGGCGTGAGCGGCGACTACCTCTTCGGCGTCGAGCCCAACAAGGGCCGCGACATCTTCAGCCGGATCGTCTACGGCGCCCGGATCTCGCTGCTCGTGGCCTTCCTGGCGGCCCTGGTCGCCGTCGCCCTCGGCACCCTCTTCGGGATCATCGCCGGATACTTCGGCGGCTGGGTGGACGCGGTGATCAGCCGGGTCATGGACGTGCTGCTGTCCTTCCCGCAGCTCCTCTTCATCATCTCCCTGGTCTCGGTCCTGCCCGACGATCTGCTCGGCCTGACCGGCAGCGGCGTACGCATCGCCGTACTCGTCGCCGTCATCGGCTTCTTCGGCTGGCCGTACGTGGGACGCATCGTCCGGGGTCAGACGCTCTCCCTGCGCGAGCGCGAGTACGTGGAGGCGGCGCGCAGCCTCGGCGGCGGACGGACCCACATCCTCTTCCGTGAACTGCTGCCCAACCTGGTCGCGCCGATCACCGTCTACGCGACGCTCATGATCCCCACCAACATCCTCACCGAAGCGGCCCTCAGCTTCCTCGGTGCAGGTGTCCGGCCGCCCACCGCCTCCTGGGGCGGGATGCTGCGGGACGCGCTGGAAACGTACGAGCACGACCCGATGTTCATGGTCTTCCCCGGCGTGACGATCTTCATCACCGTGCTGGCCTTCAACCTCTTCGGGGACGGGCTGCGCGATGCCCTGGACCCCAAGGGGACCCGATAGCCCACGACTTGCCCCTGCCGCATCGTCAGGTGGCTTTTCCCATGGTTCTCCGGCAAGCAACGGCCTGGGACCGCGATCTCGGAGGTTGCGAGAAAATGTCCACAGTTACCTCGAAACGACGGCTCACCGCTGGTGCGGCCCTCGTGGTCGCGGCGCTGATGACCACCTCGGCGTGCGGCGGCGGCGACAGCGAAGGCGGCGGCAAGTCGAAGGGCGCCGGCTTCAACGCGGCGTTCAACAAGGTCGCCAACCCGTCCACCAAAAAGGGTGGAACGCTGAAGATGATCGGCAAGCAGGACCTCGACTCCGCCGACCCCCAGCGTGCCTACTACGGCATGGCCTGGGACTTCATGCGCTTCTACACCCGCCAGTTGGTCTCGTACGACACCAAGCCGGGCGCCGGTTCCACCAAGCTGGTCGGTGACCTGGCCACCGGCCCCGGTGAGATCACGGACGGCGGCAAGACCTACACGTACAAGCTGCGTGATGGCCTGACCTGGGAGGACGGCTCCAAGCTGACCTCCAAGGACGTCAAGTACGGCATCGAGCGCATCTGGGCGACGGACACCATCACCGGTGGCCCGCAGTACCTGAAGCAGACGCTGGACCCCAAGGGCGAGTACAAGGGCCCCTACAAGGACAAGTCCGCGGACAAGCTCGGTCTCAAGACGATCGAGACGCCCGACGACAACACCATCATCTTCAAGCTGCCCAAGCCCAACGGTGACTTCGAGCAGTTCCTCGCCATGCCGTCCGGCTCGCCCGTGAAGGCGTCGAAGGACACCGGGGCGAAGTACACCCAGCGCCCGTTCTCCGCCGGCCCGTACAAGTTCGAGTCGTACAAGCCGGGCAAGAACATCGTGCTCGTCCGCAACGACAAGTGGCAGAAGGCCTCCGACCCGATCCGCGCCGCGCTCCCGGACAAGGTCACCGTGACGATCTCCGCCAACCTGGAGGAGAACGACAAGAAGCTGATGGAGGGCGACTACGACGTCGACCTCAACGGCACCGGCATGACCCAGTCCGGCCGCGTCACCGCCGTCCAGGACCACAAGGCCAGCGTCGACAACATGCTGACGTCCTTCGTCCGCTACGTCGCGCTCGTCCACACGGCGAAGCCGCTGGACGACGTCCACTGCCGCAAGGCCGTCTTCTACGCCACGGACTTCGCCGGCCTCCAGCAGACCCGCGGTGGCGAGATCGCCGGTGGCGAGATCGCCAACAGCACGCTGCCGACCTCCATCAAGGGCCACAGCGACTACGACCCGTACGGCGTCCTCGCCCGCAAGGGCAAGCCGGACGTGGCCAAGGCCAAGGACGAGCTGAAGCAGTGCGGCCACCCGACCGGCTTCTCCACCAAGCTCACCGCCCGTAACAACAACCCGGGCGAGGTCGACACCGCCGAGGCGCTCCAGGAGCAGCTCGGCAAGGTCGGCATCAAGGTCGAGGTCGACCCGCTCGACGGCGCCGAGGCGTCCAGCATCACCGGCTCGCCGTCCGTCGTGAAGAAGCGCGGCTACGGCATGACGATGAGCGGCTGGGGCCCGGACTTCCCGTCCGGCCAGGGCTTCGGCCAGCCGCTGTGGGACAGCCGGTTCCTCGCGGAAACCGGTAACTACAACGAGTCGCAGCTCAAGGACCCGCAGATCGACAAGCTCTTCGACAACGCGATCGCGGAGACCGACCCGGTCAAGGCCGGCGAGATCTACAAGGCGCTCGACAAGCGGATCCTCGACCAGGCCGACTGGATGCCCTTCATCTACGAGAAGAACATCACCTGGCGCGGCGACCGACTGACGAACGTCTACATGTCCGACGCCTACAGCGGCCGTTACGACTACGTCTCGCTCGGCGTCGTCAAGTAGTCGCTGTAGTCAACAGCATTTGCAGTCAACCCGGTTGACTGCTCCTCCGCCGCCGAAACCCGCCAGTCCGAAGGGCAGGTGAGGGCCGGGGCGATGGCCGGGAGCCCCCACAAGGGGTTCCCGGCCACCGCCGGGCCGCACACAGTGCTTGCTTATCTCATCCGGCGCCTGTTCGCCGTAGTCATCATGGTGCTCGTCGTACTGCTCGCGACGTTCACCATCTTCTTCATGCTGCCCAAGTGGGCGGGTCAGGACGTCGCAGTCCTCTTCGCCGGCAAGGCCACGGGTGTCGAGCAGCTCCAGGGCATCCGGATCAAACTGGGTCTCGACGACCCCCTCCTCGTCCAGTTCTGGGACTTCGTCAAGGGCATCCCGATGGGGCGCGACTACGCGAACGGTGCCGACGTCACCCACTGCGCCGCGCCCTGCTTCGGCTACTCCTTCCGTACCGAAGTACCGGTCTGGACCACCCTCAAGGACGCGCTGCCGGTCACCGGCGCGCTCGCCGCGGGCGCCTGCGTCCTGTGGCTCCTCGGCGGCGTCGCCACCGGTGTGGTGTCCGCGCTCCGGCGCGGCAGCATCTGGGACCGTGCCGCGATGACCACGGCCCTCGCCGGTGTCTCGCTGCCGATCTTCTTCACCGGCATGGTCGCGATGGGCCTGTTCGTACACAACTTCGGCTGGGTGCACATCGCCGACAACCTCTCCACGGACGACGGCATCGGCACCTGGTTCCAGACGCTGATCCTGCCGTGGATCGTGCTCGCCTTCCTGAACGCGGCGATGTACGCCCGGCTCACCAGGGCCACCATGCTCGAAGTGCTCGGCGAGGACTACATCCGTACCGCCCGCGCCAAGGGGCTCGGCGAGGGCACCGTCATCACCCGGCACGCGCTGCGTTCCGCGATGACGCCGATCCTCACCGTCTTCGGCCTCGACATCGGCGTGCTCCTCGGTGGCGCCGTCCTCACCGAGTCCACGTTCAACCTGCCCGGACTCGGGCTCGCCGCGGTCCAGGCCATCAGCAACAAGGACCTGCCGGTGATTCTCGGCGTCACTCTGTTCGCGGCCCTCGCGATCGCCGTCGCCAACCTCGTCGTCGACATCATGTACGCCGTCATCGACCCGCGAGTGAGGCTGGGATGACCGAACTGAACAAGAGCGGTGCCGCGCTGGGCGAACCGTCCCCGGCCGGCTCGCCCGCTCCCACCGCCTTCCTCGAAGTGCGCGACCTCAAGGTGCACTTCCCGACCGACGACGGCCTGGTCAAGTCCGTCGACGGGCTCAACTTCCAGCTGGAGAAGGGCAAGACCCTCGGTATCGTCGGCGAGTCCGGCTCCGGCAAGTCCGTTACCTCGCTGGGCATCATGGGCCTGCACACCGCCGGCCAGTACGGCAAGCGCAAGGCGCAGGTCTCCGGCGAGATCTGGCTGGACGGCAAGGAGCTGCTGTCCGCCGACCCCGACGAGGTGCGCAAGCTGCGCGGCCGCGACATGGCCATGATCTTCCAGGACCCGCTGTCCGCGCTGCACCCGTACTACACGATCGGCAAGCAGATCGTGGAGGCGTACCGGGTCCATCACAGCGTCGACAAGAAGACCGCTCGCAAGCGGGCGGTCGAGATGCTCGACCGGGTCGGCATCCCGCAGCCCGACAAGCGCGTCGACAGCTACCCGCACGAGTTCTCCGGCGGCATGCGCCAGCGCGCGATGATCGCCATGTCGCTGGTCAACAACCCCGAGCTGCTGATCGCCGACGAGCCGACGACCGCGCTGGACGTGACGGTCCAGGCACAGATCCTCGACCTGATCCGGGACCTGCAGAAGGAGTTCGGCTCCGCGGTCATCATCATCACCCACGACCTGGGCGTCGTCGCCGAGCTCGCCGACGACATCCTGGTGATGTACGGCGGGCGCTGCGTCGAGCGCGGACCGGCCGAGAAGGTGTTCTACGAGCCCCGGCACCCCTACACCTGGGGTCTGCTGGGCTCGATGCCGCGCCTCGACCGCGACCAGACCGACCGGCTCATCCCGGTCAAGGGTTCCCCGCCGTCGCTCATCAACATCCCCTCGGGCTGCGCCTTCAACCCGCGCTGCCCGTACGCGGACGTGCCCAAGGACGACGTCACCCGCACCGTACGGCCCGAGCTGCAGGAGGTCGGCAGCCGGCACTGGGCGGCCTGCCACATGTCGCAGGAGCAGCGGGAGCGTATCTGGACCGAAGAGATTGCGCCCAAGCTGTGAGCGAGGACAAGGCCGTGACGAGCGAGGACAAGGGCGTGGACGTTCCCGCGCAGAGGTCTGCCGGGCACGGCGCGCCGGCCGGTGACACCGCCTCCCGCGAGGTGCTGCTCAAGGTGACCGGGCTGCAGAAGCACTTCCCCATCAAGAAGGGGCTGCTGCAGCGCAACGCCGGTGCCGTGAAGGCCGTCGACGGGATCGACTTCGAGGTGCACTCGGGCGAGACCCTGGGGGTCGTCGGCGAGTCCGGCTGCGGGAAGTCGACGATGGGCCGGCTGATCACCCGGCTGCTCGAACCCACCGCGGGGAAGATCGAGTTCGCGGGCAGGGACATCACGCACCTCGGCGTGGGCGGCATGCGCCCGATGCGCCGGGACATGCAGATGATCTTCCAGGACCCGTACTCCTCGCTGAACCCCCGGCACACGATCGGCACGATCGTGGGCGCCCCCTTCAAGCTCCAGGGCGTCACGCCCGACGGCGGCGTCAAGAAGGAGGTGCAGCGGCTGCTGGAGGTCGTGGGCCTGAACCCCGAGCACTACAACCGCTACCCGCACGAGTTCTCCGGCGGTCAGCGTCAGCGCATCGGGATCGCCCGCGCGCTGGCGCTCAACCCGAAGCTGGTCGTGGCGGACGAGCCGGTGTCGGCGCTGGACGTCTCGATCCAGGCGCAGGTGGTGAACCTGCTCGACGACCTCCAGAGCGAGCTCGGCCTGACGTACGTGATCATCGCCCACGACCTGTCGGTCGTCCGGCACGTCTCGGACCGGAT
Organism: Streptomyces sp. NPDC058240; assembly: GCF_042882135.1. NCBI lineage: Bacteria > Bacillati > Actinomycetota > Actinomycetes > Kitasatosporales > Streptomycetaceae > Streptomyces > Streptomyces sp. NPDC058240. Next base: position 20,813 of record NZ_JBHVWT010000030.1, read on the forward strand.
CGCGGTGATGTACCTCGGCAAGATCGTGGAGCTGGCCGACCGCGAGTCGCTCTACAAGGCGCCGATGCACCCGTACACGAAGGCGCTGCTCTCGGCGGTTCCGATCCCGGACCCGAAGCGCCGTTCGGCCAAGAGCGAGCGGATCCTGCTCAAGGGCGACGTGCCCTCGCCGATCTCGCCGCCCAGCGGCTGCCGCTTCCACACCCGGTGCTGGAAGGCGACGGAGGTCTGCAAGACGCAGGAGCCGCCGCTGGTCGCGCTGAAGACCGGGCACCAGGTGGCCTGCCACCACCCGGAGAACGCACCCGACCAGGTGCCCGGCGAGACGGTGACGGCGGCGGCGCGCGAGGCGATCGAGATCGTCGAGGTACGCAAGCCCGGGGCCGACGAAGCAGCGGCGGACGAAGCAGCGGCCGACGGGACTGCGGCGGACGGCACCGCGGCCGAAGGCGGCACCGCCTCGCCCGATACGCCGGAGGACAGCCCGAAGGAGTAGTACCGGCACAATTGCCCGGTGCTCAACGAACTGTTCACGCCCTCCGTCCAGCATGCGCTCGACATCGTCGGAATCTTCGTCTTCGCGATCTCCGGCGCTCTGCTCGCCGTACGCAAGAACTTCGATGTCTTCGGCATCGCGGTGCTCGCCGAGGTGACCGCGCTGGGCGGGGGGCTGTTCCGTGACATCGTCATCGGTGCGGTCCCGCCCGCGGCGTTCACGGATCTCGGCTACTTCACCACCCCGCTCCTCGCCGCCGTCCTGGTGTTCTTCCTGCACCCGCACGTCGAGCGGATCCAGGTGGGCGTCAATGTCTTCGACGCGGCGGGTCTCGGGCTGTTCTGCGTCACGGGCACGGTCAAGGCGTACGACTACGGCCTGGGCCTCACCGCGTCGGCGGCCCTGGGGCTCGCCACCGCGGTCGGCGGCGGTGTGCTGCGTGACGTACTGGCCAATGAGGTGCCCTCACTGCTGCGCTGGGACCGCGACCTGTACGCGGTGCCCGCCATCGTCGGCGCCACGATGATCGTCCTGTGCATCCGCTTCGGGATGCTCAACGCGTTCACCAGCGGCACCGCCGTGATCGCGGCCTTCGTGCTGCGGCTGCTGTCGATGCGCTACCACTGGCGGGCCCCGCGCGCCTACAACCGGAAGTCCGCGACGGCCGAGGAGAGCTCCGCGACCACCTGAGCCCGCGTGGTGATTCCAGCTAAAAAGCTACCGCTCAGTAATACAATCGGTGTACGGTGCACCGCATGGCACAAGCAGCAGAGCAGGCGGCGCAGACCGGACCGGCGACCATCGGGGACAGCGAGTTCGACCGCGACACCGCCGTCACCCTTCGAGAAGAGGGCGTCTACGACGCCGAGCTCTCCGCCGGATGGACGATCATCCATGCCGTCAACGGCGGCTATCTGCTGGCCATGCTCGGCCGCGCGCTCGGCGAGGCCCTGCCGCACCCGGATCCCTTCTCCGTCTCCGCGCACTACCTCACCGCGTCCGTCCCCGGCCCCGCGGTCATCCGGACCCAGACCGTCCGTACCGGCCGCACGCTCTCCACCGGCCAGGCGTCCCTCTTCCAGTACGCGGAGGACGGCACCGAGGTCGAGCGCATCCGGGTCATCGCCACCTACGGCGACCTGGACGGCCTCTCCGGCGAGGTCCGCACATCGGTGAAGCCGCCGGCCATCCCGCCGCTGGAGCACTGCCTCGGCCCGAGCGACGGCCCGGCCCCGATTCCCGGCAGCTCCGCCATCACCGAACGGCTCGACATCAGGCTCGACCCGGCGACGATCGGCTGGGCCATCGGGCAGCCGTCCGGCAAGGGCGAGATGCGCGGCTGGTTCGGCCTCGCGGACGGCCGCGACGCCGACCCGCTCTCGCTGCTGCTCGCCGTCGACGCACTGCCGCCCACCTCGTTCGAGCTGGGCCTCAAGGGCTGGACGCCGACCATCGAGCTCACCACTCACATCCGCTGCCGCCCCGCCCCCGGCCCGCTGCGTGTCTCCATCACCACCCGCAATCTCGCGGGCGGCTTCCTGGAGGAGGACGCGGACGTCTGGGACAGCGCGGACCGGCTGGTGGCCCAGTCCCGCCAGTTGGCGCGCGCACCGCGCCCCTGACGACCGGGACCGGGGTCGGGGCAGGGGCGGGGCCGGGGGAAGCTGGTGAGGTGAAATCCGACCGGCTGCTCTCCATCCTCCTGCTGCTCCAGACCCGCGGCCTGGTGCCCGCCACCGAGCTCGCCGAGCGCTTCGAAGTCTCCGTACGCACCATCTACCGGGACATCGAGGCGCTCTCCGCCTCCGGCGTCCCGGTCTACGCCGAGCGGGGGCGGCACGGCGGCATCGCGCTGCTGCCGGGATTCCGTACGGATGTCACCGGGCTCACCGCCGACGAGGCGCGCGCCCTCTTCGTCCTCGCCGCCGAGGGCGCCCATGCCGCGCTCGGCCTCGACGCGGCGCTCGGGTCCGCGCTGCGCAAGGTGATGGCCGCCCTGCCCGAACCGCACCGGCCCGCCGCCGAACTGACCAGCAGACGGATCCTGGTCGACCCGGTGCGCTGGATGAGCGGCCCGCAGCCGGCCGTCGATGTGGCCGAACTGCACGATGCCGTCTTCGCCGACCGGCGGTTGCGGCTGAGCTACCGCCACAGCGGTACGAGTGACCCGCGCACCTACACCGTCGATCCGTACGGCCTCGTCGTGAAGGCGGGCGTCTGGTACCTGGTCGCGGACCGGGACGGGGTACCCAGGCTCTTCAGGGCCGACCGGGTGCGGCGGGCCACCCGCACGGACGAACCGGTCGTGCGCCGGCCCGGGGCGGAGCTCGCGGACCTGTGGGACGCGCTGCGCAAGCAGGTCGAGGAACGGCCCGGGCGGGTACGGCTGCGGGTGCGTGTGCACCGTTCCCGGCTCGATCTGTTCGTACGCCTGCACGGCGGCGCGCTGACGGGGGAGCCGCGGCCCGAGGGGCAGGAGGGGCGGGAGGGGCGCCGTGGCCGGGTGCCGGGCGAGGGGTACGGGGAGCACGGGGAGTGGCTGCGGGCCGAGCTGGCCGTCGACTCGGTCGAGTGGGCCCGCGCACTGCTCTCCTTCGGCCCGCACGTCGAAGTGCTCTCGCCGCCCGAGGCACGGGAGATCCTGCTCCGCCACGCGGCGGCGGTCGTGGCGCTGTACGGGGAGGCGGGCGCGCCTCAGGGCCCGCCCGGCGGATCAGGGTCGGACAGGCCCTGAGGGGTACCGGTGTCGCTCGTGTCGTCCAGCCAGTGCAGCCTGCCGAGGCTGATCAGTCTCAGCCGGCGGCGGGCCACCCGGGCCACCTCCTGCTCACCGTCCGGTCCCGCGTCCAGCAGCGCCGACGTGGTGATCACCATGAGGTCGACATAGAGGCCGCCCAGCATCAGCAGGTCCTCCTCGCTCCAGCCCCGGGACTGCGGTTCCTCGGCGATGGCTGCCGCCATCTCCTCGGCGAAGAGCCGCAGTTGGGCCGCTATGGCCTCGCGGACCGGGCCGACGCCGCCGTGCTGTTCGCGGGCGATGAAGCGGAAGTGGGCCGGCTGCTCGCATACATGACGCAAGGTCAGCTCGACGCTGCGGTCCAGGCGTTCCTCGCTGTCACCGGTCTCGGCGAGCGTCGCGCCGATCATGCCGTGCAGGCTGCCCAGTGCCTCCTCGACGAGCGCCACACCGAGCGCAGCCGTGTCGTCGAAGTGCCGGTAGAAGGCGGTGGGCGTGACCCCCGCGGCCCGGGTCACCTCGCGCAGCCCGAGGCTGCTGAGGCTCTGGTGCTCCAGGAGTCCGAGCGCGGCATCCAGCAGCGCCTGACGGGTTCTCAGCTTCTGGGTCTGGCGGATGCCGACGGTGTGACTCATGCCATTCAGTAAACAACTGTTCTCCGGGGTGGGGAAGCGCCGAACGGGTCTAGACTGACAAGTCAGTGAACAGTCGTACTCTCAAATGCTCCTGGAGAGCTCGCAGAAAGGCTGAACATGGTCGTCCTCGTCGCCGCCCTGCTCCTGCTCGGGGTCGTGCTCGGAGCGGTGGTCCAGATTCCGCTGCCGCTGACCTTCGCGCTCGCTGCCGTGATCGGCTGCTGGCTGCTGATCTTCGCCGTGCGGGAGCGGGCCTGCGCGCAGCGCCGTTCGCGCTGACCGCCGCCTTGATCACCGGCTCGACCGTCGTCCCGACCACAGTTTCGAAGGAGCCCGCACCATGACACTCACCGCATCGGTCCACTGCCGCACAGCGGACGACAGGCCTGCCGCCGAGCCCGGCCCCTCGCCCGTGGCCACCGCCGAGACCCGGACCGACAGTCGCGGGGGCCGGGCCCGGGATGCCGACGGGCTGGCCGTCGCCTCGTTCGTGCTCGGGCTCGTCGGTCTGCTGGTGATGAACATCCTGCTCGGCCCGGCCGCGATCGTCATGGCGACCATCGCCCTGGTCCGTTCCACCTCCCGCCGGGGCCGTGCCTACCTGGGGCTCGCACTCGGCATTGCCGACCTCGTGGTGCTGGCCTTCCTGGTCACCGGATCCGGCACCATCTCCTGGAACTTCGCAGGCTGACCGGGTGCCGTGACCGGTGCGCGGGGACCGGGCCGCGATGCGCCCGCCGTACGCCCCGCCGGGGCTCGTAGAATCGAGCCCACCATGGCATACCTCGACCACGCCGCGACCACGCCGATGCTTCCTGAAGCGATCGAGGCGATGACCGCCCAGCTCGCCGCCACCGGTAACGCGTCCTCACTGCACGCCGCCGGGCGCCGGGCCCGCCGTACCGTCGAGGAGTCGAGAGAGACCCTCGCCGATGCCCTCGGGGCACGCCCCAGCGAGGTGGTCTTCACCTCCGGCGGCACCGAGGCCGACAACCTCGCCGTGAAGGGCCTGTACTGGGCCCGCCGCGATGCCGACCCCCGCCGCACCCGGGTGCTGGCCAGCCCCGTCGAGCACCACGCGGTGCTGGACGCCGTCGACTGGCTCGCCGAGCACGAGGGCGCGAACGTCGAATACCTCCCCGTCGACCGGCACGGACGCGTCCACCCGGACGTCCTGCGCGAGGCGATCCTCCGCGACCCCGGCGACGTCGCGCTGGTCACCGTGATGTGGGCCAACAATGAGATCGGCACCATCATGCCGGTACGCGAACTGGCCGCCGTGGCCGGTGAGTTCGATGTGCCGATGCATGCGGACGCGGTGCAGGCGTTCGGGCAGCTGAAAGTCGACTTCGCCCGGTCCGGGCTGGCCGCGATGACGGTCAGCGCGCACAAGATCGGCGGACCGTTCGGCATCGGCGCGCTCCTGCTCGGCCGCGAACACACCCCCGTACCCGTGCTCCATGGCGGCGGCCAGGAGCGGCACGTCCGCTCGGGCACCCTCGATGTGCCCGCCATCGCCGCCTTCGCCCTCGCAGGGCGGCTGGCCGCCGCCGGGCGCGAGGAGTTCGCCCGCGAGATCGGCGGGCTCCGCGACGAGTTGGTCGCGGACGTGCTGGCGGCCGTGCCCGACGCCGTGCTCGGCGGCGATCCGGACCCCGGCGGCCGGCTCCCCGCCAACGCCCACTTCACGTTCCCCGGCTGCGAGGGCGATTCCCTGCTCCTGCTGCTGGACGCCCAGGGCATCGAATGCTCCACCGGCTCCGCCTGCACCGCCGGGATCGCCCAGCCGAGCCACGTGCTGCTGGCCACCGGCACCGACCCGGACCTGGCCCGGGGCACCCTGCGCTTCTCGCTCGGCCACACGTCCACCAAGCAGGACATCGACGAGGTGGCCCGCGCGATCGGACCGGCGGTGGAGCGGGCGCGCACGGCGGGACTCAGCTGAAACCGGTGGATCCGGGCCCGTCCGGCGATCGTGCCGTCAGCGCGTGTCCGCCGCGCGGACCAGCTTCAGATACCGGTCCCAGTCCCAGTGCTTGCCCGGATCGGTGTGGTCCGTGCCCGGCACCTCCACATGCCCGATGATGTGCTCCCGGTCCACCGGCATCCCGTACCGCCCGCAGATCGCGGCCGTGAGCCGCGCAGAGGCCCCGTACATCGCCGCCGTGAAGTCCTGCGGCCGGTCCACGAAGCCCTCGTGCTCTATGCCGACGCTTCGCTCGTTGAACGACCTGTTCCCCGCGTGGAACGCCACATCCAGCTCACGGATCATCTGCGTCACATGGCCGTCCTTGCGCACCACGTAGTGCGCCGCCGCTCCGTGCCCCGGGTCCTGGAAGACCTTCACCGCGCCCTGGTAGCTGCCCTGGGTGACATGGATGACAACCCGGTCGATGGTGTAGTCGTCGGGGCGGTCGGCCTTCCGCCAGTTGGCCGACGAGGCCGATATCCACTGGGCCCGCGCGTAATCCACCTCGCCGGGCTTGCGGGGCTTGTCCACCCCTGGCAGCCGCCACCAGGCGTGCTTCAGCTCCTCCCGCGCCAGCGCGGCGGTGCCCGCGGCCGTGACCGCGGCACCGATCAGCAGCCCGCGCCGGCTGATGCCGTGCCCGGACTTCGCGCCCCCGGAGCTCTTGGCGCCCGATGTCCCCTTGGTCCCCATGTGAGCCACAACGCATATCCGAGAGCGTTCGGTTCCCGGCGCCCCGTACTCTGGTGGGGCTATGACTGAGACTTCCCAGCGCCCCCTCCGTGTGCTCGCCGCCATGTCGGGCGGTGTCGACTCCGCCGTCGCCGCGGCCCGCGCCGCCGAGGCGGGCCACGACGTGACCGGTGTGCACCTCGCCCTCTCCGCCAACCCGCAGTCCTTCCGTACCGGGGCGCGCGGCTGTTGCACGATCGAGGACTCCCGCGACGCCCGCCGCGCGGCGGACGTCATCGGCATCCCGTTCTACGTCTGGGACCTGGCGGAACGCTTCCGCGAGGACGTCGTGGACGACTTCATCGCCGAGTACGAGGCGGGCCGCACGCCCAACCCGTGCCTGCGCTGCAACGAGAAGATCAAGTTCGCCGCACTCCTCGACAAGGCCCTCGCGCTCGGCTTCGACGCGGTCTGCACCGGCCACTACGCCACCGTCGTCCTGAACGAGGACGGCAGCCGCGAGCTGCACCGCGCCTCCGACATGGCCAAGGACCAGTCGTACGTCCTCGGTGTCCTGGACGAGAAGCAGCTCGCCCACGCGATGTTCCCGCTCGGTGACACCCTCACCACCAAGGACGAGATCCGCGCCGAGGCCGAGCGTCGGGGCCTCGCCGTCGCCAAGAAGCCCGACAGCCACGACATCTGCTTCATCGCCGACGGCGACACCCAGGGCTTCCTGGCAAGCCGCCTCGGCACCGCCGAGGGCGACATCGTCGACGAGTCGGGCGCGAAGGTCGGCACCCACGAGGGCGCCTTCGGCTTCACCATCGGCCAGCGCAAGGGCCTGCGCATCGGCCACCCCGCCCCCGACGGCAAGCCGCGCTACGTCCTGGACATCTCTCCGGTCAACAACACGGTGACGGTCGGCCCGGCCGAGTCCCTCGACGTCACCGTCCTTACCGCCATCAAGCCCCGCTGGTGCGGCACGGCCCCGACCGCCCCCGGCACCTACACCGCCCAGCTCCGCGCCCACGGCGGCGAGACCGAGGTCACGGCCGAACTCGTCGACGGAACGCTGAACGTCACGTTCACCGAGCCGGTACGGGGCGTGGCCCCCGGCCAGGCGGTCGTGCTGTACGACGGGACGCGGGTGGTCGGCTCGGCGACGATCGCCACGACGGTACGGCGGGAGACGGCTGCGGCAGCATCAGTCTGACCGACCGGGGCGCCCGAGCCTAGGGGGCAGGGCAGGGCAGGACAGGACAGGGCTGGCACGGCAGCGGACGGCGTCATAGGCTGCACCTGCGGATCGTCCGCAGGTGGTGTACGTACGACGGGGTCAGCCTCCCCGTCCTGTCGGGAGGCCGAGGGTGCTGCTGCGTTTCCGGGTGGCCAACCATCGCTCCATCCGTGATGAGTGCGAGCTGTCGTTGATCGGCTCGGAATCCGGGGAGAGCCGCGCGCGTGCGACCGGGCTGAGCCATGACGGGCACGAGGTGTCGGCGCTTCCGGTGCTGGGTGTCTTCGGGGCCAACGCAGCGGGCAAGAGCAACATGCTCAGCGCACTGCGCGAGATGCGCGCCGCTGTCCGCACGTCCTTCGCGGACTGGGCGAAGACACCAGGGGTGCCCCGCGAACCTTTCAAGCTCGACCGGGAATCCGCGGAAGAGACCAGCCTCTACGAGGTGGACCTCACCCTCGGCCGCAGCCGCACCCGGTTCACCTACGGCTTTGAGCTCTCGGACGAGCGAGTCGAGGCGGAATGGCTGCATGCCTACCCCGGGGGCAAGCGGGAGACCTGGTTCGACCGGGAAGCGGACCGTCCCGATTCGGAGGGCGGGGAGTTCGTCTTCGAGGGCGGGGGCTTCAAGGGCAATCGCGAGCTCCTGGTGTCCGTCACCCGCGAGGACGCCCTGTTCCTGTCCACCGCCGCCACGCTGAACGACCCCCAACTCTCCGCACTGCATCGGTGGTTCCTGGACAACCTGTGGCTCGTGACACCCGGCGAGGACGTCGGGCACCGCACCAGGTGGACCCTGGACCTCATCGAGCAGAACGCGAAGGACGGATACCGCGAGCGGGTCCTGCATCTGCTGGCCGCCGCCGATCTCGGCGTCACCGGCATGGAAGTCGACCCGGATACCGGGGCGGTCAGGCTGCGGCACCGCACGGGGGACGGAACCGATACCCCGCTGGACTTCCTCACCGAGGAGTCTTTCGGCACGCACGCCTGGTTCGCCTTCCTCGGGCCGATGTTCACCGTGCTCGACAAGGGGGCGGTGCTGCTCGTGGACGAGCTGGACTCCTCCTTGCACCCGACGCTGGCGGCTGAGGTCGTGCGGATCTTCCAGGACCCGAAGGCCAACCCGCGCAACGCGCAGCTGATCTTCACCACGCACGACGCCACCCTCCTCGGCAGCGAAGTGCTGGACCGACCGCTCGCCCGCGACCAGGTCTGGATCGCGTCCAAGGACCGGTCGGGCGCGACGGAGATCTATCCGCTGACCGCCGCCCACCCGAAGGACGGCGAGAACCTGGAGCGTGGCTATCTGCGCGGGCGCTACGGCGGAGTGCCCCGAGTCAGCGCGGGGGAGATCGCCCGCGAACTGTCCTGGCAGGAGGAGAAGGCAACAGCGTGAGTACGCGGGGTGGGCAGCAGGGACAGCACGGTACCGAAGGGCAGGCGGACGAGCCGCCCCGGCGGAAGCGTAAGAGCCGCAAGGGCGAGGAGAAGCCCCTCGTGGCCCCCGCGCCACCGCCTCCCGCCGATACGCGGGCGCAACGGGTGCTCTATGTCGGCTGCGAGGGCGAGTCCACCGAGCCGGACTACCTCAACTACCTGAACGAACGATTCGGGGACGGCAGCCTCACCGGCGGACGACGGTTCCGGATCCAGCCGGTGTACGCCAAGAACGGACTGACCCCGGCCAGGGTGGTCGCCCAGGTTCAGGCCAAGGCAGAGGAGGACGAGGCCTGGGCCCTCTTCGACCGGGATCAGCACCACGACATCCCCGAGGCCCTGGAGCTGGCGGCCGAGCAGGGCACCGAGGTCTGCTTCTCGCACCCCTCGTTCGACCTGTGGCTGCTGCTCCATTTCCAGGCGTTCGGTGGCAAGCGCAGCGGCAGCAGCGAACACGTGGTGGACGCGCTGCGGCAGGCGGACCCGGCCTTCAAGAACTTCGACAAACGGAACGACAAGAGCGTCAAGGACGGGCGTCGCACGGCCCTGGAGGAGAAGGAGTCCGCCGCCGTCAGCCATGCGCGGAGCCTGGTCGCCCAGTGCGAGCACGACAGATGCAAGGCGAAGTCCACCCGGAAGGACCGCTACCAGTGGGAAGGTGCTCCCGAGCGCCCCGATCCACTGATCCCGCACTCGGGCCACGCCGCCGACTGCCCGGTCCTCGACCGTGACCCGTCCACCGATGTCTGGCGGCTGCTGGTGAGTCTCGAAATCGTGGACGCCTGATCACTCGGGATGTCGCCCAATCCGGTCATCGGTCCGCACCGGATCCACGGGACGTCTACGCTTCCCTGAGCATCCCGATCCCCTCACCGTACGTACGAAGGAATGGCGCGTGGCCAGAATCACCCTGCCCGAGCTCGAACGGCACCTGTATTCGGCCGCCGACATCCTGCGCGGTCGGATGGACGCCTCCGAGTACCGGGACTACATCTTCGGGATGCTCTTCCTGAAGCGTGCCTCGGACGAGTTCCAGCCCGAGTGGGACCGGGTGTACCGCGAGGCCCTGGAGCGTACGAAGGACGAGACGAAGGCGCTGCGGCGGGCCAACGACAAGGACTCGTACACCCAGGTCTTCTACGTGCCGCCCCGGGCACGCTGGTGGAAGGGGCCCCACCGCGACCTGGAGCACCCGGAGAACCCCGCGCCTGGCATCCAGACCCTCACCAGCCAGGTCGGCGAGCGGCTCGACCAGGCGATGGTGGCGCTCAGCGAGGGCAACGACCGCCTCGCCGGTGTGACCACACACATCAGCTTCAACGAGGTCGTCGGTACGAAGCCCCGCTTCACCGATGCCGAACTGTCCCAGCTGATCCGCCACTTCACGCTCTACCGGCTGCGCAACGAGGACTTCGAGTTCCCCGACATGCTGGGCGCGGCCTACGAATTCCTGCTGGGGGAGTTCGCCGACTCGGCCGGGCAGAAGGGCGGGGAGTTCTACACCCCGCGCGCTGTCGTACGCATGATGGTCCGGCTCGTCGACCCGAAGGCCCAGGAGTCCGTCTACGACCCGTGTGCCGGCTCCGGCGGCATGCTGATCGCGGCCCGCGAGCACGTGGAGGAGCACGGCGAGAACCCGACGCACCTCTCGGTCAACGGCCAGGACAAGAACGGCCCCTCCTGGTCCATGGCCAGCATGAACATGGTGCTGCACGGCATCCGGGAGTTCGACCTCCAGCACGGTGACACCCTCACCGAACCGCTGCACTTCCAGCCGGGCACCACGCAACTGCGCCGGTTCACCAAGGTCCTTTCCAACCCGCCGTTCTCCCTGAACTACGACGCCTCCCTGGTCGCCGAGGCCGACAAGAACCACGGGAAGCGGATGAAGCACTGGGCGCCGGAGGGCGGCAAGAAGGCCGACCTCATGTTCGTCCAGCACATGGTGGCCGTGCTGGAGGAGGAGGGCGTCGCGGCGATCGTCATGCCGCACGGGGTGCTGTTCCGGGGTGGTAAGGAACGAGACATCCGCGAGCAGCTCCTCAAGGACGACTGTATCGAGGCGGTCATCGGCCTCGGCCCGAACCTGTTCTACGGGACGGGCATCCCGGCCTGTGTGCTGGTGCTCCGCCGCCCGCACCGCAAGCGTGCCAAGCGGGTGGGCAAGGTTCTGTTCATCAACGCCGACCGGGACTTCACGGCGGGCCGGAACCAGAACGAACTCCGCCCGGAACACGTCGAGAAGATCGTCACCACGTACCAGCAGTGGCGTCAGATCCCCCGGTACTCGCGTGAGGTCGAGGTCGAGGACCTGCAGGCTGCCGAGGCCAATCTCAACATCCGCCGCTGGGTGGACAACTCGCCGCCCGCCGAACCCCAGGACGTACGAGCGCATTTGTACGGCGGCGTTCCGGTGACCGAGGTAGCAGACCGAGCCGAGCTGTTCCGCTCGTTCGGCGTGGACGCGACGGAGCTGTTCGCCGTACGGGACGACGACCCGGACTACTACGATTTCCTGCCGGAGGGCCCCGACGCGACGGCGGCCCGCATCCCGTGGCTGGCGGAGAAGAAGAAGTCGGAGCTGGACGAGGTGTACGCCACGTGGTGGAAGGCCCACGCGCCGCTCTTCGCGGGGCTCGCGGCCGACCGTGAGCTGATGAAGCTGCGGAGTGGGCTCCTGGACTCGTTCAAGCGGGACATCGGCGCCGTCGGCGTGATCGACGAGTTCACCACGGCCGGCATCATCGCCGACTGGTGGGCCACCAACCGCTACGACATGAAGGCGCTGGCGGCGGGCGGGTTCGAGCGGGTGCTGACCGGCTGGGTCGACTCGGTCGAGGCGATCGTCGAGCCTGTGATCCCCGACGACGACACCACGACCCGCAAGACGACGGTTACGGCGGTCGACCGCCGCCGCGCCATGGACCAGCCGGTCGTGCGCGTACTGATCCCGGAGTTCCTGGACGCGGTGGCGGTGGCGGACACGGCGGTCACCGAGGCAGACGTGGCGTACAAGACGGCGCTGGAGGCGCTGGCCGAGGCGAAGGGGCCGGCGGAGGGGGACGAGGACGCGGACGGGGCTGCGGAGGGTGTGGACGGCGCCGAGCCGGAGGAGGACGCCGCTCCGGTGGCCTCGGCGGAGGAGATCGCCGCGCTGACCCGCGACGCCGCCGCGTGCAAGAGAGCCCTGGCTGCGGCCAGGAAGAAGCGGAAGGCCCTGGACGAGGTGTTCCTACGCCAGCTGCGGGCCGCACGGGACGTGGTGCTGGCTGAGGAGGGCGGCCCGGAGCGGGTGGTGCTGGAGGCCCTGGACGCGGACCTGTCCGGGCGCCTGGACTCGGCTACGGCTGGGCGGAGGCGCGAGCTGGTGGCGGCGTTCCGGAACTGGGTGGAGAAGTACGCGGTGTCGCTGACCAACTTGGAGACGGAGAGCGACGGGGCTGCGGGCGAGCTGGGGAAGTGGCTGGAGGAGCTGGGGTATGCGCGGTAGCGAGGGATCGGTTGTCGGGCGAGTCACAGTTCCCCTGAAAGGCCTCCTGAGAAAGGTGGAGACGGGGTGGAGCCCTGTCTGTGATGCGGCGCCTCCTGCGCCCGATGAATGGGGCGTCCTGCGGCTCAGTGCTGTCACGTCCGGGAAATTTGTGGCAACAGAAGCAAAGCGGCTTCCGGCCCCGCTGGCCCCACGTCCGACGTTCGAGGTCAAGCCCGGGGATGTCCTGATGTCCCGGGCGAACGGAGTGAAAGCGCTCGTGGGCGTTGCGTGCTCCGTTGGCAGCGTGCGGCCGAGGCTTCTCCTGCCGGACCTGGTATTCCGTCTTGCCCCAGATCCGGATCGATTGGATTCAAGGTTCTTGGGAATTGCCTTGTCATCGGCTGCACTGCGCCGACAGATTGACTCCGTCATGAGGGGTACCAGCGGCCAGTACAAGATCTCGAAGACTGACATTCAGAGGCTTGAGGTTCCCAAGGTTCCTCTGGCGGAACAGCGCCGGATCGTCGCCGTGCACGCCGCCTTCGAGCGGCGGATCGGGGCTCTGCAGAAGCAGGCGGACAAACGTGCCGCCCTGCTTTCCGGCCTGAGCGAGTCACTTCTCCAGCAGTGCGTGGACAAGCTCGTAGTGCTGGACGATGTGGCTACCGAATGTCAAGCAGGCGTCACGCTCGGAGCGCACCGGGCGCCTCGCCGTAACGCCGTGGGCTACTTGCGCGTGGCGAACGTACGCAAAGGTTGGATCGATGCCGACGACATTGCTGTCCTGGAGGGTCAGGAACGTGATCGTCCTCGTTACGAGCTGGTACAGGGCGATGTGCTCGTCGTGGAGGGGCACGCGAATCCCGAACAGATCGGCAGAGCTGCAGTCGTTGACGAAACGTCGAGTGGGCTGCTTTACCAGAACCACCTTTTCCGCCTCAGGTTCGACGACGTGCTTCCTGAGTTCGCTGCGCTGTGGCTCAATGCCTCGGTGGTCCGCAGTTACTGGCGTACGCGTTGCACGACTAGCTCCGGCCTGTACACGATCAACTCAAAGCTCCTCGCGGGGGTTCCCTTTCCCCGTGTCAACCTCGAGAAGCAGCGCCGCATCACCGAGGCGTGGCAAGTGGCCAGCCGCTCAGTCGAGAGTGCGAAGCAGCAGATCGGCAAAATTCGGGTGCTGCAGGCTTCCGCGGTTGAGGACCTGTTGGCTGGGTGACAAGCGTCCAGTGACGCGTCAGGTGTCCCGGCTCTTAACTGCGAACAAGAGGGCGCGCAGCGCGGACTGGCTAATTATCAGGACGGTACCGGGGCTGTCGCTTTCCCGAAGTGCAATGCCCTCGTCCTCCACCGCGGCAACCTCAACGCAGTTGTTCCCCCCTGCGTCGGAGAACGACGACTTCACCCAGCGCAGGTCGGACACGTGAGACACCACTTACAGCTCCTTGGCGACGGCGTGGATAAAGTCCCTGGACTCGGAAGGAGTCAACGCCACCTTCTCGACCAAGTCCAGTTTGGTGCGGAAGTTGGCCAGCTGCGTGGGGGAGTCGATGAACACCGCCCCGGTCGGTGAGTCCATCTGTACCGTGTCCAGATGGTGATTGGGGGCCTCCGCGTACAGGACGGAAGAGTCGCCGAGGAGCGGGTAACCGCCCGCCGTGAACGGGATGACCTGAAGCGCTACGTTGGCGCGCTCGCCGGCATCCAGCAGGTGTAGCAGTTGGGCGCGCGCAGCGCTGCGGCCTCCGAGCTGCATCCTGATTGCGGCTTCGTGGATCACACCGGAGTACGGGATCTCTTGATCCCCCATGATCACGGACTGGCGGGCCATGCGGTGCGCCACCCGTAGTTCGACTTCGAGACGGGGCAGCGACGGGACGAAGAGTTCGAAGATGGCGCGTGCGTGGTCTTCTGTGTGGAACAGGCCGGGCAGATGCGCAGTCTGGACCGTGCGCAGGCGAACTGCATAGTTCTCCAGGGCTGACACATCCAGAAAGCCTGGCGGGATCTTGCCCCGGTACTCCTCCCACCAGCCCGCCCTGCGTCCACCTGTCAGTCCCGCCAGTGCGTCGATCAAATCTGGTTCGTCGCATTCGTAGATGCTGCCCAGGCGCCGCAGGCGCTCCTCGCTGATACCGAACCGCCCAGCCTCCACATTGGAGATGACCGTCCGATCGGTCCCCAATAGACCCGCGGCCTCTGGGGCCGTCATGCCAGCTGCTTCTCGGAGCCGCCTCAACTCGATGCCGAATCGGCGCTGAAGGATGGTGGGGGCATGTCGTGGTGCCATGTGTCGTCCTCGTTCTCTGCTGGACCCGCGCACAGTGTTTCCGGCGGAAACGTCGCGGTCCACCGAAACCGGGAAGTTAACCCTTCGGAGTGACTTGGTAGCACCGTTATGGGGTCGACCTCTACTCTCTGGTGTGCGCCACTCGCTCACCGTTATCGACGGAAGCGCACCGATCCACGCTGCCCACCCGGAAGGCAGGCCCCGGACCGGCATTGCCACCGTCGCTCGCGGCGCAACAGCCGCAACCCACCCTGGCGCACGCCCACTTCACCCACTCACCCATCCACTCGCACCCCAGGAGGTGCCCGTGAGGACCGAGCCCACCCCCTACGCCCCGCACGCCCCGTACGACGACACCCCGTACGCGCTCCACCCCACTCCCATCCCCTTCGCCGACCCCTGGAGCTACGAACTCGTCTTCCCCCGCGACCCGCGCGGCCCCCGCATTGCCCGCACCACCCTCCGGGCCGTCCTCGGGGCGCATGAACTGACCGAACTCAGCTACCGCGCAGAGCTGTTGACCTCCGAGCTGACCACCAACTCCGTGCGGCACGCCCAGGGTCCCGCCGGTGTGCGGCTCCAGTGGCTGCACCCCGTGCTCAGAGTCAGCGTCTGGGACCTGAGCCCGGATCTGCCCAAGCCCTACAGGCCGGCCGTCGGCCCGGAGGCCGAAGCAGGGCGGGGCATGGCCATCCTCGAACTCGTCGCCGACCGCTGGGGCGGATGCGCCATAGGGGACGGAGAGTTGGGCTCGGGCGGCAAGACCATCTGGTTCGAGCTGGCGCTCACCAGCTGACCGCCGCCCCCGCTCGGCGGCCCCGCCGTCCGCCCTGGTCGATCCGGCGCCCGCCGGTAGAGTTCCGCGTACACCCATACGGGTGCGGGTGGGACGTACGGTGACGGGCGCGCGGGGAGACCAGGCATGGGGCAGCCGGAGTACGACAAGACCGAGAAGCCGCTGACCAGGCAGCTGACCGCCATGGGGTGGACGCACCTCGAAGGCGGCCCTCCGCACGGCACAGTGACCGAGCCGGGCCCTTCCGGGCGGACGAGCTTCGAGCAGGTCGTCTACGCACAACGGTTCCGGGACGCGGTGGCCCGCATCAACCCTGGCCCCCACGGCAGGACCTGGCTGTCCGACGCCCAGCTGAATCACCTCCTCGCCCGGGTCCAGGGCACGGCGCCGGGATTCGGAAGCCCGGGAAGGGGCGTCGCGGGCAACCTGGACGCGACCGATCTCCTGCGTAAGGGGATCCACTCCCAGACCGTCCCCGGCTGGACCAAAGGCAAGCCCGAACACATCAAACTCGTCGACTGGGACGGTGAGTTCGAGAACGGCAACGACTTCCTCGCCGTTTCGCAGTTCCGGGTGGAACGCAAGAATGCCGAACCCGTCATCCCGGACATCGTCCTGTTCATCAACGGTCTGCCCTGGGTCGTCATCGAGTGCAAGGCGCCTTTGGTGTCCGCCCGGCAGGAACAGCGCGCGGCGCTGGACGCGGCCGTCGAGCAGGTCATCGGCTACGCGGGCGTGGACGCGCCGGCGCCCGTCGCGGAGTTCGTACGCTTCGCCCAGGTGCTGATCGGAACGGACCGGGACCACGCCGAGCTCGGCACCGTCACCGCCGACCCGCTGCGCTTCGCGCCCTGGCGGACCACCCTGCCCGCCACCGAGGAGCAGGTACGCGAGGAGACCGGCAGGAGCATCGGCACCGCGCTGAGCGACCAGGACATCCTGGTGGCCGGTGTGCTGAGACCGGCACATCTGCTGTCCCTGGTCCGGGATTTCACCACCCAGGCCGGGAGCGGCCAGCGTACCGTCAAGATCATCGGCCGCTACCCGCAGTTCAAGGCCGTGCACAAACTGGCCCAGCGCCTGCTGGAACGGCGCAGGAAGATCGACGCCGGTGAGCCGGTCGATCAGCGGGGCGGAGTCGTCTGGCACACCCAGGGCTCCGGGAAGAGCCTCACCATGGCCTTCCTCGTACGCCATCTCCGCAGTACACCCGGTCTCAAGGAACACAAGGTCGTCGTGGTGACGGACCGGCTCGACCTGGAGAAGCAGATCCGGGGGAGCCTCGCTGCGAGCAACCAGAAGATCTACCGGGCCTCCAGCGTGGCGCAGGCGCGCGGCTACCTCGCGGTGGACGTGCCCGACCTCGTCCTCGTCACGTTGCAGAAGGCACGCAGGGATGACTCGGAGTACGACGGCCGCGAGGAGAAACTTCCTGGAGGAGACGACGGCGAAGGCTATCTGTACAACCGCGTTCAGAACCCGAGCCCGGACATCGTCGTCCTGATCGACGAGGCCCATAGGGGCCAGGACCAGTGGCAGCACGCGCGACTGCGCGCCATGCTGCCGAACGCCATGATGGTCGGCTTCACCGGAACCCCGATCCTCAGTGGCGACCGGAAGACCACCGAGGACATCTTCGGCCCCTTCGCCGACCTCTACACCCTGCGCGACGCCGAGCGGGACGGGGCCGTGGTCCCGGTGCGCTACGAGGCGTACAGCGTCCCGCTGGAAGTGATCGAGAAGGCGGCGCTGGATGCCGAGTTCGACGAGAAGGTGCCCGCAGACCCCGTACAGCGCGAGCGCGTCCTGGAGAAGTTCGCGCGGCGCAAGGAGATCCTCGAAGCGCCCTCCGTGATCGAGGCGAAGGCCGACTACATGCTGCGGCACTGGGCGCGGAACGCGCTGCCCGACCGCTTCGGCGCCCAGCTCGCTGCTGTTTCCCGGCTCGCGGCGGTCCGATACAGGGACGCCCTCCTCGCGGCACGGAACCGCCTGGTGGAGCAGATCGACGCCCTCGACCCGGAACTCGTCCATGACCCGATGGCAGCCTTCGAGGTCGAAGGGGAGGAACGTGAGCTGCTGGACCTGGTCGCTCACCGGGACCTGCTCAGGTCCATCGAGGCCGCCGTG
This sequence comes from Streptomyces sp. NPDC058240, assembly GCF_042882135.1. Lineage (NCBI taxonomy): Bacteria > Bacillati > Actinomycetota > Actinomycetes > Kitasatosporales > Streptomycetaceae > Streptomyces > Streptomyces sp. NPDC058240. The sequence continues at coordinate 38,690 of NZ_JBHVWT010000030.1, forward strand.
GTGATCTCCGAGGCCCAGCCGAACAGCGGGCGCAAGGACCCCGAGGCATGGAAGTGCTGGACCTCCAAGTCCCTGCAGGACGACTACATCGAGCGCTTCCAGAAGGGCATCGGCGACCCGCTCGCCGCTGCCGAGGACCCCGCGTGGAAAGTGTCCGCCCACGGGACCTCGGCTTCCGGACTGGGCACGCCTGGCGGAACGGGGGAGGTCTGGCACCCGGACGGCCAGCAGCCGGACCCGCCGGTGGCCGAGCAGGAGGAACCGGGCGAGGCGCCCATGGCCTTCCTGGTCGTGCAGTCGATGCTGCTCACCGGCTTCGACGCCCCCGTCGAGCAGGTGCTCTACCTCGATCGCGCGCTGTCCGGCGCGGGGCTGCTCCAGGCGGTCGCCCGTACCAACCGGCCGTACCGGGACAAGCGTTGGGGCCAGGTCGTCGACTTCATCGGGATCGGCCCGGAACTCGCGCGCTCGCTCGGGGAGTACGACAAGGCGCACCTGCGCGAGCTGTACGGCTACGACACATCCGTCGACCACCTCGACAAGAAGACGTTCACGGGCGACCAGCCGGTCCGGGACCGTCTGCTGCTCCAGGCCGACGTTGCGGCCGATGCCCTGCTCGCAGATCTGCGTACCCGCGTCTCCGATTTCCTGGACCGGGTGGGCATCACCTCCCTCAAGGTGGAGGAACAGCGCGAGGACCTGCTGGCCGCTCTAGAGGACCCACTGCTGCGCGCCGATTTCGACGAGCTCGCACGCGACTTCCTCACCGCCCTCAACGCCGTACTGCCACGACCTGAGGCCTTGAAGTACGAGGCGTTCGCCGGGCTCCTCGGGGAGGTCCAGTACCTGGCCCGTCGCCGCTACCTCGACGGGCGTGACGACTTCAGCCCGCGCCGCTACGGTGCCAAGATCAGGCAGCTGATGGCACGGCATCTGAAGGTGACGAACATTGAGCAGCGAGTCCCGCCCATCGAGCTCACCGCCTCGGATTTCATGGAGCGGGTCAACGCCAACAGTGATGCGCGTACCCGGGTCTCGTACATGTCCAGTTCGGTCAAGGTACGCATCGCGGCCGAGATCGGCTCCGACCGGGCCCGCTACACCCGCTTCAGCCGACGTCTCGACGAGATCTTGCAGCAGATGCAGGACGACTTCGAGAAGGCCGCCGCCGAGCTCACCCAGCTGGTCGGCGACATGAACACGAACGAGGCCGAGGACGCCGGGGCCGGCAGTGGACTCGACCCGTTGACCGAGCGGCCGGTCCACGGACTGCTCGTACAGGAGCTGGAGGAAGGTGCACTGACCCCGCCGGGTGCCGACCTGATGGCAGCCGCCCGTGCCCTCACCGTGGAGATCGCCGGCCACGTGCGCTCACCGGACATCGTGCACCTGACGGACACCAGGGACCGGGTCCGCAAGCAACTTCGTGTCAGTCTGGAGACGCACGTCTCCCTGGACTGGGAGGACACCGGCCCGCTCGCCGGGCTTCTGGTGGAACTGGCCGTCGAGCGCCGTGACGACTTCCTGCGGTACGGGGAACAGAACGGGCGCTGAGCACGGGGCGCCCAGGGAATCCGTGTTGTCGGGTGGTAGGAATGCCCCGTGAGTACTCCCGTCCAGCAGGCGATCGCGGCACTCCCCGTGCCCGGGGAGTGGACGTGGCAGGTCGTCGTACGGCCCCGGCGCCGCACCCTGGGCATCGAGGTCGACGATGACGGGGATGTGCTGTTCGCCGTACCACCGGACGCCGACCCGGCCGCGGTCGCGCAGGCCGTACGGACCCGGCTGCCGCGCCTGGCGCGCGAGGTGCGGCGCAGGCGGACCAGACCGGACGAGCCGGTCAAGGAACTCGTCGGAGGCACCGGCTTCACCTATCTGGGGCGACGGCACCGGCTGAAGCTCCTGCCCCCGGGAGAAGTCGGCCGCGTGAGGCTGCACCGGGGGTGGCTGGAGCTGCCCCGGCCGCACACGGCCGATGAAGGCGCACGCCGGATCGCCCAGTGGTACGAGGTGTGCGGCAGCCGATGGCTCTCCGGGCGGCTGCCCTCGTACGCGTCCCGCGTCGGGCTGCCGGCACCACAGGTTGAGGCATGTGATCTCGGGCCGAGGTGGGGGGCCCTGCGCCAGGATGGTGCGATCACGGTTCACTGGGCGGTGTTGCAGTTGCCGCCGTCCTTGGTGGATCTCGTCCTGGTCCACGAACTCTGCCACCTGCGCGCGGCCGGTCACGGCGCGGCGTTCCGGCGAGAGATGCGGCTTGTCCTGCCGGACGCGGATGCGCGGGAGAAGCAGTTCGCCGAGGCGGAGCCGGAGCTGTGGCGTGGGGCTGCGCGATGAGACACCTCGGGTGAAGACGGCATCGTGATGCCCCGCGCGGCCACGTCCGACCCCTGTACGGGCGTGGTCGCGCGGGGCGGGCCGTGGACTCAGGAGGCCTGGCGGGCGTACAGGTCCCTGGCGAAGAACTCCGTGAGGACCGGGGCCACCGCCTGGGGTGCCAGTTCGCGGGTCTGGCCCGTCAGGGTGCGGTGGCGGGCGCGGGGGAGGGTCTCCGCGAGGGCGCGGGTGGACTGGCGGGCGGGGGTGGGGCTGGAGCCGCCGCAGATCACCAGGGTGCGCGCCGTGACGGAGGCGAACCGTGCGGCCGGGACCGCGCCGTTGCCGAGGATCGCGTCGTCGTACGCGAGGGTGTGCGCCATCGCCACCAGGTCGCTCCACATCGGGGCGCGGCGCATCTGGGCGATCATGTCGGCCGGCACGCCCGTCACGGACAGGAACAGCTCGACGGCTCCCGCGCGGTCCCCGGTGGACAGCAGCCGGTGCAGGCGGGAGGTGCAGCACGCCTTGTACCGCAGGCCCGCGGCGCTCGGCGTGTACGGCGGTTCGTACACCGCCAGCAGGTCCACGGGGAGCCCGGCGGCCTGCGCCTCCAGTGCGAGTGCCCCGCCGGCTCCCATGCCGAACACCGAGGCCCGGCCGCCCACCGCGGTGACGAGCGCGGCCAGGTCATCGATCTCGCGTTCCACCGCGTACGGGCCGCTGTCGCCGCTGGAGCCGCGTCCGCGCCTGTCGTACGTGACGACGTGGAACTGCGGCGCCAGCAGGCGCGCCAGCGGCGCCTCGGTCGCCGCCGTGCCCAGCGAGCCGCCCACCAGGATGACCGGCGGCCCTTCACCCCGGTGCCGGTACGCGATCATGCTGCCGTCGCGGGAGAGAATCTTGTCCATGCGAGGGTGGACCGCCGGGCCCGGAGAAACTCATCGCTCCAGCCGAAGTTTTTTGAAGTTCTTCAAACTCCCAGCTCGGGGGCGCTCCTGACGATCAGTCGGTGACTGTCTCGGTGTCGTAGAAGCAGAAGTGGTCCTTGATCGCGGCGACTTCGGGCTTGGGATCCGGATACGCCCAGACGAGATCGGCCGCGTCCGTCAGCGACCAGTAGGAGGCATCGCCCTTGAACGGGCAGTGGGTGTGCGTGTCCGAAGCGGTCAGGAGGTCCGTACGGACGTCCTCGGGCGGCAGGTAGTAGCGGACCGGACAGCCCGTCTCGCGCAGGACGAGCGGGCGCCGGCTCTCGGCGAGCACCTGTCCGTCGCGGACCACACGCACATGCTCGGTGCCGGGCTCGACCGTGATGAGGTGTCCTGGTGAGGAGGTCATGTCGGGTACAGCCGAATCGTGGGTCGGTTTCTTCCCGGTTCCTTCCCCCCGTTCCTCCGCGGTGGCCGGTCGTGTCGGTGGTGGCCTTTACGGTTGCTCCATGAAGATCTGTGTTTTTCTCTCCGCCGCCGACCTCGACGAGCGCTACACCCGGCCCGCCCGCGAATTCGCCGAGCTGCTCGGCAAGGGCGGCCACACCCTGGTCTGGGGAGGCTCGGAGAGCGGGCTGATGAAGGTCGTCGCCGACGGGGTCCAGGAGTCGGGCGGGCGGCTGGTGGGGGTGTCGGTGGACTTCCTGGCGGCCAAGGCGCGGGCCAATGCGGACGAGATGGTGATCGCGCGTGATCTCGCCGAGCGCAAGGCGCTGCTCCTGGCGAAGGCCGACGCGGTCGTGATCATGGTGGGAGGCACCGGGACGCTCGACGAGGCGACCGAGATCCTGGAGCTGAAGAAGCACGGCAAGCACGACAAGCCGGTGGTCCTGCTCAACACGGCGGGCTTCTACGACGGGCTGCGCCAGCAGTTCCAGCGCATGGAGGACGAGGGCTTCCTGCCCGTCCCGCTGACCGACCTGGTGTTCTTCGCCAAGGACGGCGTGGGCGCCCTGGCCTACCTGGAGGAGTGGTCCGGCCTGCGGTGACGGGGCGGCGGGGTGCGATCATGGGGGCATGTCCACTCATGTCATCACCGGTGCAGGCTCCGGCATCGGAGCCGCTGTCACCCGCCGTCTACTGGAGCGCGGTGACGAGACCGTGCTGCTCGCCCGCGACGCGGGCCGTGCCAAGGAGCTGGCCGCGCTCCACCCCGGCGCCCGCACGCTCGTCGGTGATCTCTCCAATCCGGACCGGCTCTCGTGGGCGTTCGCCCAGCAGGCGATGCCGGAGCGGGTCGACTCGCTGCTGCACATCGCGGGCGTCGTGGAGCTCGGCAAGGTCGGTGACCTCACGCCCAAGGCCTGGCACTTCCAGCTCAACGCCAACCTGGTCGCGCCCGCCGAGATCACCCGGCTCCTCCTGCCGCAACTGCGCGTCGCCCAGGGCCATGTGCTCTTCGTGAACTCGGGCGCCGGCCTCGCCGCGCACGCCGAGTGGAGCGCGTACGCCGCGAGCAAGCACGGTCTGAAGGCCCTCGCCGACTCGCTGCGCCACGAGGAGCACGCCAACGGCGTCCGCGTGACCTCGGTCTACCCGGGGCGTACCGCCAGCCCGATGCAGGCCAAGGTCCACCAGCAGGAGGGCAAGGAGTACGACGCCTCCCGCTGGATCGACCCGGAGTCGATGGCCACCACGATCCTGATGGCCATCGACCTGCCGCGCGACGCCGAGGTCAACGACCTGACGGTGCGCCCCGGACGCTGACCGCCGCAGGTCCGCCGATACCGGCCGGGCCCCCGGCCACCGACCGCCCTCGGCGCGTCGGCGCCGCGCGGTCACCGCCTAGGCTTCCCGTGTGAGCGAGAAGAGCAAGTTCAGCGGTTGTCCGGCCACCGGAATCGGGTCCATGCCCGGGGGAGACGCACGGGAGGCGGCGAAGACCGTCACCGGCTCCTTCGGGGACGGCGAGGGCCTGCCGTATCTGGCGGAACTGCCCGCCCGCGGGCCCGGTGCGGACATGATCGGGCGGACCATCGGGCTGCTCGTCGACCTGTACGGCCATGTCGAGCCCAGCGGCTGGCGGATCAGCGACCGGCCCGGACGCGACACCCGCCGGGCCAGGTCCTGGCTCGGGGAGGACCTCGACGCCCTGGAGGAGTTCACCCAGGGGTACGAGGGACCGCTCAAGGTCCAGGCCGTCGGCCCCTGGACGCTGGCCGCCGCACTGGAACGCCGGGGCGGTGAGGCCGCACTCGGCGACCCGGGGGCCTGTCGTGACCTGGCGGGCTCACTGGCGGAGGGGCTGCGCGCCCACCTCGCGGAGGTGCGCCGCAGGGTGCCCGGCGCCGAGGTGATCCTCCAGCTCGACGAGCCGTCGCTGACCGGCGTACTGCGCGGGCGGATCGGGACGGCCAGCGGCTACCGCACCTACCGGGCCGTGGACCGCCAGGTCGTGGAGGGCACCCTGCGCGACGTCCTGGCGGCGGGCGGGGACGCGGCGACGGTCGTGCACACCTGCGCGCCCGAAGTGCCGTTCGCGCTGCTGCGCCGGGCCGGGGCCGACGGTATCTCCTTCGATTTCTCGTTGCTCACCGAGCGTGAGGAGGAAGCGATCGGGGAGGCCGTCGAAGGCGGCACCCAGCTCTTCCTCGGGGTGGTGCCGGGCACCGACCCGGCCTCGGGCGGATTGTCGGACCCGGGCGGTAGCGTCATGGGTGTCAGGACGCTGTGGCGCAGGCTGGGGCTGAATCCGGGGACTCTTACGGAGTCCGTGGTGATCACCCCGTCGTGCGGGCTCGCGGGTGCCTCGCCCGCGTACGCGCGCGCCGCGCTCGCCCACTGCGCTCGGGCCGCGAGATCGCTCGCAGACAACCCTGAGTAACGGGGCAACGGGTAACGGGAGGACGAGACGATGGCCGGCGAACAGCAGACGGGCGTGCCCGCACAGGTCCAGGAGCAGCACGCGCTCCTGGCCGAGCAGGTCGAGGAGCACCGCTTCCGGTACTACGTGAACGACCAGCCGGTCGTCAGCGACGCCGAGTTCGACCGGCTGATGCGCGAGCTGGAGGCGCTGGAGGAGACCTACCCGCAGCTGCGTACGCCGGATTCGCCGACGCAGAAGGTCGCGGGCCCGTACCGGACGGAATTCACCTCCGTCGAGCACCGCGAGCGGATGCTCTCGCTGGACAACGCCTTCGACGACCTGGAGCTGGCCGCCTGGGGCGAGCGGATCGCCAAGGAGGTCGGCACCACCGACTACCACTTCCTGTGCGAGCCGAAGGTCGACGGCCTGGCGGTCAACCTCACCTATGAGCACGGGCGGCTGACCCGGGCCGCCACCCGCGGCGACGGCCGCACCGGCGAGGACATCACCCCCAATGTCCGTACGATCGCCGAGATCCCGCACCGGCTGAAGGGCGACCGGATCCCGGCGCTGGTCGAGATCCGCGGCGAGGTCTTCTTCCCGATGGAGGCCTTCGAGGAGCTCAACGCCCGGCTCGTCGAGGCCGACGACAAGCCGTTCGCCAATCCGCGCAACGCGGCGGCGGGTTCACTGCGCCAGAAGGACCCGAAGGTCACCCGCACCCGCCCGCTGCACATGGTGGTGCACGGCATCGGCGCCCGCGAGGGCTTCGACATCGACTGCCTCTCGCACGCCTACGAGCTGCTGCGCGAATGGGGTCTGCCCACCGCCAAGTACAACAAGGTGGTGGATTCCCTCGACGGGGTACGGGAGTTCATCAGGTACTTCGGCGAGAACCGGCACTCCGTGGAGCACGAGATCGACGGCGTGGTCGTCAAGCTCGACGAGATCCCGCTCCAGGGCCGGCTCGGCTCCACCTCGCGCGCGCCGCGCTGGGCGATTGCCTGGAAGTACGCCCCGGAGGAGGTCAACGCCAAGCTGGTCAACATCCGGGTCGGTGTCGGCCGGACCGGCCGGGTCACGCCGTACGCCCAGGTCGAGCCGGTCGAAGTGGCAGGCTCCGAGGTGGAGTTCGCCACCCTGCACAACCAGAACGTGGTGAAGGCGAAGGGCGTCCTCATCGGGGACACGGTGGTGCTCCGCAAGGCGGGCGACGTGATCCCGGAGATCCTCGGCCCGGTCGTCGACCTCCGCGACGGCACCGAGCGGGCGTTCGTCATGCCGGCCGAATGCCCCGAGTGCGGCACGGAACTGAAGCCCATGAAGGAGGCGGACGTCGATGTCCGCTGCCCCAACGCGCGGTCCTGCCCCGCCCAGCTGCGGGAGCGCATCGCCTATCTCGCGGGCCGCAAGTGCCTCGACATCGACCACTTCGGCTATGTCGCCGCCGCGGCCCTCACCAAGCCGCTGGAGCCCGCCGATCCGCCGCTGCGCGACGAGGGCGATCTCTTCGGGCTGACCGTCGAGGAGTTGCTGCCGATCCGGGCCTATGTCCGGGACCAGGACAGCGGACTGCCCAAGCGCGATCCGAAGACCGGCGAGGAGAAGACCGCCTGGGTCTTCGCCAACCAGCAGGGCGAGCCGAAGAAGAACGCCCTCGCCATGCTCGACGCCATCGCCGCGGCCAAGGAGGCACCGCTCGCCCGGATCCTGACTGGGCTGTCCATCCGTCATGTGGGCCCGGTCGCCGCCGCGGAACTGGCCCGTCAGTTCCGCTCCATGGACCGGATCGACGAGGCGACCGAACAGGAGCTGATCGAGGCCGACAGGGTCGGGGACATCATCGCCGCATCGGTGAAGCAGTGGCTCGCCGAGGACTGGCACCGGGAGATCCTGCGCAAGTGGCGCGAGGCCGGGGTCCGGATGGAGGACGTGGGTACGGGCGAGGGCGAGGGGCCGCGCCCGCTCGAAGGGCTGACCGTCGTCGTCACCGGCACGCTGACCGGCCACACCAGGGATGGCGCGAAAGAGGCGCTCCAGAGCCGTGGAGCGAAGGTGACAGGTTCCGTTTCGAAGAAGACCTCCTTCGTGGTCGTCGGTGACAACCCCGGTTCGAAGTACGAAAAGGCCATGCAGCTGAAGGTGCCGGTGCTGGACGAGGACGGCTTCGCCGTACTGCTCGATCAGGGTCCGGATGTGGCGCGCGAGGCGGCTGTGCCGATCGAAGAACCGACGGAATAGGACAGATCCCTGTCACGGACCGATGGATCGGGGCGGGGCGTCGACCGGGACAGGCCGGTGGGCGAGCGGCGAACAAGGAGGCGGATAGGGGGTGTAAGGGGGCAGACGGGGGCAATGTTTTCGCCCTGCGGCCGGTTCACCCGATCGGCGCATAGCAGATGCTGACGGATGGTCGGTCCGCATTCGGGCAAGAGCGTCAGAGCGCTGCCCGTAGAAGCCTTCCGCGGCCTACTGTTGAGACGTGCACCTGCCGTGCCCGGCCGCGGGGTGGCAAACCGGGTCGTGGCGGCATGGAACGGAACCATCAGGTGACATCGGCATCGCCGGCTGTGAGAGGGACGGAATGAAACCGACCGAGAGCGCCGCACCGGTGTCGCGGCTGCAAGGTTTCGTCGGCCTCACGCCAAAAGTGGGTGCCGTTGTCATCGCGATCGCCGTTGTTCAGATCGCGACCGGTTTCTACCGGACCGTGAGCGAAGGACACGCGCTCTTCCCCGACGGCAGAGCCGGCTGGTCCCTCGCCGTCCTGACCGGGATCATCGTCGGTCATCTCGTCGCGCTCGGACGCGACCGCTGGTGGGGAGGGACCGGTTCCGGGGCCTCTCTCACCCTGGCCGTGCTGATGCTCTACGGCTGGGTGCCCGCCGGACTGGTCAGTCTGGTCGTCGTGGTCCTCGTCGGCGTCGCCCGCAGACACCGCTGGTGGCAGGGGCTCCTGCACGGCGCGGTGGACATCCTGGGGATAGGCGCGGCGGCCCTGGTCCTCGCCGCGTTCGGCGAGGTGCAGACCGTCGAATCACCCTGGCAGCCACTCGACTGGGGCATCGCCGCCGTCCCGGAGGTCCTCCTGGCCGCCTCCACCTACCTCCTGGTCACCCGGGTCCTGCTGTGGTACGCACGGGCACCCCAGAGCGGCGGGCTGCCGACCATCGCCCGCACCGCCCTGCTGCGCCAGGGCCTCGTCGCGGTCGCCCTGCTCGCCATCGCACCGCTGATCTGCGTCGTCGCGATGGCCACCCCCCTGCTTCTGCCGCTCTTCGCGGTCCCGCTGATCGCCCTGGACTCCGCCCTCTGGATCGCACGGGCGCGGGCCGAGGAGCAGCTGCGCGACCCGCTGACCGGACTGCCCAACCGGCAGTGGCTGCTGGAGCGCACCTGGACGGCTCTGGAGGACGCCGAATCCGCCGGTGCGAGATCCGCTCTGGTCCTGATCGACCTCGACCGGTTCCGCGCGGTCAACGACACCCTCGGCCATCTGGCGGGGGACCGGCTGCTGTTGCAGATAGCGGAACGTCTCAGACTCGCACTGCCCCGGGGGGCGGAGGCCGCGCGGCTCGGCGGCGACGAGTTCGCGGTGCTCCTGCCGACCGCCGACTCCACCACCAGCGCCCAGCGGGTCGCCCGCCACCTCGTCGCCGAGCTGTCCTCCCCGCTGGACCTCGACGGTCTGACCCTGGTGCTGGAGGCCAGCGCCGGAGTCGCCGTCTACCCCGACCACGCGCTGGACGCCGAAGGGCTGCTCAGGCGTGCGGACGTGGCGATGTACCAGGCCAAGCGCGACCGTACGGGCGTCGAGGTCTACGAGTCGAAGCGGGACAGCAACACTCCGGACCGGCTCGGGCTCCTGGGCGATCTGCGCCGCGCGCTGGACGCCGGCGAGGTCGAGCTCCACTACCAGCCGAAGGTCCGCTTCGACGGCCAGGTGGCCGGCCTCGAAGCCCTGGTGCGCTGGGTGCATCCGGAACGCGGCAGGGTCCCCCCGGACGAGTTCATCGCCATCGCCGAGTCGTCCGGCCTCATGCCGCACCTCACGGAGTACGTCCTGGAGACGGCGCTGGCCCAGGTCGCCCGGTGGCGGGCACAGGGCCTGTTCGTCCCGGTCGCGGTCAACGTCTCCCCGCGCGACGTCCACACCCCCGGGTTCGCGGGTGGTGTCGCGGCCCGCCTCGCCCGGCACGGCGTCCCGGCCGGGGCACTGCAGCTGGAAATAACGGAACACGTGCTGCTGGAGGACCCGCAGCGCGCCGCCGACACGCTCGCCGGACTGACCGGGCACGGTGTGAAGATGTCCCTCGACGACTTCGGTACGGGGTACTCCTCGCTCGTCCATCTGCGACGGCTGCCGGTCAGCGAGCTGAAGATCGACCGCTCGTTCGTGGCCCGGCTGGCCGTGGACAACGAGGACGCGGAGATCGTCCGCTGCACGATCGACCTGGCCCACTCGCTCGGCCTGCTGGTCGTCGCGGAAGGGGTCGAGGACGACGAGACCTGGGAGCGGCTGCGGGATCTGCGCTGCGATGCGGTGCAGGGATGGCTGGTCGCCGCCGCGATGCCGCCACAGGAGACCACGGCCTGGCTCCGGGCACGGGGCGAGCACGGCTGGCGGCGGCCGGCCGAGCTGGCGGCCGCGGCCGCCGCCGCGGCGGCAGCGGCCGGTACGTCACCGGAGCTGGAGCAGCGGCCCCCCGGCCGGGCGGTCAATTCGCGGCCCGCGACGACTTGAGCCGAAGAGGCCACCGGCCCCGCGCCCGGTGGCCTCTCCGTCCTCGGACGCGAGGGACGACTCAGGGGCGGGGCGGGGCCGGGAACGGCCCGAGCAGCCGGAAATCCTCGTCCGACCAGGGCGTTCGCCCGGGTGGCGGGAGCGGTGGCGGGCGACACCATAGGATTGGGCCAAAACCACACACCAACCCCTGAGGATCGCTGCATGCCTGGCATCACGCGCGAGGAGGTCGCCCACCTCGCCCGGCTGGCGCGTCTGGAGCTGAAGGGCGAAGAGCTCGATCACTTCGCCGGTCAGCTCGACGACATCATCGGCGCGGTCGCCCGCGTCTCCGAGGTCGCCGACCAAGACGTACCGCCGACCTCCCACCCGCTGCCGCTGACCAACGTCATGCGCGCGGACGAGGTCCGTCCGTCGCTCACCCCCGAGCAGGCGCTCTCCGGCGCCCCGGCCCAGGAGCAGCAGCGTTTCAAGGTGCCGCAGATCCTGGGGGAGGACTAACAGCCATGACGGACAACAGCACCATCATCAAGCTCACCGCCGCCGAGATCGCCGCGAAGATCGCCTCCGGCGAACTCACGGCGGTCCAGGTCACCGAGGCCCACCTGGCCAGGATCGACGCGGTCGACGAGAAGGTCCACGCCTTCCTGCACGTCGACCGCGAGGGCGCGCTCGCGCAGGCCCGCGCCGTCGACGCGAAGAAGGCGGCCGGCGAGAAGCTCGGCCCGCTGGCCGGCGTCCCGCTCGCGCTCAAGGACATCTTCACCACCGAGGACATGCCGACCACCGTCGGTTCCAAGATCCTCGAAGGCTGGATCCCGCCGTACGACGCGACCCTCACCAAGCGGCTGAAGGCCGCCGACGTCGTCATCCTCGGCAAGACCAACATGGACGAGTTCGCCATGGGGTCCTCCACCGAGAACAGCGCCTACGGCCCGACCGGCAACCCGTGGGACCTCACCCGCATCCCGGGCGGCTCCGGCGGCGGCTCGTCAGCCGCGCTCGCGTCGTACGAGGCCCCGCTCGCCATCGGCACGGACACCGGCGGCTCCATCCGCCAGCCCGCCGCCGTCACCGGCACCGTCGGCGTCAAGCCCACCTACGGCGGCGTCTCCCGCTACGGCATGGTGGCCTTCTCCAGCTCCCTGGACCAGGGCGGGCCCTGCGCCCGTACCGTCCTGGACGCGGCCCTGCTGCACGAGGCGATCGCCGGGCACGACCCGATGGACTCGACGTCCATCGACGCCCCGGTCCCGCCGGTCGTCGAGGCCGCGCGCAACGGCAGCGTCGAGGGCATGCGCGTCGGTGTCGTCAAGCAGTTCTCCGGTGAGGGCTACCAGGCCGGAGTCGTCCAGCGCTTCAACGAGTCGGTCGAGCTGCTGAAGTCGCTCGGCGCCACGATCGTCGAGCTGGACTGCCCGTCCTTCGACCTGGCCCTGTCGGCGTACTACCTGATCGCGCCGTCCGAGTGCTCCTCCAACCTGGCCCGCTTCGACGCCATGCGTTACGGGCTGCGCGTCGGCGACGACGGCACGAGGTCCGCCGAGGACGTCACCGCGCTCACCCGCGAGGCCGGCTTCGGCGACGAGGTCAAGCGCCGCGTCATCCTCGGTACGTACGCACTCAGCTCCGGCTACTACGACGCGTACTACGGCTCGGCGCAGAAGGTCCGCACCCTGATCACGCAGGACTTCGAGAAGGCCTTCGAGCAGGTGGACGTCATCGTCTCCCCGACGACGCCCACCACCGCCTTCCCGATCGGCGAGCGCGCCGACGACCCGATGGCGATGTACCTCGCGGACCTGTGCACCATCCCGACCAACCTCGCGGGCAACTCCGCCATGTCGCTGCCCTGCGGCCTGGCACCCGAGGACGGCCTGCCGGTCGGGCTGCAGATCATCGCCCCCGCCATGAAGGACGACCGTCTCTACAAGGTCGGAGCCGCCGTCGAGGCCGCCTTCGTGGAAAAGTGGGGTCACCCGCTGCTGGAGGAGGCTCCGTCGTTGTGAGCGCACTGACCAAGGCCAAGGGCTTCAAGAAGTCCAAGACCGGTACGTACCTGTCCATCGGCACCACCGCCTTCGGAGCGGTCAGCGTGCTCAAGCAGGCCAAGAAGGCACGCTATGAGCACGACACGCTCCGACTGATCGACGCCGTTGTCTCCGCCGCCGCCATCGCCACCGGTGTCGCCCTGCTGCTGCGCGAGCTCAAGCGCCTCGGCGATGACGACGTACTGCTGGGCTGAGAGGGAAGTTTCACCGTGACTGTCATCGACCTGGTGTCGTACGAGGACGCGCTCGCGTCCTACGACCCCGTCATGGGCCTGGAGGTCCATGTCGAGCTCGGCACCAAGACCAAGATGTTCTGCGGCTGCTCCACCGAGCTCAAGCAGGACGCCAACTCCCAGACCTGCCCGGTCTGTCTCGGCCTGCCCGGCGCCCTGCCGGTCGTCAACGAGATCGGCGTCGAGTCCGCCATCAAGATCGGTCTCGCGCTGAACTGCGAGATCGCCGAGTGGTGCCGCTTCGCCCGGAAGAACTACTTCTATCCGGACATGCCGAAGAACTTCCAGACCTCCCAGTACGACGAGCCGATCGCCTACAACGGCTATCTGGACGTCCAGTTGGAGGACGGGGAGATCTTCCGGGTGCAGATCGAGCGCGCCCACATGGAGGAGGACACCGGCAAGTCGACCCACGTCGGCGGTGCCACCGGCCGTATCCACGGCGCGTCCCACTCCCTGCTCGACTACAACCGCGCGGGCATCCCGCTCATCGAGATCGTCACCAAGCCGATCGAGGGCGCGGGCGCACGCGCACCCGAGGTGGCCAAGGCGTACGTCGCCGAGCTCCGCGAGCTCATCAAGGCGCTCGGCGTCTCGGAGGCCCGCATGGAGATGGGCCAGATGCGCTGCGACGTCAACCTGTCGCTGCGCCCCAACGGCACCGAGACGTTCGGTACGCGCTCCGAGACGAAGAACGTGAACTCGCTGCGTTCCGTCGAGCGTGCCGCCCGCTTCGAGATCCAGCGGCACGCGGCCGTGCTGTCCTCCGGCGGCACGATCGTGCAGGAGACCCGGCACTTCCACGAGGAGGACGGCTCGACCACGGCCGGCCGCATCAAGGACAACGCCGAGGACTACCGCTACTTCCCCGAGCCCGACCTGGTACCGGTCGCCCCGGCCCGCGAGTGGGTCGAGGAACTGCGCAAGGGCCTCCCCGAGCTGCCGCGGCTGCGCCGGGCGCGGCTCAAGGAGGAGTGGGGTGTCTCCGAGCACGACATGCAGTCCATCCTCAACGCCGGCGCGGTCGACCTGATCGTCGCCACGACCGACGCGGGGGCCCCTTCGGACCAGGCCCGCAAGTGGTGGATGGGCGAGCTGGCCCGTAACGCCAACGAGACCGGCCGCGGCCTCGACGAGCTGCCGATCACCCCGGTGCAGGTCGCCAGGGTGGCCGAGCTCGTCACCTCGGGCGACCTCAACGACAAGCTGGCCCGCCAGGTCATCGAGGGCGTCCTCGCGGGCGAGGGCGACCCGGACACCGTCGTCGAGAAGCGCGGCCTGAAGGTCGTCTCCGACGAGGGCGCGCTGTCCACGGCCGTCGACGAGGCCATCGCGGCCAACGCGGCCATCGCGGACAAGATCCGCGGCGGCAAGGTCGCGGCGGCGGGCGCGCTCGTCGGCGCGGTCATGAAGGCCACCCGGGGCCAGGCGGACGCCGCCCGGGTGCGTGAGCTGATCCTGGAGAAGCTCGGCGTCGAGGGCTGATCCCGAGGAGCCCGGCCGTCCCGTACGGTCGGGCGCTTCCCGCGCGTCCAAAAAGGGGCGGCGCACCCGTGAGCCGGGTGCGCCGCCCCTTGGACTTCCCGCACGACCTCTTGGACGTTCACCGCCGAGCCGTCCGGAATCCTTCCCCGCGCCACCCGGCTTGATTAGCTTCCCGGCTGTACGACAGGACTCGGGAGGCTCAACTTGACCACGGACATTTCACGGCGACGGCTCTTCGCGCTCGGTGGCGGTGCGCTCGGCGCCGCGGCGGCGGGGTCGCTGCTGCCGCCTTCGCTGCAGGCCGCGATAGCCGCGCAGCCGGCACACTCGGCGGCGTCCGGAGGCCGTGACGGGCTCGGAGCCATCAAACATGTGGTGATCCTGATGCAGGAGAACCGTTCCTTCGACCACTACTTCGGGACGCTCCGGGGCGTACGCGGCTTCGGTGACCGCAACGCCGTCGAGCTGCCCTCGGGCAAGCCGGTCTTCGAGCAGCCCGCACCGTTGGGCACCTCCGTGCTGCCGTTCCCGGTGCGCGGCGCTGCCGAGACGCAGAAGAAGGACCTCCAGTACATCGGTGCGCTCGACCACTCCTGGAGCGGCGGCGGCAAGGCGTGGGCCGGTGGGTGGATGAACGGCTGGGTGACCGCGAAGACGGCCGCCACCATGGCGTACTACGACCGCCGTGACATCCCGCTGCACTACGAACTGGCCGACACCTTCACGGTCTGCGACGCCTACCACTCCTCCATCCACTCCTCGACCAGCCCCAACCGCAACCACCTGTGGAGCGGGAAGACGGGCAACGAGCCGAACGGCAAGCGGGCCGTCAGCAACGACGCGTACGACGAGGGCACCCACCCGGGCTACGACTGGGGCACGTACGCGGAGCGGCTGGAGAGGGCCGGACGCAGCTGGCGCACGTACACCGAGTGGGAGAACTTCACCGACAACCAGATCGAGTTCTTCGCCACCTTCAAGGCCATCGCCCGCAAGGCGCTGGCGAAGACCGGCGGGCACACGTACATGGAGTCGTTCTACTCCGCCGTGCGGGACGCGGACGCAGCCGAGCGGGAGCGGCTGTTCGGCCTGCTGGAGGAGGGCGTCGCCACTCTGAACAAGGCCGAACGCAGCCTCTTCGAGCGGGCGTTGCGCCGGGTGGAGACCGGAACGCTGGCCGACGAGTTCGCCAAGGACGTGGCGGCGGGCACGCTGCCGGAGGTCTCCTACCTGGTGCCCTCCGCCGTCGACTCCGAGCACCCGAGCGTCTCCTCGCCGATCCACAGCGCGACGATCGTCTACAAGGTCCTGGACGCGCTGGGCAAGCACCCCGACGTGTGGCGGCACACCGCCGTCATCATCAACTACGACGAGAACGACGGTTTCTTCGACCACGTGCCGCCGCCGGTCGCCTCGCCCGAGGTGACCGAGGAGCAGTGGGAGGGCAAGCCCACCGGTCTCGGCATGCGGGTGCCGATGCTCGTCGTGTCGCCGTGGACCATCGGCGGTTACGTCTGTTCCGAGGTCTTCGACCACACCTCCGTGATCCGCTTCCTGGAGCGCTGGACCGGGGTGAAGGAACCGAACATCGGCGACTGGCGGCGCACCGTCACCGGCGACCTGACCTCCGCCTTCGACTTCTCGCGCGGGCGTCGCCGGCCCGAGGTGGAGCAGCCGGGAGCCATTCCGCCGTTCAGCGGCCGCTGGTCGCCGAAGCCGCCGCTCGTCCAGCACATGCCCGTGCAGGAGCCGGGCGCGCGCCCGGCCCGCGCGCTGCCGTACCAGCCGGACGCGCAGGCGAAACTGGTGGACGGCGCGGTGCGGGTGGCCCTCAGCAACACGGGGCGCTCGTCGGCGCACTTCGCGCTGTATCCGTACGCCGGCGAGTTCCCCGTACCGCAGCACCGGGACGTGAAGGGCACGGCGCAGTGGACGGTGCCCGTCACCGGGGCGGCGTACCGGTTCACGGTGACGGGGCCGAACGGCTTCCGCCGCGAGTTCGCCGGGTCCGCGAAGGACGGTGCCCCGGCCGAGGTCGCGTCGCGGGTCGACGCCCGTGAGCGCGATCTGCACCTCACGCTGCGCAACACGGGGCGGACGACGCTCACCTTCACCGTGCGGCCGCTGGGATACGTCGACGAGGCGGACCTGCGGGACTGGACCAGGACCGTCAAGGTCAAGCCGGGGCGCAGCCGCACCGTGGTGCACTCGGCGGCCGACGCACACGGCTGGTACGACCTGGACGTCACCGTCGACGGGGACACCGCCTTCCGGCGCCGGCTGATGGGGCACATCGAGAACGGCCGGGCGAGCGTCTCGGGCTGACCCGGGTCCGGGCGGTGGGGCGCCGTGGATCGTCGTACGGCGCGGCGCCCCGCCGCAAGCCACATTCCGGAGGCCACTGTGAGTAAGGCCACGAAAGGGACAAAGGATCACGTTCGGCTGCCAGAGTGACGGTTCTCAGGTCATGCGTTCCCTGCGGGTAATTCGTGTTTTATGCCGGCAAAGGACCACGAACCAGCAGGGAGCACGTCCGTTGGCTGCCATTGCCCGCTGGTGCATCAGGCACCGACTCATCGCCGTCCTCGTCTGGCTGTTCGCCCTCGGCGGCGCGGCCACCGCGGCGGGCTTCGCGGGTTCCGCGTACTCCAATGACTACGAGGTGCCCGGCACGGAGTCCGGCCGTGCCGCCGAGCTCCTCAGGAGCGGCTTCACGGATCTCGGCGGTGACACCGACACCATCGTCTGGCACACCTCCGACTCCACCGTGCGGGCCGCCGACGTCCGGCAGACGATGACCCGGACCCTGCACGCGGTCGAGGAACTGCCCGGGGTCGGCGCGGTCACCGGACCGTACGGGGTGTCCGGCACCGCACAGATCAGCGGCGACGGACACACCGCCTACGCCACGATCACCTTCGACCAGCAGGTCGACGACATCCCGGTGCAGCAGGCCAGGGCCGTCGCCGACACCGCCAAGGCGGCCGCCGGAGACCATCTCCAGGTGGAACTGGGCGGCCCCGCCGTCGCCCTCACCGAAGCGCCCTCCGCCCACCTCAGCGAGGCCGTCGGGGTCCTCGTCGCGGCGGTCGTCCTGTTCCTCGCCTTCGGCTCGCTCGCCGCCAGCATGCTGCCCATCGCCACCGCGCTCGTCTCCGTCGGCACCGCCTACGCGGGCACCGTGCTGCTCGGCCATGTGATGACCGTCGCCGACTTCGCACCCATGCTGGGCATGCTGATCGGGCTCGGCGTCGGCATCGACTACGCGCTGTTCATCGTCACCCGACACCGCAGAGGACTGCGCCGGGGCCTGTCGGTCACCGAGGCCGCGCAGAACGCCGTCGCGACGACCGGCCGCGCCGTCGTCTTCGCCGGGGCCACCGTCTGCATCGCGCTGCTCGGCATGCTGATCCTGCGGCTCGGCTTCCTCAACGGTGTGGCGATCGCCGCCTCGCTCACCGTCGTCCTGACCGTGGCCGCCTCCGTGACCCTGCTCCCCGCTCTGCTGTCCTTCATCGGCACGCGGGCGCTGAGCCGGCGCGAGCGCAGACGGCTCGCCGAGCACGGCCCGCGGCCCGAATCGCCCACGGGCTTCGCCGCCCGCTGGTCCGCCTTCGTCGAACGCCACCCCAAGCTGCTCGGGGCGCTGGCCGCCGTGGTGATGCTGGTACTGGCGCTGCCCACCTTCTCCCTGCATCTGGGCAGCTCCGACCAGGGCAACAACCCCTCCTCGTCGACCACCCGGCAGGCGTACGACCTGCTGGCCGACGGATTCGGCCCCGGCGTCAACGGGCCGCTGACGATCGCCGCGCAGCTGGACGGCGCGGACGACCGGCTCGCGATGGACGGCCTGCCCGCCACCCTGCGGTCCACCGAGGGCGTGGCCTCGGTCGGCCCGGTCACGTACAACAACAGCGGCGACACGGCCTTCGTCACCGTCGTACCGAAGTCGTCGCCGCAGTCCCAGGAGACCAGCGCGCTCGTCGACCGGCTGCGTACGGACGTCCTGCCGCGGGCCGAGCAGAACACCTCGCTCCGGGCCCATGTCGGGGGAGTGACCGCCAGCTACGACGACTTCGCCCGGATCATCATCGGCAAACTCCCGCTCTTCGTCGGCGTGGTCATAGGGCTCGGCTGTCTGCTTCTGCTGCTGGCCTTCCGGTCGATCGGCATTCCGCTGAAGGCCGCGGTGATGAATGTGGCCGCCGTCGCCTCCTCGTTCGGGGTCGTCGTCGCGATCTTCCAGTGGGGGTGGGGGAGCGAACTGCTGGGGCTGGGCAGCTCGGGGCCCATCGAACCGTTCCTGCCGGTGATCATGGTGTCCGTGCTCTTCGGACTGTCCATGGACTACCAGGTGTTCCTGGTGGGGCGGATGTACGAGGAGTGGCTGGAGACGGGTGACAACCGGCGGGCCGTCCGGGTGGGCCTCGCCGAGACCGGCCGGGTGATCAACTCCGCGGCCGTGATCATGATTTCGGTCTTCCTCGCGTTCGTCCTCAGCGGGGACCGGGTCATCGCCATGTTCGGCATCGCGCTCGCCGCGGCCGTCCTGCTGGACGCCTTCGTCCTCCGTACGCTGCTGGTCCCCGCGCTGATGCACCTGCTGGGCGGGGCGAACTGGTGGCTGCCGCGCCGGCTGGACCGGCTGCTGCCGCGGATCAGCATCGAGCCTCCCGAGTCCGGATCCGGGCTGCCGCATGCGAAGATCCCGCAGGCGGTGCAACCGTCCGAGGTGGCACGGCCCGCGCAAGCGGTGGAATCGGTTCGAGAAGGAGCATGATGTTCGCGGTATCCCTGGGTGACGACGGAGCGGAACTGCGTCCGCTGGAGATCTGGCAGGCCCAGGAGTTCCTGGACCACATGGACCGGGCCCGCGAGCTCATCGATCCGTGGATCCCCTTCGCCTCCTTCGCCACCGACCTGGACTCGGCGCGGGGACTGCTGCGGCGGTACGCGGAGAAGCAGGCGGCGGACACGGGGCGGATCTACGGCATCTGGCTGGAGGGCAAGCTCGTCGGCGGCGTCCTGTTCCGGATCTTCGACGCGGAGTCGGGGAACTGCGAGATCGGCTGCTGGCTGGAGCCGGCGGGCGAGGGGCGCGGCCTGATCACCCGGGCGTCCCGGAAGCTGATCGACTGGGCGGTGTACGAGCGCGGCATGCACCGCGTGGAGTGGGACGCGTCCGCCGCGAACACCGCCAGCATCGCCGTGGCCGAGCGGCTCGGCATGACGCGCGACGGGGTGCTGCGCGAGAACTACCTGTACCGCGGTGAGCGGCACGACTCGGAGATCTGGTCGGTGCTGGCCCCGGAGTGGCGGGCGCGGAAGGCCTGAGACCGGACGGCGCGGCCAGGGCCTGTCCGGCGGATCATGGCCGGACAGGCCCTATGTGCCGGAGCCGAAGCTGACAGCCGCAGCGAATCACCGATCCGCCACCATGCCAGGTCCTGCTGGTCGCCGTCGAGCCGGGCCAGATGGTGGGCGAGATGGCCGAGCCAGCGCTCGGCGCGCTCCGGATCGCGGTGCCGCTCCCGGCGTCGGGTGGCGCTCCGCTCGGCGACGCGGCGCCGGTAGACCGTCGGCACGAAGCCCGCCAGCAGATGTTCTTCGAGGGAGTTCTCGTCGGGGAAGCGCTCGGCGTCCAGCAGCTCCGCCGGATTCCTGTCGGGTGCCTCGCTGTACATCGTCCGCGCCAGGATGATCATGAGCGGTGTGTTCAGGACCCTGGCCAGGGGGGTGGCCGCTCCGCTCTTACGGGCGCGCAGCCGGTCCAGTACGGGGTCCAGACCGCCGCGCTCCCGCCGTCGCCGCGGGGGACCGGCCGGGCCGTCCGGGGCAGGTAGGCGGCGAGGTCGTCGAGGGTGAGATCGGTCAGTTCGAGGCCGGCGGCCCAGACCAGCGGGGTACCGGCCTCCTGGACGGCCTCGGCGAACTCGCCGCGCCGGCTGGTCAGGACGAGCGGGAGCGAGGTGGCGTTGAGCACCTCAAGGGCCGTACTCCGCAGACCTTCCGCGATCTCGTCGAACCCGTCCAGGACCGGCAGTACGAGATCCGCGTCGACCAGGGCGGCGGCCAGCGTCGACCCGTCGGGGGCCCTGCGGGTGAGATGCGGGTGGTCGCGCACCAGCCGGTCGATCAGCCAGTCCCGCAGCGCGACGGCCGTGGGATCCCAGGAGCCGATGCTGAAGATCACCGGCACCCGGTCATGCGCCTCCCGGGCCGCCAGCTGGTCCAGGACGAACCTGATCGTCAGGATCGACTTGCCGGATCCGGCCCGGCCGAGGACCACGAGCCGCCCGGACCCGATGCGCCGGTAGACCTCGGACACGCTACCCAGATCGCCGCTCAGGTCCATTCGGTCCGGCGTCGCTCCCGGCGGCAGACGCTGAATGTTCTCCGAATGGTCGGTCAGCGATTCGGGAGCGTCCTGCCAGCGCACCGGAAGCGGAAAAGGGTCGTGCACCCGGCGGTGTTCCTCCTCGCGCTGCCAGCGGCGCCTGATTTCCCGGGCCAATTCGGTGGCGGCGGCGACAAGTTCGCCGTGAACGGGTGAGGGGGCGGGGGCGGGCCGGGATTCTGCCCGGGATTCTGTCCGCAATTCTGCGCGGAATTCTGCGCAGGCACGGGTACGGGAGCGGGCGCGGATTGCGGTACGGGTGCGGATTCGGGTACGGGCGCGGGTTCGCCGGCCGGTTCGGCCTTCGACTTCGCGAGCGTGGCGGCGAGCCGCTGACGGTCCTCGGGTCCTGCCTCCAGCGCGTCCGCCAGTAGGTTTACCGTACCCAGCCGGTGATCGCCGGATCGGCCGTTCTCCAGTCTGCGGATCGTACGCACGCTCACTCCGGACCGTGCCTCCAGGTGCTCCTGCGTCAGCCCCGACCGATTACGCAGCCGACGCAGCAAAGTGCCGAGCTGATCCGCCACTTCGACATCCTTCCGCCACCGAGCGCGGTCGCGACGACCCTACCGGTGACGACCGGTCATATATGGCCGGTCGCCTGTCCTGTTCGCGGAATGGCGCGAACAGCACGATCAGTGGTGCCCGGCCGGTGCGCCGACACGGGGCGGCGCACCCCGCCGGGCATCCGGGAAGCAGATGGCGTCCATGGGGCCGGACCGGCACCTGCATCGGACCTGATCGTCTCTCATGACTTTCTCCTGCTACGACTCATGAGGAGTTGACATGGCCTACCGATTCTGGTGCGGCGAATGCGGATTCAAGACGCCGTGGCTCGCCGAGTCCGAGGGTGCGCAACGCCAACTGGAGCACTACACCAAGCAGCACCCGGGAATTCTCGCCGGTGGCCATGTGGAGACCAACCGGAAAAATCCGCAGGGCAGCAGCATCGGCATCCTCCAAGTGGCGGGAATTCTCGTCCTTTTGCTGATCATCGCGGTCGCGTGCCAACTCTGAGGCGTGGCTGAACCCCACCAGACAGCCGGAATGACCGACCGACCGAAAGGGACAGGAAAGAAAATGAGCATGCGCGACGATTCCGGAGCAGGCATCGAGGCCGGCACGGCGAACCAGGGCGACGGTGGCACGGCCCGACGCTCCTCGCGGGTGCGCAGGCACCGGCGCCTGCTGCTGCCGGTGGCCACCGCGGCCTGCCTGCTGATGACCGGTGTCGGCACGGCGACCGCCGCAGCCCCGGCCACCGGCACCTCGACCACCGGGTCCTCGACCGCCGCCGCCCAGACCCCGGCCGACATCCTGCAGGCCGGTGCCCAGCAGGGGATCGCCGACGGATACCCGGGTGTGATCGGCATGGTACGGAACGGCGACACCACCCAGTACGTGCACGCGGGTGTCGGTGACCGCGCGACCAAGGTGCCCGCAGACCCGAAGGCGAAGTTCCGGATCGGCAGCAACACCAAGGCGTTCATCTCCACCGTGCTGCTCCAACTGGAGGGCGAGAAGCGGCTCTCGCTGGACGACACCGTCGCCAAGTGGCTGCCGGGGGCGGTCGCCGCCAACGGCTACGACGGTTCCAAGATCACGATCCGTCAGCTGCTCAACCACACCTCGGGCCTGCCCGACTACCTCAGTGCCCTGCAGATCAACGGACCGTACTTCCTCAACACCAACCCGCGGGAGGTCCTGCCGTCGCAGACCCTGGTCAATGTCGGCCTCGGCCTGCGTGCGCCGACGTCCGCACCGGGGGAGAAGTTCGGCTACTCCAACACCGACTACGTGCTCGCGGGCATGGTGATCAAGGCCGTCACCGGCTCGGAACCGGCCGCGGAGGTCCAGCGGCGCATCATCGAGCCACTCGGTCTGAGCGACACCGGCTTCCCCACCGCCGACCCCGCGCTCTACGGCAACTACCTCCACGGCTACGTGATCCGGGCGATCCTCATCGACGATGCCACGGTCTCCAACGTGCAGGTCACCGGGAGCGCCGGTGCCATGGTGTCGACCATGGACGACCTGGCCACGTTCACCCGGGCGCTGCTGACCGGAAAGCTCCTTGAGCCCGCGCAGATGACCGAGCTCAAGACCACCGTCCCCGTGACCGCCGACATCGGCTACGGGCTGGGCATCGAGCACATGAAGCTGTCCTGCGGGAAGTGGGCCTGGGGGCACAACGGCGCGGTGCTCGGCTACTTCAGCGAATGGCTGACCAGCGAGGACGGCACCGAGCAGGTGACGCACGCGAACAACGAGTTCCATCTGCTCGGCGGTACGCCGGGGCAGACCCACACGTACAAGGCCATGACGGACGCGTTCTGCGCGCTCTGAGGACCGCGACCGGAAGAGCTCTCCCGGCCGCCGGGCCGGCTACGGCTGCTGGGCGCCCGCGCTCGCCGACTACGTCCCCCGCCTCCAGGACTCCTTCGACGCGGCGGGCTGACCCGGACGACAACGGCCCGGCAACGGCCCCGGTCCCGGCGGGCGAACGCTCGCCGGGACCGGGGCCCACGCATGGCGCCGACGCGTCGGGCGGACGTTAAGGGGGTTCTCATACAGGCCGCCTAGCGTGCGCAACATGAACCCCAGGACCCCCACGAGCCCCACCGCTCCCGAAGCATCCGCAGCAGCAGAAGCATCCGACGCCGAGGAGACCGTGACCAAGAAGGCCGCGGCCGAGGACGTCTCGTACGACATGGACAAGGCCGCGGGGGAAACACTCACGGCGGCCGAAGCCGAGGCTGAAGCCGAGACTGAGGACGAGGACGACGACCTGGACCCGGACGGCCTCGACGACGACTCCGGCAAGGAGCCCTCCGGCCTCGGCGCGGCCGCCGCTGCCGTGGTCGCGGCCGGTCTCGGTGTCGTCGCGCTCACCGGGTCCTGGACCGGCAAGGTCGCCGCCGAGCGCGAGACCCTGATCGGCCAGATCAAGACCTCGGGCGGTGGCACCGCGGCCCAGCAGATCTCCGAGATCTACGGAGACGCCTGGCACTCCACCGCCCTGGTCAACGGGCTCTTTGCCCTGCTCGCGCTGCTGGTCGGGATCTTCGCCCTGGTCCGCCCGGCCTTCGGCGCACCCTCCGCGCACCCGCAGCCCGGCTGGGTGCGCGCCGTGGCGACCGCCGGCATCGCGCTCGGTGTCCTCGGCCTGCTGATCTCCGTCGGCATGTACTTCGACCTCATCGTGCCGCTGCCGACCGCGGGCGCCGCCGGCTGAGCACAACGGCCGGCGGACAGGCGCGTGTACGCAGCGGGCCGGACCTTTCGCAGGCGTTCTAGGGCATCCGCCCGAGGGACCTCGTCCCGTATGCGGCAGGGACCACGATTTTCTAAGGCTCCCCGCCCCGCGAAGATGCGGATCCTGCCCGATGTGGCGACACCTCCTGGGAGACGACAGTGGGGGCACGGCAGAAGCACTGCCGCCCCCATCAGGCACCAACGGGCCGTCCAGGCCCCGACGGGCCGTCGTCCTCCGGGAGAAGCACATGTACGCGTTCGAACTCAACAAGCTGCACGTGGCCGAACTGCACCGCCGGGCCGAGCAGGAACGGCTCGTCCGGGTGGCCGCTCGCGTCCGCCGGGATGACCGCAGGGCCGCCCGGCACTCCGGACGCAAGGAAGCCGAGGGGCCGGTGAGTACAGACCGGAAGCGATTCGTCCACGCCGCGTGAAGGACGGGTGACGGCGCCCGATGCCCGGTGGTACGAGGTCCGGTGGTACGAGGTCCGGTCGTTCGATGTCCGGCGGCCCGATGTCCGGTGGACCGATGGCTGCTGAACCGACACCCGGCGCCCCTGGTCCGGGACCCGGCGCCCCTGGTCCGGGGCCCGCGCGGCCGGACCCGTATGCGATGCTCGGCGACGTGGAGACCAGGTCCGTCAGTCCCGTGTTCGTCGGCCGCGAGGGCGAGTTCGCCTCGCTCGTCGATGCGCTCGCCCGCGCCTGCGCGGAGGGCGCCGACGGCTCGGGCGGGGCCGGCGGGGCCGGCTCTCCGGGCGAGCCGCAGGCGCTGCTCATCGGCGGTGAGGCGGGGGTCGGCAAGACCCGGCTGGTCGAGGAATTCCTCGCAGCGGCGGTGCGCCGAGACGCGGTCGTCGCCGTCGGCGGCTGTGTCGAGATCGGCGCCGACGGCCTGCCCTACGCCCCGTTCTCCACCGCGCTGCGGGCCCTGCGCCGCACCCTGCCCGAGGAGGTCGCCGCAGCCTGCGCCGGGCAGGAGGGCGAGCTGGCCCGGCTGCTTCCCGAACTCGGCGAGGCCGACCGGGACGCGACCGACGAGCACAGCACCGCCCGCCTCTTCGAGCTCACCGCCCGACTCCTGGAACGCATCTCGGCCGGGCGCGCCGTCGTCCTCGTCCTCGAAGACCTGCACTGGGCCGACGCCTCCACCCGCCACCTCCTCGCCTATCTCTTCCGCACCGTGCGCAACGGCCGCCTCGTGGTGATCGGCACCTACCGCTCCGACGACATTCACCGCCGCCACCCGCTGCGCCCCCTCCTCGCCGAACTGGACCGGCTGCGCACCGTCCGCCGGATCGAACTCGCCCGCTTCAACCGCACCGAGGTCCGCCGCCAGCTCACCGGAATCCTCGCCGCCACCCCCGAGGCCGCCTTGGTGGACGAGATCTTCGAACGCTCCGACGGCAACGCCTTCTTCGTCGAGGAACTCGCCTGCAGCCTGGAGAGCGGTGACCGCTCCCGGCTCTCCGACTCGCTGCGCGACCTCCTGCTCGTACGCGTCGAAGCGCTGCCCGACAACGCCCAGCAAATCGCCCGGATCGTCGCCGAGGGCGGCTCCACCGTCGAGTACGAACTGCTGGCCGCGGTCGCCCGGCTGACCGAGGACGAACTCATCGAGGCGCTGCGGGCGGCCGTCGGTGCCAACCTGCTGCTCACCACCCCGGAGGGCAACGGCTACCGCTTCCGGCACTCCCTGGTCCGCGAGGCCGTCAGCGACGACCTGCTGCCCGGCGAGCGCTCCCGGCTCAACCGGCGCTACGCACAGGCCCTGGAGACCGACCCCACCCTCGTCCGCGCCGGAGAACGCGCCACCCGCCTCGCCAGCTACTGGTACGGCGCGCACGATGCCGCCAAGGCCCTGCCCGCCGTGCTGAAGGCCTCCGTCGAGGCCCGCCGCCGATACGCCTTCTCCGAACAACTCCGCCTGCTGGAACGGGCGATGGAACTGTGGGACGACGCCCCCGACGACGTACGCCGCACCCTGCGCCCCATCGACTACGCCGAGAGCTACCCGGCCTGCGGCTGCGACCCCGACACCACCCCGCTGCGCTATCTCGACCTGATGGCCGAGGCCACCGTCGCCGCCCGGTTCGGCGGGGAGCGCGAACGCGCCCTGGCCATCGCCAAGAAGGCCATGCGGGTCCTGGAGGGCGAGGACGACCCGTTGCGCGCCGCCTGGTTCTGGGTGCAGCGCTCCCGGCTGATGCAGGACCTCACCCGCGGCGACGGCCGCGAGGAACTGGCCACCGCCCAGGAGCTCGTCCGGGGCCTGCCCCCGTCCGCCGTGCACGCCGATGTCCTGATGAGTGTGGCGGGATGGGGCGCCCTGCACCGCCCCGGCGCCGAGACACTGCTCGCCGCCGACCGGGCGGTGGAGTACTCCAGGCTCGTCGGCGACGAGTACATCGAGCTGCACGCCCGGCTCACCCGCGGCTGGCTCACCGCCGAGGCGGGCGGCGTCGACGAGGGCATCGCCGAGATGTACGCCGTCCGCGACCGCGCCGACGAACTGCACCTGGTCGGCATCATGAGCCGGGCCGGCATCAACCTCCCCTCCACCCTCGAATCCATGGGCCGCTCCCTGGAGGCTGTGGCCGCCGCGGACCACGGCATCGAGATCAGCCGCAGCCACGGCATCGCCGACATGGAGGCATGGGTCCGCTGCAACCGGGCGACCTCGCTGTTCTCCCTGGGGCACTGGGACGAGAGCCGGGCCACCACCGACGCGGCGGCCCGCGCCGCCAGATCCGGCAAGGCGCAGGGGCTCGTGGCCTCTCGCCGTACCGAACTGGCCCTGGCCCGGGGCGACATGGCCGAGGCCGAGATGCAACTCGCCCTGACCCGGCGCAGTTTCGGATCCCGTGACCCGCAGCCCCAGCATGTGATCGCCCCCGCACGCCATGCCATGGCCCTCGCCGCGCAGCAGGGCCGGCTCGCCGAGGCACGGGCCGAGTTCGAGGCCCGGTCGGAGCAGGGTTTCCCGCCCGGCACCCAGCGGTACGCCCTGCCGCTGCTGCATGTCGCAGCCGCCGCCGAGGCCGATGCCAGGGGCCTGCCCGCCGCCGACCCCGGCCGGCCGGCGATTCTCGCCGCCATCCGCACCCACCTGAAGCGGCTGCCGATGCTCGTCCCCGTCTGGGCCGCCCACGGTCTCCTGATCGATGCCGAGCTGGCCAGGGCCGAAGGCCTCGACACCCCCGGCGACTGGTCCCGCGCGGCCGCTGCCTTCGCGCCGCTGCACCGCCCGTACGAGCTGGCCCAGATCCAGCACCGCTGGGCCGAGGCCCTCCTCATCGCCGCGGGCGACCGGTCCACGGTCACCGCTCTGCTGCGCGAGGCCCACGGCACCACCGTGCGGCTCGGCGCGCGCCCGCTGACCGAGACCATCGAGCTGCTGGCCGGCCGCGCCCGCATCGCCCTCACCGCTCCGGACCGCGGCGCCGCACACGAGATCCCGGCCGCCGTCACCGTCCCCGCCGAGGACGGCACCGGCGACGAGGCCGCGGACCGGGAGAGCACCGAGGACCGCCTGCGCGAAGCGGCCGCGGCCGCGGTGGAGTCCTTCGGGCTGACACGGCGCGAACAGGATGTGCACCGGCTGGTCGCCGCCGGCCACACCAACCGCAGGATCGCCGAGGAGCTCTACATATCGCCCAAGACCGCGAGCGTGCACGTCTCCAGCATTCTCGCCAAGCTCGGCGTCTCCAGCCGCGGCGAGGCGGCAGCCCTCGCCCACCGGCTCCGCCTGTACCCCGCCGGGAGCGCCACCTGACCGGGACCGGCCGAACCCGGCCCGCCCCGCTCACTCACGGCTGAGCGTCCGGGGCGTCCGCTTCCGGGGCCGCTTCCTGGCCGGGCCCCCGGTCCGCGTCCGTGTTCGTGTCGGAGGCCCTGACGACCACCTTCCCGGAGGCCAGGTCTATCGGCCCGCGCCCCGGGTCGCCGACGCCGAGATCCACCCGGGTCAGCTCCAGCCGCTTCTGCTCCTCGGCGGCATGCTTGCGGCCCGGTGCGAAGAGTTCCTCGAAGAAGTTGAACACCGGCCGCACGCCCTTTCACCTGCTGTAGCCGCTACCGCACCGCCAGCACCAGGATCCTGTCGTCTCCCGGCTTCGGGGTGCCACGGGTGTCCGTATTGCTCGTGACGAGCCAGAGCTTGTCGCCGCCCGCGGCGAGCACGGTGCGCAGACGGCCGTACTTTCCTTCCAGGAACGGCTGGGGGGCCGCGAGAGGTTCCTTGCCGGCCTCGCCGGACAGCGGAATCCGCCAGAGCCGCTCACCGCGCAGGCCCGCCATCCAGATCGAACCCTTGACGAAGGCGATCCCGCTCGGGGACGCCTCGGACGTCTTCCACTGTGCCACGGGATCGATGAAGCCCTTCTTCCCCGCCTTGCCCTCGGCCTCCGGCCAGCCGTAGTTCCCGCCCGGCACGATCCGGTTCAGCTCGTCCCAGGTGTCCTGCCCGAATTCGGAGGCCCACAGCTGCTGCTGCCCGTCCCAGGCCAGCCCCTGCACATTGCGGTGGCCGTACGAATACACCACGGAGTCGGCCGCCGGATTGCCGTGCAGCGGCTGCCCGTCCGGGGTCATCCGCAGGATCTTGCCGGCCAGCGACTTCTTGTCCTGGGCGAGGCCGTCGTCGCCCGTCTCGCCGGTCCCCGCGTACAGCATGTGGTCCGGGCCGAAGGCGATCCGCCCGCCGTTGTGGATCGATCCCTTGGGGATGCCGCGCAGGATCGTGTCCGGCGCGCCCAGCAGCCGGCCGGGCGTCGTGCCGTTCTCGTCGTACTGCATCCGGGCGATGCGGTTGTCGGACTCGGTCGTGAAGTACGCGTACACCAGATGGTCCGTGCCGTACGTGGGGGAGACCGCGATCCCCAGCAGTCCGCCCTCACCGGCGGGCGACACCCCGGGCACCGCGCCCAGCAGGGTCTTCCTGCCGGTCTTCCCGTCGATCCGGGTGATCGTGCCCTTGTCGCGGGAGGAGACCAGCAGATCGCCGCCGGGCAGCGCCGCCAGCCCCCAGGGCGAGTCCAGGCCCTCGGTGAGCGTCGACACCACCCTCACCGAGCCCTTCGCGGGCGGCAGGGACGGCGAGGCGGACGGGGCCGGGGCGGCGGGGGAGGAGCGGGAGACCGGCGGCGTGCTCCCGACGCCCGCCATGCTGCCGGAGCCGCCGTCCGAGGAACACCCCGCGGCCAGCACCAACGAGCCGGCGGCCAGCGCTGCCACCGTCCCGCGGCGCAGGGCCCGACGCGGGCCCCGGGGCCCGGCGGGGCCTCGTACAGATCCGAACAGAACTCCGCGCACAGCACCGATCCCTTCGACGGCCACCTGACTACTGTTCTTACACCGCGGCCCCGCCCCGGGGTTCCCGATACCCGCCAATTCTGCCGACCGGTGTCCAGCGGCGGGGGCGGATCTCAGTCCCAGGACCCCTGCGCCCCGGGCAGTCCGGCGATCTCCGCCAGATCCTGCGCGGTCAGGGCCAGCCCGGCCGCCCCCGCGTTCTCCACCGCCCACCGCTCCCGCTTGGTCCCCGGCACCGGCACCACATGCGGCCCCTGCCGCAGCACCCAGGCCAGCGCCACCTGCGCGGCGGTCGCCCCGTGCCGCTCGGCGATCCGCCGCAGCCCCACGACCACCGGCTGGTTCGCCGCCATCATCTCCGCCGTGAACCGGGGATGCCGGGCGCGCAGATCCTCCGGCTCGAAGCCCTGTCCCGGCGTCAGCGTGCCCGTCAGATAGCCGTTCCCGAGCGGCATCGCCGCGAGCAGCCCCACACCCCGCGCCGAGCACCACGGAAGCAACGACTCCAGCGCCTCCGGCGACCAGACCGAGAGCGCCGCCTGCACCGCGCTCACCGGGAAGACCTGCTGCACCCGCTCCAGCTGACGGATCGTTTCGTCGTACATCCGGGAACCCGATCGGCGCGAAGCCCGCGCCCCGACCGCGCAGAGCCCGAGCGCCCGCACCTTTCCGGCGGTCACCAGCTCCGCCAGCGCGCCCCAGGTCTCCTCGATCGGCACCTCGGGGTCGGCCCGGTGCAGCTGGTACAGATCGATCACATCGGTCTGCAGCCGGCGCAACGAGGCGTCGCAGGCCCGCCGCACATAGCCGGGGCGGCCATTGGCCACGATGTGCTGATCACCCACCAGCAGTCCGCACTTGGTGGAGACGAACGCGTCCGACCTGCGGCCCTTCAGCGCCCGCCCCACCAGCAGCTCATTGGTGAACGGGCCGTACATGTCGGCCGTGTCGAGCAGTTGGACGCCCGCGTCGAGCGCGGCGTGCACCGTACGCAACGCACGGTCACCGCGCTGCTGCGACGCGCTGTACGCCCAGCTCATCGGCATGCAGCCGAGACCGACCGCCCCCACGGCGAGCGCCGCCGCACCGAGACTCCTGCGCTCCAACTCCCCGACCCTCCCCAGGCCCCGCCGTCGAACCGGGCCCATGCCCCGCCGTCACGGGACCGCACCGCACCCCAAAGTAACCTCTGCCGCCCGCCCGACCTCGCACGGCCTCCGCCGATTAGCCTCCTGACCATGACTTCGACCTGCACTCCCGACGTGACGAAGACGCCCGACGTATGGCTGCCGTTCCCGGCCGACGAGATCGAAGGGCTCCCCGAGGGGCTCAACTACCGGCTCTGGGACGGCGAACCGGACTACCCCGCCGACCCCGCCGACTGCGCCTTCTACGTCGTGCCGTACATGAAGGACGCCGAGGTCGCGGTGCGTCCGCTCGACGGCATGGCGGCCGTCCAGGTCGTGCAGACACTCACCGCGGGCATCGACCACGTCGAGCCCGGACTCGGTCTGCTGCCGGAAGGGGTGCTGGTCTGCAATGCCAAGGGGGTCCACGAGGCATCCACCGCGGAGCTCGCCCTCACCCTGATCCTCTCCTCCCTGCGTGGCGTTCCCGGATTCGTCCACGGCCAGGACAAGGAGGAGTGGCGGTCCGGCTTCTACCCCGCGCTCGCCGACAAGTCCGTGCTGATCGTGGGGTACGGGTCGATCGGCGCCGCCATCGAGGACCGGCTCGCACCCTTCGAGTGCGCGCGGGTGGCGCGCGTCGCGCGCTCCGCGCGGACCACCGCACACGGCCCCGTACACACGCTCGACGACCTGCCGGCGCTCCTGCCCGAGGCCGATGTCGTCGTGCTGTCCACCCCGCTGAATCCGTCCACACAAGGGCTGGTCGGCGCGGAGTTCCTCGCCGCGATGCCGGACGGGTCGCTGCTCGTGAACGTGGCGCGGGGCGGCGTCGTCGACACCGGGGCGCTGCTGCGCGAACTCGAGTCCGGCCGGCTGCGGGCCGCCCTCGACGTCACCGACCCGGAGCCGCTGCCCACCGGCCACCCTCTCTGGCATGCTCCGAACGTCCT
This sequence comes from Streptomyces sp. NPDC058240, assembly GCF_042882135.1. NCBI lineage: Bacteria > Bacillati > Actinomycetota > Actinomycetes > Kitasatosporales > Streptomycetaceae > Streptomyces > Streptomyces sp. NPDC058240. The sequence continues at coordinate 70,362 of NZ_JBHVWT010000030.1, forward strand.
GATCACTCCTCACGTGGGCGGCAGCACGTCGGCCTTCCTGCCGCGCGCCAAGCGTCTGCTGGCCGGACAGCTGAGCCGGTTCGCCGCGGGAGAACCGGTGCGGAACGTGGTACTCGCCATCGGCTGACCACGCTACGGAGGCCCTCGGTCGCACACCGTTCCGGACAACCCCCAGGTCGTCACGGAGAGTAGAGGAACTATGTCCCTGCGTGACGAGTCTGGTGTATCGTCCCGAAAGGGGCGCTGCGCCGTGGAAGGGAAGGCGCCGGGGAGGACGCGACACGCGAGGGGGCGACGGGCGATGTACGGCCGATGGGCGCATGATCCGACACCACCGGGCAGTCGACGGGGACCGGCGGGACGCCGGGTGCGAGCGCACCCGACGACACCGGGGGCGCCCCGGTGAGCGCGCCGGCCGACGCGCTCGGGGCGCTCCTCTCCCGGAGGGCGGCCGTGAGCGGCGCGTCCGCGCTGGTCTGGCAGATCCTTCTCGGCATCGTCTGGGCCGGTTATGCCGCGGGGGCGGCCTTCGGCTGGGGCTCGCCACAACTGGCGCTCGTCATGGGGGATTTCGGTCTCAGCGCGGCGGCGCTGATCGCCGCCGTCTCCTGCTACCGCTACGCGCGGGTCGGCAGCAGCCGGTTCCGGCCCGCCTGGCTGCTGTTCTCGCTCTCCTCGTTCATGGCCTCCGCGGGCAACGGGGTCTGGGGCTGGTACGAGGTCGTGCTCGGGCGCCCGGTGCCCACCCCCTCCCTGGCCGACGTCTTCTTCCTCTGCTTCGCGCCGCCCGCCATCGTCGGGCTGCTGGTCCTCGCCAAACGCCCCGTCACCAGGGCCGGCTGGCTCTGCCTCGCGCTGGACTCCTGGCTGATCGGCGGATCGCTCCTCACGCTCTCCTGGAGCCTCGCCCTCGCCCACACCGCGCATCTGGTGGACGCCGAGGGCGTGAGCGTGGCCCGCGCGGCGCTCGCACTGGCCTATCCGCTGCTCGACATCGTGCTGGTCTCCATGGTGCTGGCCCTGCACTTCCGGCGGTCCAACGTCAACCGCTCCGCGGTGAACACCGCCGTCGCCGCGCTCGCCCTGACAGTCCTGTCCGACGCCCTGTTCACCTCACCGCTGCTGCGCCAGACCTACCACTCCGGCCAGATGCTGGACGCGGGCTGGTTCGCCGGCTCGCTGCTCCTCGCGTACGCCCCCTGGGGCGCGAACAGGGCCGCGGACAACGCTTTCCCGCCGCGCAGCGCGCATCCCACCAGCCGACCCATCGCGGGATCGCTGGCCGCGCTGACGCCCTATCTCGCCGCCGCCGTCTGCACCCTCGGCATTCTCTACAACGCCATCGAGGGCCGCCGGGTGGACCGCGTCGTGATCTTCACCGGCTGCACGGTGGTGCTCGCCCTGGTCGTCCGGCAGGGCATCATGCTCGTCGACAACATCGCCCTCACCCAGGAACTGGCGCAGAAGGAGAACCACTTCCGCTCCCTGGTGCAGGGCTCCAGCGACGTGATCATGATCGCCGCCCCCACCGGTGTGCTGCGCTACGTCAGCCCCGCCGCGGCCGGGGTCTACGGGCGCGAGGCCGACGACCTGGTGGGCGCCGAGCTCGCCTCGATCGTCCATCCCGAGGACCTGGGGCGGGTGGTCCACGAGGTGCGCCGGTTTCTCGCCGCCCCGCCGAGCGAGGAGCCCACCACCCGGATCGAGTGCCGTTTCAGGTCCGGTACGGGCGACTGGCTCAATGTCGAATCCACGGTCAACCGCCATCAGGGCGGGCTGATCCTCAACAGCCGCGATGTGACCGAACGGGTCCGGCTGCAGGCCCAGTTGCAGCACAACGCCGAGCACGACCCGCTCACCGACCTGCCCAACCGGGCCCTGTTCACCAAACGGGTCCGTCAGGCCCTCGGCGGCCGCCGCTCCGGCGACTCCGGCACCGCCGTGCTCTTCATCGACCTCGACGGCTTCAAGGCGGTCAACGACCGCCTCGGCCACCAGGCGGGCGACGAGCTCCTCGTCCAGGCCGCCCGCCGCCTTCACGAATCCGTCCGGGCGGGCGACACCGCGGCCCGCCTCGGCGGCGACGAATTCGCGACGATCATCCTCGGCGACGGCACCCGCGACCAGTCCGCCCGGGAGTGCCAGGTCCACGAGATCGCCGACCGGCTGCGCCTCACCCTCTCCCAGCCGTACCGGATCGGCGCCGGCGAGGTCCGGGTCGCCGCGTCCATCGGGGTCGCCTTCGCCGAGCCCGGCATCACCCCCAGCGACCTCATGCGCAACGCCGATCTCGCCATGTATCGCGCCAAGGCGGGCGGCAAGGACCGCGTCGAGCTGTACGCCCCGCAGATGCAGGCCGATGTGGTGCGCCGCTCCGAGCTGGCGACCCGGCTGCGCACCGCCCTGCGCGACGGCGAGTTCGCCCTGCTCCACCAGCCCGTCGTGCATCTCGCCAGCGGCACGGTCGCCGCCGTCGCCGCCCAGGCCCGCTGGCGCTCCGCCCAGGGCATCCTGTTCACCCCGGCCGAGTTCCTCCGCGTCGCCGAGGACAGCGACCGCACCGCCGAGCTGGGCCGCTGGCTCCTCGAAGAGGCCGTCGAGCAGGCCGCCGACCGGGCCAGGGCCGGACACCCGGTCTCCGTCGCCGTGCGGCTCTCCGCCCGCCGGCTCCTCGACAAGGGGATGCCGTTCGGCTCCGTCGAGGCGCTGCTGACCCGGCACAGCCTGCCCTCCGGGGCGCTGATGATCGAGGTCGCCGACAGCGACCCCCGGATCTCCTTCGACGAACTGGAGCAGCGTCTCGTGGCCCTGCGCCGCATCGGTGTCCGCATCGCGCTCGACGGCTTCGGCAGCGGCTACGCCGCGATCAACGCCCTGCGCCGGCTCCCCATCGACGTACTCAAGCTGGACCGCGGTCTGGTCGAGGGCGTGGTGGAGTCCGCCCGGCTGCACAAGATCACCAGCGGCCTCCTGCGGATCGCCTGCGACCTCGGCATGCAGTCCGTGGCCGACGGCGTCGACGTACCGGAGCAGGTCCTCGCACTGCGCGCCATGGGCTGTACGCACGGCCAGGGAATGGCCTTCTCCGGGCCGCTCGACGAGTACCGGCTGCGCCGCGCCCTGGACCGCGGCGAGTTCCCGGTGCCCGGCAGCGCCATGGCCCAGCCGGTCCTGACCGGTGGCTCGATTCCCCTCCTCAGCGGCTCACATATTGAGACGCCCATCCCACCCACTTGACACGTCGAGTGCGTCGGAGAGAGGGTCATTGCCATGCGCACCCGAATTCTCGTACTTGGAAAGCGCGTCGGCTGAAGCAGAGTCCTCCCAGGCACTCTGCAGACCGCACCGACGCGCTCCCCTCGCTTGCCTCACGGCACGAGGGGTTTTTTGTTGCACCGGCACCACGCAAACTGTTGCAAAACACCCGCAGAAACCCTCAGCTTCGAGAAGAGAATGCCGATGACCGAGCAGGCCACCGGGGCCCAGCATCCCCAGCCGCGGGCCCGTAACGGCGGATCGAACGCCGCCACCGTTGAGCACGTCACGGGCGCGCAGTCCCTCATCCGCTCCCTCGAGGAGGTGGGGGCCGACACGGTATTCGGCATTCCCGGCGGCGCCATCCTTCCGGCGTACGACCCGATGATGGACTCCACCCGGGTCCGTCACGTGCTGGTCCGCCACGAGCAGGGCGCCGGACACGCGGCCACCGGCTACGCGCAGGCCACCGGCAAGGTCGGCGTCTGCATGGCGACTTCGGGCCCCGGCGCCACCAACCTGGTCACCCCGATCGCCGACGCCCACATGGACTCCGTCCCGCTGGTCGCGATCACCGGCCAGGTCGCCTCCAAGGCGATCGGTACGGACGCCTTCCAGGAAGCCGACATCTGCGGCATCACCATGCCGGTCACCAAGCACAACTTCCTGGTCACCAAGGCCGAGGACATCCCGCACACGATCGCCGAGGCCTTCCACATCGCCTCCACCGGCCGTCCGGGACCGGTCCTCGTCGACATCGCCAAGGACGCCCTCCAGGCGCATACCACGTTCAGTTGGCCGCCGACCCTGGACCTGCCCGGCTACCGCCCGGTCACCAAGCCGCACGCCAAGCAGATCCGTGAAGCCGCCAGGCTGATCACCCAGGCCAAGCGGCCGGTGCTGTACGTCGGCGGCGGTGTCATCAAGGCGGGGGCCACCGCCGAACTGAAGGTCCTCGCAGAGCTCACCGGAGCGCCCGTCACCACCACACTGATGGCGCTCGGCGCATTCCCCGACAGCCACCCGCTGCACGTCGGAATGCCGGGCATGCACGGTGCGGTCACCGCCGTCACCGCGCTGCAGAAGGCCGACCTGATCGTCGCCCTCGGAGCCCGCTTCGACGACCGCGTCACCGGCAAGCTGGACAGCTTCGCCCCGTACGCCAAGATCGTCCACGCCGACATCGACCCCGCCGAGATCGGCAAGAACCGGGTCGCCGACGTCCCGATCGTCGGGGACGCCCGCGAGGTCCTGGCCGACCTGGTCCAGGCCGTCCAGGCCGAGCACACCGAGGGCCATGTCGGCGAGGCCGCCCGAACGGGATATTCAGCCTGGTGGAAGGACCTCAACCGCTGGCGCGACACCTACCCGCTCGGCTTCGACCTGCCCGAGGACGGCAGCCTCTCGCCGCAGCAGGTCATCCAGCGCATCGGACAGCTCGCCCCCGAGGGCACGATCTTCGCGGCGGGCGTCGGCCAGCACCAGATGTGGGCCTCGCACTTCATCCAGTACGAGCAGCCCGCCACCTGGCTGAACTCCGGCGGCGCCGGAACGATGGGGTACGCGGTCCCGGCCGCGATGGGCGCCAAGGCCGGCATGCCGGACCGTACCGTCTGGGCGATCGACGGCGACGGCTGCTTCCAGATGACCAACCAGGAACTCACCACCTGCGCGCTCAACAACATCCCGATCAAGGTCGCGATCATCAACAACGGCGCGCTCGGGATGGTCCGCCAGTGGCAGACCCTGTTCTACAACCAGCGGTACTCCAACACAGTGCTGCACTCCGGCGCGGACACCGAGGGTGTCCCGGCGAAGGGCACCCGCGTCCCGGACTTCGTCAAGCTGTCCGAGGCCATGGGCTGCTACGCGATCCGCTGCGAGGACCCGGCCGACCTGGACAAGGTCATCGAAGAGGCCAACTCCATCAACGACCGCCCCGTCGTGGTGGACTTCATCGTCCACGAGGACGCCATGGTGTGGCCGATGGTCGCCGCAGGCACCTCCAACGACGAGGTCATGGCCGCCCGCGGGGTCCGTCCCGACTTCGGCGACAACGAAGACGACTGAGAGACAGAGAGAGACCGACTCATGTCCACCAAGCACACGCTCTCCGTCCTGGTCGAGAACAAGCCCGGTGTCCTCGCCCGGATCACCGCCCTGTTCTCCCGCCGCGGCTTCAACATCGACTCGCTCGCGGTCGGTACCACCGAACACCCCGACATCTCCCGCATCACCATCGTGGTGAGTGTCGAGGACCTGCCCCTGGAGCAGGTGACCAAGCAGCTCAACAAGCTGGTCAACGTCCTGAAGATCGTCGAACTCGAGCACTCCGCTGCGATCCAGCGCGAACTCGTCCTGGTGAAGGTCCGCGCCGACAACGAGACCCGCTCCCAGATCGTCGAGATCGTCAAGCTGTTCCGCGCCAAGACCGTGGACGTCTCCCCGGAGGCCGTCACGATCGAGGCGACCGGCGGCGCCGACAAGCTGGAGGCCATGCTCAAGATGCTGGAGCAGTACGGCATCAAGGAGCTCGTCCAGTCCGGCACCATCGCCATAGGGCGCGGCGCGCGCTCGATCACCGACCGGTCGTTGCGCGCCCTCGACCGTACGGCGTAGTACCCGCCACCTCGCCGTTCGTATGGCGAGACCCGAAAACGTATCTGACGCACCCCGCCGTACGGTGGGACGTAACACCTGCACACCAAGGAGAGACCCAGTGGCCGAGCTGTTCTACGACGACGATGCCGACCTGTCCATCATCCAGGGCCGCAAGGTCGCGGTCATCGGTTACGGCAGCCAGGGCCACGCCCACGCGCTGTCGCTGCGTGACTCGGGTGTCGACGTCCGGGTCGGTCTGCACGAGGGCTCGAAGTCCAGGGCGAAGGCCGAGGAGCAGGGCCTGCGTGTGGTGACCCCGGCCGAGGCGGCCGCCGAGGCCGACGTCATCATGATCCTGGTCCC
>NZ_JBHVWT010000031.1:0-32711 GCF_042882135.1 Streptomyces sp. NPDC058240
GCTGCAACCGCGGCGGCGACGAGGGCGGCCGCGGCTGCGAACGCGGCGGAGGCTGGGGTGGCTGGGGAGGGCGTGGAGGCCACGGCCGTCCCAACGGCGGCGTCCACGCCGGCGGCGGCTTCATGGCATCCGTGATCACCAGCGACGACGAGGGTGGTCGCGGTGGCGACCGCGGCGGCGACGAGGGCGGCCGTGGCGGCGACCGCGGTGGAGACGAGGGTGGCCGTGGCGGCGACCGCGGTGGAGACGAGGGTGGCTACGGCGGCCGCGGCGGCGACGAGGGTGGCCGCGGCGGAGACCGCGGCGGCGACAGGCCCCGTGGTGGCGTGCACGCCGGTGGTGGCGGCATGGCGATGACCGGTGGCGGTCTGGCCGCCGGCTCGGCGCTGCTGCTCGGCGGTGTCGGTGTCGGTGCGTACAAGCTGCGCCGCCGCCAGTCGACGGGTGGCGCGATGGTCTGACCGGGCCAGACCCAGCCGGTCGTTTCGTTGTCGCGGCCGCTGCCCCTCGGGGCGGCGGTCGCGGCGGCTGCATTTCCCCCTTGATAAGCCCTGGATAAGCCCCGGACCGATCCCAGGACCCAACCCCGGACCGAACCCCTCCCCCTCGACACCGCACAACCGAAAGGCACGTTCCCATGGCCGCCCCGCAGTCGACCGGCTCCACCCCCACCCGGACTGCCCCCCGAACCACACTGGGCCGCGCCCTGATGTGGCCCGCCGTGACAGCCGGGCTCGGCATGGTCCTCATCTACAACTCCTTCGGCACCTCGGTCGACGACAAGCCGCCGGCCTCGCCCGCAGCCGTCTCGTCCGCCGCCCCCGAGGTCCTCGGCTCCCACGCCGCGCCCGCCCCCGTCACCTCGTCGAAGGCCACCGTCGGCCCGGCGATGTCGCGTTCCGTCCCGAAGCGGCTGCAGATCCCGGCCATCGGCGTCGACGCTCCGTTCACCGATCTGTCCATCGGCGCCACCGGTCAGCTGGACGCGCCGCCCCCCAACGACAGGAACCTGGTCGGCTGGTTCAAGGACGGCGCCACCCCCGGCGAGCGCGGTGCCGCGATCGTGGCGGGTCACGTCGACACGATGACCGGTCCGGCCGTGTTCCTCCAGCTCCGGTACCTCGGCCCCGGCTCCCAGGTCGACATCACCCGCGCCGACGGCTCGGTCGCCACCTTCAAGGTCGACTCCGTCGAGCAGTTCAGCAAGGCGAAGTTCCCGGACGACCGGGTCTACGCCGACACCAACTCCGCCGAGTTGCGCCTGATCACCTGCGGAGGCGCGTACAACAAGACCTCCAAGGACTACGAGGACAACGTGGTGGTCTTCGCCCACCTCGACACCTTCAAGAAGGGCTGACCACCGGCAGTCGCCGACGGTGCGGCACAACCATCCACCGGGCCGCGAGGTCGTACGGGGTAGTACGGAATCCGATTCCGTACTGCCCCGACTGACGTCCCGAGCACCGGAGTTGACCGACGTGCCTGCACTCTCCCACCGCCGCCGCCTGGCCATCGCGACCGGGATCGCCCTGGTCGCCGGAGCCTTCGCGGCACCCGCCGGCCACGCCGCCACGAAGTCCTCCGCCCCGACCGTGCGCTCGTCCGTCGCCGCGAAGGCGCCGAGCAGCAAGCGGCTGCACGACGACTTCAACGGCGACGGCTACCCGGACCTCGCCGTGGGCGCCCCCATGGCCGTTCTCGGCGACCCGGAGGCCGGCGCGGGCGCCGTGAGCGTCCTCTTCGGCGGCCCCGAAGGCCTGTCCTCCGCCCACAAGCAGGTGCTGACCTGGCCGAACCGCCCGGACATCAACAACCCGGAGGACGCCCGCTACGGCACGAACCTGCGCAGCGCCGACCTGGATCATGACGGTTACGCGGATCTCGTCAGCCGCCTCTGGGCGTACCGAACCGACGGCGACAAGGGCACAGTGCTGGCCGTCAACTGGGGCGGCGCGTCCGGCCTTTCGAAGAACGCCACGCTCCTGAAGCCCGTCCCCGGCGACCAGATCGACGGCACCGGCGACCTGGACGTGGGCGACGTGGACGGTGACGGCGTCGCCGACATCGCGGTGGGCGACGTACGGCGCGGTGGCCACATCCTGCACGGCCCGATCAGCCACACCGGCAAGTGGAGCAGGGTCAGCGCGTTCACGGTCGACGGCACGGCCGTCCTCGACACCTCGGAGATCGCCGTCGGTGACGTGACAGGCGACGGCGTGGGCGATCTGGTGATCCTCGGCTTCGGCCCGGACGACCCGTGGCAGCAGCACACGTACCTGCTGAAGGGCAGCCGCACCGGTTTCACCGCCCCGGTCGAGATCAAGGACGCGGACGGCGCCGGTGTCGGCGGCACCGCCGTGGGCATCGCCGACCTGGACAAGGACGGCCACGGGGACATCGTCATCGGGCGCGACAACGAGTGGGCGCAGGCGGAGCCCCCCATGAGGAAGGGCGGCTCGCTCTTCGTCTCGTACGGCGGCCCGAAGGGGCAGAGCACCGCCCGCAAGCCCGTCTGGATCGACCAGGACACCGAAGGCGTCTCGGGCACGGCCGAGTTCCACGACCGGATGGGCTACAGCCTGGCGCTGGGCGACACGGACGGCGACGGCTACCCCGACATCGCCACCGGCCTGCCGGGCGAGCGGATCAACGGCATCGCCGAAGCCGGCCGGGTCCTGGTGTTCAAGGGCGGCCCGAAGGGCGTGAGCGGCGCGGGCTCCAAGGAGTTCGGCCAGTACACGGCCGGGGTTCCGGGTGTCGCCGAGGCGGGCGACCAGTTCGGCGAGGCCCTCGCGCTGGGCGACTACGACGGCAAGGGCCGCGCGGAGATGGTGGTCGGTGACCCGGCGGAGAACCACAGCAGGGGCGCCCTGTGGATCTTTCGTACGGACGCCACCGGCATCATCGCCAAGGGTTCCGTCTCGTTCGGCGCGGCCACGATCGGCGCCCCGACCGGCCCGTCCCGCTTCAGCGAGACGCTGACGGACTGACCCCACGGTCGGTGCGCTCCGTGCGGACCGCACCGACCGCACCCCTGCTCTTCACGCCCGGCGTCCACCACGTCGACCGGCCCATCGAGATCAACCGCGCCGACACGGTCGCTCTCGGCCTGGGCCTGGCGACGATCATCCCGGACAACGGGGTCACCGCCATCAAGGTCGGCGACGTGGACGGCGTGAAACTGGCCGGTCTGCTCGTCGACGCCGGTCCGGTCAACTCGAACACACTGATCGAGGTCGGCCCCGAGGGATCGTCCGCCAGTCACGCCGGCAATCCGACATCGCTCCAGGACGTGTTCGTACGCATCGGTGGTGCCGGCCCCGGCAAGGCGACCACCAGCCTCGTCGTGAACAGCAACGACACGATCATCGACCACACCTGGCTCTGGCGCGCGGACCACGGTGAAGGCGTCGGCTGGGAGACCAACCGGGCGGACTACGGGCTCCGGGTGAACGGTGACAACGTGCTGGCCACTGGCCTGTTCGTGGAGCACTTCAACAAGTACGACGTGGAGTGGGCGGGCGAGAACGGCCGGACGATCTTCTTCCAGAACGAGAAGTCGTACGACGCCCCGAACCAGGCGGCCATCCAGAACGGCAGCACCAAGGGGTTCGCGGCCTACAAGGTCGACGACTCCGTCACCACCCACGAGGGCTTGGGCCTGGGCAGCTACTGCTACTTCAACGTCGACCCGACGATCCGTCAGGATCATGGTTTCCAGGCGCCGGTGAAGCCGGGCGTGCGATTCCACGATCTGCTGGTGGTCTCGCTCGGCGGCAAGGGCCAGTACGAGCACGTCATCAACGACACCGGCTCCCCCACGTCGGGTTCGGACACCGTTCCGTCGAAGGTGGTGTCGTTCCCGTAGCACCGGGAACGAGGTGGGGCCCGGTCATCACGACCGGGCCCCGCCGGCGTCGCCGCCCCGTGCGGGATCTCGCTGTCGCGCGCGGGGACGCGCAGGCGGCATCTCCGTCAGGTGCGGACGGCGGGCAGCTTCTCCTCGACCCGTGGGGCGAGTTCGTCGAGGCCCTTGCAAAGGTCCTGCTGAGTGGGTTCGACGTCGGAGACACCCAGGAACTCCGACAGTCTCAGCTCGGCGGACGAAGAGCCGTCGATCGCGAGGATCAGCCCGCATGTGACGTCCGTGCCGGGCGTCGTGTTCCGCCAGACCCGGCGGCCGTTGACGGCCGACCGCTCGGAGATCCTCTCCCCGGAGCGCGAACCGAGGGCCTCCACCCCTTGTTCGGCGGAGTGCTTCTGGAGCGTCAGGACCAGGACGGTGCTCGCGTCCTCGAAGAACTTCGTGCCCTCCCACATGCAGCCGCCCGGAGTGGTGAGCGGCGCGGCGTCATGGAGCCGGTACTCGTGGAGTTCGTCCTCGGAGAAGAACTCGCACGGTTTGATCTCCGCGATGCCGGAGGGGCGCGGCGGAGGCGGCGCCGGCTCCGACGAGCAGGCGGTGAGCGCGCCGCACGCGGATAACAGCACGACGCAGGCGACCAGTAGATCCCGACCCCTCATGCACCCACTCCTCGCAGGTCTTTGTGTCCCGCGCCGAGGGTACGTCCCGCCTCCTTCCCTTGCCCACCCGCTGCCCCCGGGCACTGAGGCCTTTCGTCCTGCCGCCGGGACGCGCGAACGGGTCCGGGGCCGTTCGCCGGCCCTACAGCCAGCCCTTCTCGCGGGCGATGCGGACCGCTTCCGCGCGGTTGCGGGCCGCCATTTTCTGGATGGCCATGGAGAGGTAGTTGCGGACCGTTCCCTGGGAGAGGTGGAGTGCGGCGGCGATCTCCGCGTTGGTGGAGCCGTCCGCCGCCGTGCGCAGTACGTCGCGTTCGCGGTCGGTGAGGGGGCTGGCGCCGTCGGCGAGGGCCGCTGCGGCGAGTGTGGGGTCGATGACGCGTTCGCCGGCGAGCACCTTCCGTACTGCTGCGGCCAGTTGGGAGGCCGGGGCGTCCTTCACCAGGAAGGCGTCGGCGCCCGACTCCATGGCCCGGCGGAGGTAGCCGGGGCGGCCGAAGGTGGTGACGACGACGACCTTCACGGCCGGGAGCTCGCGTTGCAGGGCCGCCGCCGCGTCGATGCCGGTCATGCCGGGCATCTCGATGTCCAGGAGCGCCACGTCGATGTCGTGCTGGTGGGCGGCGGCCAGCACCTCGTCCCCGCGGGCGACCTGGGCCACCACCTCGATGTCGGGTTCCAGGCCGAGGAGTGCCGCGAGGGCCTCGCGCACCATGGACTGGTCCTCGGCGAGGAGGAGTCTGATCATGCTCATTCCGTGGATCCTAGGCCGGAATCGAGCGGAACACTCAGGGTCAGGGTGAAGCCTTTGCCCGAACCGGAGCCGGAGCCCGAGCGGGAGTTGCCCGCCGCGGAGATCAGCGTGCCGTCGACCGTGGCGAGGCGTTCGCCGATGCCGGTGAGGCCGTTGCCCGGCTTCGTGCCCCCGGGGCCGACGCCGTCGTCCGAGACGGTGAGTTCGAGGACCTTGCCGTCCAGGGTCTGGCGCGGGGCGAGGGTGACCGTGCAGTGGCGGGCCCCGCTGTGGCGTACGACGTTGGTGACGGCTTCCCGCAGTGCCCAGGCGAGCACCTCCTCCGGCTTCTCGGGGAGGTCGTCGGGGGCCTCGGCCGGGACGTCGGCGGTGATGCCCGCGGCGGCGAGTGCGGTGCGGGCGCCCGCGAGCTCGCCGGGGAGGGTCGGGCGGCGGTAGCCGGTGACCGCGCCGCGTACGTCGATCAGGGCCTGGCGGCTGACCTGCTCGATGTCCGCGACCTGGGCGGCCGCCTGTTCCGGGTGGTCGGGGAGCATCCGGCCGGCCAGCTCGCTCTTGAGCGTGATCAGGGAGAGCGAGTGGCCGAGCAGGTCGTGCAGATCGCGGGCGAGCCTGAGCCGTTCCTCGTTGGCGGCGAGCTGGGCGACGGTGGCGCGGGCCTCGCGGAGCTCGATCGTCGTACGGATCATCTGCCGTACACCGGTCATCGAGAACCCGCCGAGCAGCGCCGGGAAGACCAGTGCGGTGATGACCTCGCGGGGGTGGTGGCCGGTCAGGCCCATGCCGACCAGGACGGCCGTGACGACGGGGATGAGCCAACGGGCCGTCCGCAGCGGCAGGGTGGCGCCGACGGAGACCGCCACGTACACGAAGAGGACCAGCCACGGGGTGCCGAGCGTCAGGGTGAGGATGACGGAGAGGGCGCCGAGGAAGGCGATCGTGGAGTGGACGAGACGGCGGTCCAGGGGCTTGGCCGTGTGGCGGAAGACCAGGAGCAGGTAGGCCCCGACGAAGGTCAGCAGGCCGAGCGTGCCGAGCACCGTCGCCCAGGGGGTGTGGTTCCCGTCGGCCAGGTCCTTGACCGGGGCGCTCATGAACGCGAGCCAGATACCGACCCAGAACAGCTTGATCCAGACCTGCTTGCGGTTCGTGGGCGGGCGCCCGATGCCCACGGACGTCTCGTCGTCGTTCACGCCTTCAGGGTGTCCTTCCGGTAGAGCCAGGCCGCGCCGCCCGCGAAGATCAGGAAGTAGGCGCAGAGGATGGCGACGTCCTTGGTGTGCGGCGAACCGCCCATCTCGATCGCCTGGCCGAGAGAAGCGTACGCGTGCGTGGGCAGCCACTCGGAGATGTTCTGGAGCCACTGCGGGAAGGTCGCGCTGGGCATCCACAGGCCGCCGAGGATGGAGAGACCGAAGTAGATGATCATGGTGAGCGGACGGACCGCGTCCCCGCTGGCGAGGTAGCCGATGGCGACCCCGAGCGCGGCGAAGACCAGCGAACCGGCCCAGATGACCCCGGCCAGCGCGAACCACTGCCAGGTCTCCACCCGTACGTGCTTGACGACGGCGGCGACCAGGAAGACCACCACGATGCAGGGCAGGGTGACCATCGCCGCGCTGGCGATCTTCGCCAGGACGTAGCCGCGGCTGGGCAGTGCGGTGAGCCGCAGCTGGCGGACCCAGCCCTTCTCGCGCTCCTTGGCAATGCGTTCGCTGTTGCCCATGAGGACGGCGGTCAGCGCGCCGAAGGAGGCCATCGAGACCATGAAGAAGGCCTGGAAGGTGAGATCGGTGTGCGGGATCCGGTCGGAGGTGTTCTGGGTGTTGGAGATCAGCAGGTAGATCACCGACGGATAGATGATCGAGAAGAACATGAACTTCTTGTTCCGCAGGGTGCGGGTCACTTCGAGCCTGATCAACGCCCATGAAAAGAAACTCAGCATGCGGTCCTGGCCTCCTCGGCCTCGGTGATGGCGACGAAGGCCTGTTCCAGGCCGAGTCCCGCGACTTCGAGTTCGCGCGGGTAGAGACCGAGTCCGTAGACGGCGTGGACGGTCGCGTCGGCGTCGTGCGACTGGATCCGGACCCGGTTGCCGGTGATGTCGAGGGCGGCGAGGAACGGCAGGCCGCGCAGGGCCGCTTCGTCGACCGGGCCCTCCAGCTCGAAGGAGATCCGGCGGGCTCCGGCCTTCGCCTTGATCTCGGCGGCGGTGCCGTCGGCGAGCAGCCGGCCCTTGTGGAGGACGAGGACGCGGTCGGCGATCGCGTCGGCCTCTTCGAGGTAGTGGGTGGCGAACAGGACGGTACGGCCCTGCTCGGCCTGCTCGCGCATGGTGGCCCAGAAGGCCTGGCGGGCGGTGACGTCCATGCCGGTGGTCGGCTCGTCGAGGACGATCAGGTCGTTGGCGCCCGCGGTGGCCAGCGCGAACCGGACGCGCTGCTCCTGGCCGCCGGAGAGCTTGTTGACCATCCGGTCGGCGATCTGCGCGATACCGGCGCGGGAGAGTACCTCCGCCGCCGGGTAGGGCCTGGGGTGCAGATCGCAGGCGAGGCCGACCAGCTCCTTGACCGTGACGTCCTCCATCAGGCCGCCGGACTGGAGCATCGCGCCGACGCGGCCCGCGGCGATGGCGTTCTGCGGAGTCGTGCCGAAGACCTGGACCGTGCCGGAGTCGGCGGTGCGCAGGCCCAGCAGCAGATCCAGGGTGGAGGACTTTCCGGCGCCGTTGGGGCCGAGGAGCGCCACGGTCTCGCCGGGGTGCAGGTCGAGGGTGAGCCCGTCGACGGCGCGTACCGCTCCGTATGCCTTGCTGACCTGCTCGAAGCGGACCGCGGCGGTCTTCGCCCCGATGGCCTCGGTGGTTGTCGTTGTCATGCGTCCAGCGTGGCGGAGGGCGGGGTGCGCGCGGCAGGGCCGCGGGTCGTGGAAACGGGATGACAGATGTCATGCCGTGCGCATGACTCCGCTGCCGGGGCCGGTGTCCGGAAACGGCGCCGCCCCCGGCCGGGGTCCGGTCGGGGGCGGGCGTGCGGTGCGGTTCGCCGCGGTCAGCCGTTGCCGTTGAGGTTGATGACGACGGTCCGTTCGGTGGCGGTCTTCCCGAGCAGCGCGGTCTGCATGGCGTGTGCCACGTCGTCCGCGTTGAGCTGATGCTTCTTGCCGTCACCCTTGGTGATCATGATGCCGTCGAAGACGCCGTCGCAGAGGGTCTCGATGGCCTTCTTGTCGTAGTGCTCGATCAGCCGGCCCTGGACCGGCACCATCGAGAGGATCTGCGGCAGCGACCTGGCCGGGCCGAACTGGATCTGCTTGGCACCCGCCTTGATGGTGACCAGACCGGACATCGCGGGCTTCGCGAAGTCCTTCATCGCCCGGTCCAGTTCGGCCTGGTCGATGGTGGGTTCGCGGGTGGTGACGGGCAGCTGGACGACCTTCGTCCGGCCGGTCTGCACCTGGGCGCGGTACGCGTCGCGCACCGAGGTCATCGACTGGTTGACGTCCAGCGCCTTGCCCGGCTTCCCGGGTACGGCGACGGCCTTGCCCGGCTCGAACTTGATCGTGCCGTCGTTGGCCGAGCCGGAGACGCCCGCCAGGTCGGTCAGCGCGACGCCGAGCTTCTCCTCGTCGACCGGGATCACCGGGTCGACGGCGCGCTTGCTGCCGAACAGGGAGCCGATGACGGAGACCGGGTTGTAGTCGCTGCCCGCCGCCGAGCGCACGGTCTCCTGGCTGTCCAGGCCGAGTCCGGCCTTGTCCGGCGCGAGCTGGGTCTTCTTGCCGTCCACGGAGAGCTGGAGGGGGGCCACGGCGCGCTTGCCGAGGGCGGCGTCCAGCTTCGTGACGCCCTCCTCCTTCGTGCCGCCGCCGATGTCGACGCCCAGGACGGTGGTGCCCTTGGGTACGTCGGAGTGGTTCATCAGCAGCCCGACGCCGTACGCGACACCGAGCAGTCCGACGACACCGACGCCGAGGAGGACCAGCTTGGAGCGGCCCTGCTTCTTCGCGGGCGCGGACGCCGGTTCGGGGCGGGGCGCGGGGGCGGGCGACGCGGCGGCGGGGCCGCCGGGTCCTGCCGGTCCGGTGCCCATCGGGTCGCCCGGGACACGGGACGCCGGATCGGGGCGCCCGCCCGCGGGCGCGCTCGGGAACGGCGACGCCGCCCGGTGCTCCGGCGGAATGACGGGGATGCCGCTGGTGAGCGTGTCACCGGAGACGTTGCCGCCGGGGCCGGAGGGTGCCGGGCCCGCGAACTGCGGGGTCAGCACCGCCGTGTCGTCGGACATCCGCGGCGGCTGACCACCGGGGGCACCGGAACCCTGCGGACCCGCGGGACCACCTGAGCCCACCAGGCCGGAGCCCATCGGGCCGGAGCCTGCGCCGCCCGGTCCGCCGAGGTTCGGCGTCAGGGACGAAGTGCCGGTGACCGGGCCCGTGGTGGGGCCGGAGGGGCCGGGGGTACGTACTCCGAGGTTCGGCGTGGGGCGCGGGCCGCCGGACGCGGGGCCGCCGGGGCCGAAGTCGTCTGGGCGGGGTGCGCCCTGGTCGCCCGTGCGCTGCGGACCGTCCGAGAAGTACGGCAGATCGGCGCGGGGCGGTGCGGGCGGGGTGGGCGCGGCACCCCTGGGGCCCTCGGCGCCACCGGCCGGGCTGCCGCCGGCCGTAGCGCCGCCGGCTGTGACGCCACCGGCGACCGAGGTGTTCATGGGGGACTTGCGCGGGGCGAACCAGTCGCTGCCGCTCTTCTCCCTGGCCGGCTTCTCGGCGGCCGGTTCCGCGGCGGCGGAATCGGTCCGGGCCTCGGTGGCCGACGCGGCGTCGGACGCGGCCGGCGCACCGTCCGCCGCGGGCGAGCCGGGGCGCGGGAAGCTGCCGGTGCGCTCGATGTCGGCGCTGTCGGTGTCGCCCATGGGCGTACGCATGACGACGGGCGGGATGGGACGCGAGCCCGGGATGTTGATCCGGATGCGCGTCGTCAGCGTCGTCTCGGTCCTCGGCTCCTCGGACTGAGGCGGGTCCGCAGGCTCCGGGGCCCCGTCCGGGGCATCCTGCGAAGGGTGCAGCGACGGATACTGGCGGGATCCGTACGGCGGCGTCCCCGAGGGGTACGCGGCTCCTCCGCGCCCCTGGGGCCCGGAGGACGAACTGTCAGTTTCACGACTCAAAGCAGGTTCTCCCGATTGGCTCCGCCGCCCGTACTTCCCCCATGCCGCAGGCCAGGGGACGGCTCGGCGCGCGAACCACCATACTGGCCGCCGCCGACGGACACCCCGCGACCGGGGGAAACGGCTGTGCGGCCAGCGGACGGACACGGGGCATTACGGGATCGGACGTGGCACATTACTTGCCAGGTCGGCCGCTGTCGGCGCCCTGTTGGGGCGACCGCGACATGGTGGCACAGATCACAGCGACGGCCATACCGCCCAGCATGAAGAGAGTGAGACCCAGTTCGTCGCCGAAGACATAGTCGCCTTCCGGACGTCCGCCCAGCAGAACGACGACCGAAATCAGCCATCCCGCAGCGGGTGCCAGCGCGCCCAGCTGGGTGCCGAAGACAAGGCGCCCGCCGTGGAAGAGCCCGGCGGCGGCCACCAGCGCGAGCAGCAATCCGGCAGGGAACCAGGCGGCTTGGACGAGAGCCCCGGCGATCCCGACGAGCGCGCCCAGCACGGCGAGGCCCACATAGGCGGCGATCCGCCCGGGGTTGAGGGGCGCGGCGAGGCCGGTGGCCGCGACGTCCCTGGAAGGGCGCGGTGCGCCCTGCTTGCCGCCGCTCATCGCTCCGCTCCCGCCGTACCCGCGAACAGGTCGTCCTCCCGGACCCCTTGAGGGGCTCCGGAATCGCCGCGCACCAACTCGTAGTACTCGGTGGTGAAGACGGGCTGTCCCAGGTCGTTGGAAAGGGCGAAGAAGGGGCCGTCCACGGCGATCTGGGTGGCGTGGGCCCGCATCGCCGCGCTCTTGGCGGCGGCCTGGGCCGAACCGTCGATCTGCGCGGTGATCCGGGAGTCGTCGACCACGCCCGGTACGTCGTCGATGGCGGCGATGCCCGGGAACGCGTCCGGCGCCGTGTCCCTCAGGCGGGCGAAGCCCTCCTCGGCGACCGTGCGCGGCACCCGGTTCCAGTAGATCTTGGCGACGGTGTGCGGGGCGCCGGATCCGGCGCGGTACTCGGGATCGGCGGCGAGGTCCGCGGCGCGCATCGCGACGCGGTGCGCCTGGATGTGGTCGGGGTGTCCGTAGCCGCCGTCGGGGTCGTAGGTGACCAGGACCTGCGGGCGCACCGCGCGGATGACCTCCACCAGGTGCCCGGCGGCGTCGTCCACGTCGGCGGCCCAGAAGGCGCCGGGGCGGTGGTTCTGCTCGGCGCCCATCATTCCGGAGTCGCGGAAGCGGCCGGGGCCGCCGAGGAGCCGGTGGTCGGTGACGCCCAGCTCCTTCAACGCCGCGTCGAGCTCACCCCGGCGGTACGGGCCCAGGGTGTCGTCCCGGTCGGCCGCGAGATGGGCGAGGGAGGACGGGATGACCTCGCCCTCCTCACCGAGCGTGCAGGTCACCAGGGTGACCTGGGCACCCTCGGCCGCGTACTTGGCCATGGTGGCGCCGTTGTTGATCGACTCGTCGTCGGGGTGCGCGTGCACCAGGAGGAGACGCCGGGCGGGATGGTCCGTCATGGGGACCACCCTACGAGCCGGGCGCACCGATCACCGCCCGCGCACCTGCCGCCGACGAGCCGGGCCTCAGAACTTGAGGCTTCCGATCATGCCGGCCACATTCGTGGTCAGGTTCGAGATGCTCGGCGCGATCGACGAGCTGGCGAGATAGAAACCGAGCAGTGCGCAGACCACCGCATGTCCGCCCTTCAGTCCGGATTTCCGGATCAGCAGGAAGACGACGATCGCCAGCAGCACCACCGCCGAAATCGAGAGTGCCACGGCGGTTCACCTCCATCAGTACGGTCGGGACGGGCAGCACACATGGAGCCAGCAGGTTCTTACCCACCGAGCGCTACGGATCATAACTATCCGTCGTAACGCATTGATCGGGGCACAGCAGCACGAGGGGCGCACGACCGAGCGGTCGGGGACTAGGTTCGGCACATGACTTCGCAGCAGATTTCCTTTCCGCGTCAGCACGCCAGAACCATGCGATTCACTCTCGGCGCCCCTCGGGCGTTCACCGTTTCACCCGACGGGGAGCGGGTGATCTTCCTGCGGTCGGGTTCCGGTACGGACCGGTCCGGCCGGCTGTGGGTGCTGGACCTGCCGAAGGACGGAACGCCGAAGGAGCGCGTGGTCGCCGATCCCCAGGCCCTGCTGGGCGGTTCGGCGGAGCGGCTGTCGGCGCAGGAGCGGGCCCGGCGCGAGCGCAGCCGCGAGGGGTCCTCGGGGATCGTCGGCTACGCGGTCGACGGGGCGGCCGAGTTGGCCGCCTTCGCGCTCTCCGGGAAGGTGTACGTCGCCGAACTGCGGGCGGGCACGGCCCGTGCGCTGCCGGTTCCGGGCCCGGTGATCGACCCGCGACCGTCACCGGACGGACGACACATCGCATATGTGTCCAAGGGTGCGTTGCGCGTCGTGGGCGCGGAGGGCGACGGGGACCGGGCGCTCGCCGAGCCGGAGGCGGAGGACGTCTCGTACGGTCTCGCGGAGTTCATCGCGGCCGAGGAGATGCAGCGTTCACGGGGCTTCTGGTGGTCGCCTGAGTCGGACCGGCTGCTGGTCGCCCGGGTCGACAACAGTCCCGTGCAGCGGTGGTGGATCGCGGATCCCGCCCATCCGGACCGCAGGCCCGCCGAGGTCGCCTACCCGGCGGCCGGGACGCCCAACGCCGAGGTGCGGCTCTTCGTGCTGGGCTTGGACGGCACCCGTACCGAGGTGGTCTGGGACCGGGCACGCCACCCCTATCTGGCGCAGGTGCACTGGTCGTCGGACGGGGCGCCGCTGCTGCTGGTGCAGTCCCGCGACCAGCGCAGTCACCTCTTCCTCGCGGTGGACCCGGAGACCGGTTCGACGCGGACGGTGCATGCCGACGAGGATCCGGTTTGGCTGGAAATCTTCCCCGGTGTGCCCGCCTGGGCACCGGACGGACGGCTGGTGCGGATCGCGGACGAGGGCGGGGCGCGGGTGCTCGCGGTCGGCGACCGGCTGCTGACCGGGGCGCAGTTGCAGCTCCAGGCGGTGCTGGACATCGGTGGGTCGGACATCCTGGTGTCGGCCACGGCCGGTGAGGAGGCGGCGGAACCGGAGATCGGCGAGACCCATGTCTACCGGGTCAACGAGCTGGGCGTCGAGCGGGTGTCCGAAGGGGTCGGGGTGCACTCGGCGGTCCGCGCGGGCGGGGTGACGGTGCTGGTCACCCAATCCCCGGAGCGGCCGGGGACCCGGGTCGAGGTGCTCCGGGACGGCAAGCCGATCGCCACCGTGACGAACCGTGCCGAGGAGCCGGTTCTCTCCGCGCGGGTGCGCCTCACCGAGGGGGGCGCACGGCGAATTCCGTGCGCCGTGCTGCTCCCCGAGGGATACAACGAGTCGGACGGCCCGCTTCCGGTACTGATGGACCCGTACGGCGGACCGCACGGCCGCCGGGTGGTCGCCGCCCATAATCCGCATCTGATTTCGCAGTGGTTCGCCAATCAGGGCTTCGCGGTCGTGGTCGCGGACGGCCGGGGCATGCGGGGGCGTACACCGGGTTGGGAGAAGGCGGTCAAGAACAACCTCGTGCTCTCGGTGGACGACCAGATCGAGGCCCTGCACGCCCTCGCGGACCGGTTCCCGCTGGACCTCGGCAAGGTCGCGATCCGCGGCTGGTCCTTCGGCGGATATCTGGCGGCCCTGGCCGTGACGCGCCGGCCCGACGTCTTCCACGCGGCGGTGGTCGGCGCCCCGGTGACCGACCAGCGGCTGTACGACACCCACTACACCGAGCGCTACCTCGGCGACCCGGCGGAGCAGCCCGAGGTGTACGCGCACAACTCGGTGATCACGGACGAGGGGCTCTCGGAGGCTGCCGACCAGGTACGGCCGATGATGATCGTCCACGGTCTCGCGGACGACAACGTGGTGGTCGCGCACTCGCTCCGGCTGTCCTCGGCGCTGCTCTCGGCCGGGCGCCCGCACGAGGTGCTGCCGCTCAGCGGGGTGACGCACATGACGCCGCAGGAGCAGGTGGCGGAGAATCTGCTGCTGCTTCAGGTCGACTTCCTGAAGCGGTCGCTGGGGCTGGTCGGCTAGGGCCTGTCCGACCCTGATCCGCCGGACAGGCTCCGGGGCCTGTCCGGCGGGCCTCCCGTCACCAGCCGGGCGGCGGCTGGGACGGGGGCGGCGGCCCGTAGACGCCGGGCTGCGGATAGCCGTACCCCTGCCCGTAGCCCTGGTGGGACATGGCGGGGGGTTCGTCCGGGCCCGGCAGGGCCAGGGCCAGCAGCACCACGGCACCGGCGAGCACCTCGAAGAACCCCGTCAGCACGATGAGTTGGCTTTCGACGGGCAGATCGCCGAAGCGGTCCAGCAACTCGTAGTGCACGGTGCGGGCCACTCCCAGCACCCCGCCGAACAGCAGCAGGGCCGCGGCGATCAGGCCGAACGGCCGTGCGTGCACGGCGCGGACGAGCGCGCTCACCGCCGCGAACAGACAGAGCAGCGCCAGGACCGCCGAGAACCAGCCGGGCGGCGGGTCGATCAGTCCCTGCACGACCCGGTCCCCGCCCACGAACCAGTCGGGGTAGATGGCGGAGATCTGCGTCGCCTGACGGATCTCCCAGGCGATCACGATCGCTCCCGCCGCACCGAGGCACAGAAAGGCGATCACGCCCGCGCCCTGCCCCGGCCGGGCCGGGAGGCGTTCGGAGACGTCACGCGCCGCCCTGCGGCCGGCTCCCGCGGTGATGATCATCGCGATGCCCGCCGCGAGCGCCACGAAGGCGCAGAGCAGGGCGCGGGTGCGGAGATCGTCGGTGAACCGGGCGTTCGTCCGGGACTCGCCTATGTTCCAGAGCCCGGGAAGCCGCAGGACGATCGTGACCACTCCGGTCGCGACCAGTGCGGTGGCAGCCACCGAGGACCGCAGGGACGCGACGGCGGCGGAGAGATACACCACGAGCAGCACCACGTCGTACGCCGAGGTGGTGGGCAGCAGAGGGAGCCGTGGGTCGTAGTAGCCGGCCCAGTAGCGCCACAACAGCCCGATGTCGTCGGCCGCCCTGACGTCCCGTACGAGCCAGCCCGCGACGATCAGCGCGAGCACGGCGCAGAGAACGGCACCGGTGACCCTTGCCCCCCGAGTGAGTATCACCCGAGCGATACTCCACCGTGCCTGTCGACCGGACAAGGGGTTCACCGGCGTGGTGTTCGAACGGGCAACCGGCCGGGAGGACTTGACGGCTTCCCGGCCGGTACACGGCACCCGCACGGCCGTACGCCGACCATGCTGGCCGGTTCGTATATCGGACGTGAGACGGCCGGGTTGCCCACGCGTTAACGTGCCCGTGGTCAGCCGGCCCGGGTGCTCCCGGACGGCGCGGCCCCGTCCTCGCCGTCCACCTCGCCGTCCACCTCGCCGTCCGAGGATCCGTGCTCGCCCGCCGACTCTCCCTGCTCCCCCTGCTCCCCCTGAGCCTCCAGCAGCCCCTCCGGCGGCACCACCTGCTTCTCCTCCGCGAAGTGGCAGGCCGAGTCGTGCCCGGCCGGCGACTCGGTCAGCCGGAAGACGGCCGGAACCGCCAGCAGCGGCACCTCCAGTTCGCACCGCTCCTGCGCCTTCCAGCACCGGGTGCGGAAGCGGCAACCCGAGGGCGGGTTGGCGGGCGACGGGACATCGCCGTGCAGGATGATCCGCTCCCGGTGCTCGCGGGCCGTCGGGTCCGGCACCGGGACGGCGGACAGCAGCGCCTGGGTGTACGGATGCGTGGGGTGGTCGTAGATCTGTTCGTCGGAGCCGATCTCGACGATCCGGCCCAGATACATCACCCCGACCCGGTCGGAGATGTGCCGGACGATCGACAGGTCGTGCGCGATGAAGACATAACTCAGCCCGAACTCCGCCTGGAGCCGGTCCAGCAGGTTGACGACCTGCGCCTGCACGGAGACGTCGAGGGCGGAGACGGGTTCGTCGGCGACGATGATCTCGGGGTTCAGGGCGAGACCGCGGGCGATGCCGATGCGCTGGCGCTGGCCGCCGGAGAACTGGTGCGGATAGCGGTTGATGTACTCCGGGTTGAGCCCGACCACGTCCAGCAGGTCCTGGACCTTCCGGCGCCGCTCGCCCTTCGGGGCCACCTCGGGGTGGATCTCGTACGGCTCCCCGATGATGTCGCCGACGGTCATGCGCGGGTTGAGCGAGGTGTAGGGGTCCTGGAACACCATCTGGATGTTGCGGCGCACGGCCTTCAGGGCGCGCCCCGACAGCTTGGTGATGTCCTCGCCCTTGTACTTGATCGAGCCGGCCGTCGGCTGTTCCAGATGCACCAGCATCCTCGCCACGGTCGACTTGCCGCAGCCGGACTCCCCCACGATGCCGAGCGTCTCGCCCGCCGCCAGGTCGAAGGAGACCCCGTCGACCGCCTTGACCGCACCGATCTGCTTCTTGATCAGGATGCCCTGGGTCAGCGGGTAGTACTTGACCAGGTCGCGGACCTCCAGGATCGGCTCGCCGCCCGCCGCGGCGGACCCGGCCCGTGACTTGGCGAGCAGCACGCGGGCCTTCTCGCCCTCTTCGCGCGCTTCCTTGCGCCCCGAGTGGTCAGCGTGCATCGAGCGTCTCCTTCCAGAAGTAGCAGGCGCTCTCGCGGTGCTCGGCCACCTCGAACAGCGGCGGCACCTCGCCCCGGCAGATCTCCTGGGCCATCGGGCAGCGCGGGTTGAAGGCGCAGCCGGGCGGGATGTGCAGCAGGTTGGGCGGCAGGCCCTTGATCGCGTACAGCTCCCGGCCCTTCTGGTCCAGGCGCGGGATCGACCGGAGCAGGCCCTTGGTGTACGGGTGGGCGGGTGCCCGGTAGATCTCGTGGACCGGGGCGGATTCGACGATCCGGCCCGCGTACATCACGGCGATCTTGTCGGCGACGTCCGCGACCACGCCCAGGTCGTGGGTGATCAGGATCAGGCCCATGTTCAGCTCGCGCTGGAGCTCGGCGAGCAGGTCCATCACCTGGGCCTGGACGGTCACGTCGAGGGCGGTGGTGGGTTCGTCCGCGATGATCAGCGAAGGCTCCAGCGCCATCGCCATGGCGATCATGATGCGCTGGCGCATGCCGCCGGAGAACTGGTGCGGGTAGTTCCCGACACGTTCCTTCGCCGCCGGGATGCGGACCCGGTCCATCAGCTCGACGGCCTTCAGCTTCGCGTCCTTGTGGGACATCCCCCGGTGCACGACGAACATCTCGCCGAGCTGCTCCCCGACGCTGAGCACGGGGTTGAGGGAGGAGAGCGCGTCCTGGAAGATCATGGCCATCTCCTGGCCGCGGATCTTCCGGCGCTCGTCCTTCTTCATCTTCAGCAGATCGCGGTCCTTGAAGAGGATCTCGCCGCCGCTGATCTTTCCCGGGGGCATGTCGAGGATGCCCATGATGGCCTGGGCGGTGACGGACTTGCCGGAGCCGGACTCGCCGAGGACGGCCAGCGTCTCGCCCTCGGCCACCGAGTAGTCGACCCCGTTGACGGCCTTGGCGATGCCGTCGCGGGTGTGGAACTCCACGTGCAGATCGCGCACTTCGAGCAACATGGCAGCGGGCTCCTCAGCGCAGCTTGGGGTCGAGGGCGTCGCGTACCGCGTCGCCGAGCATGATGAAGGCGAGCACGGTGACCGCCAGGGCTCCGGCGGGCCAGAGCAGCATGTGCGGGGCGTTGCGGATGTACTGGGACGCGGCGGAGATGTCGATGCCCCAGGAGACGGCCGGCGGTTTCAGCCCGACGCCGAGGAACGAGAGCGTCGCCTCCAGCGAGATGTACGTACCGAGGGCGATGGTCGCGACGACGATCACCGGCGCGACGGCGTTCGGGGTGATGTGGCGCAGCATCATCCGCGAGTTGGAGGCGCCGAGCGCCCGTGCCGCCTGTACGTAGTCGTTCTGTTTGGCGGTGATCACGGAGCCGCGGGCGATGCGGGCGATCTGCGGCCAGCCCAGCAGCACGATGAAGCCGATCACCGGCCAGACGGTGGAACTGGTGACCACGGAGAGGAAGACCAGGCCGCCGAGGACCACCGGGATGCCGAAGAAGACGTCGGTGACGCGGGAGAGGATCGAGTCCGACAAGCCGCCGAAGAACCCGGCCAGTCCGCCGAGCACGCCACCGAGCAGGGTGACGCCGAGGGTGGCGCAGACGCCGACGGTCACCGAGTTCCTGGCTCCGTAGACGGTACGGGTGTAGACGTCGCAGCCCTGTCCGTCGAAGCCGAAGGGATGTCCGGGCTGGGAGCCCTCCTGGGCCTTGCCCAGGTTGCAGTCGAGGGGGTCCTGGTCGGCGATCAGCGACGGCCAGATCGAGATGATCACCAGGAAGAGGATGATCAGGGCGGAGATGATGAAGACCGGGTTGCGGCGCAGGTCCCGCCAGGCGTCGGACCACAGACTGCGCGGCTTCTCGGCGGGGCCGGTGCCCTCGGGGCCGCCCGGTGTCCTTTCGAGGGTCGTGCCCTCCTCCAGGGCGAGATCCATCACGCCTCCTGCTCCGGCCGACGAGATCGCCTCGTCCGGTGTCTGCTCAGGCATAGCGGATCCTCGGGTCGAGAACGGCGTACAGCAGGTCGACGATCAGGTTCGCCGCCAGGAAGACGAGGACGAGGATGGTGACGAAGCCGACGACGGTCTGGGAGTTCTGGCGCAGGATGCCCTGGTAGAGCTGGTAGCCGACGCCGTGGATGTTGAAGATCCGCTCCGTGACGATCGCCCCGCCCATCAGGGCGCCCACGTCCGTACCGATGAAGGTGACGACCGGGATCAGCGAGTTGCGCAGCAGGTGCCGGATGACGACGCGGCGCCTGGGCAGGCCCTTGGCGACGGCGGTGCGGACGTAGTCGGCGCGGGCGTTCTCGGCGATCGAGGTCCGGGTGAGCCGGGTGACGTACGCCAGGGAGACCGAGGCGAGGACGAGCCCGGGTACCAGCAGCTCGTTGAAGGGGGCCTCCGGTGAGACGGAGGGTTTGATGAGGCCCCACTCGACTCCGAGGAGGAGCTGGAGCAGCAGGCCGGTGACGAAGGTCGGGATGGAGATGACGACCAGGGTCAGGATGAGCACGGTGGTGTCGACGGGGCGGCCGCGGCGCAGACCGGTGACGACACCGAGGCTGATGCCGATGACGACCTCGAAGACGATCGCGACGACGGTGAGCCGGATCGTGATGGGGAAGGCGGTGGCCATCAGCTCGGTGACCTTCTGCCCGTTGAACGCGGTGCCGAAGTCGCCGGTGAAGACATTGCCCATGTAGGTGAGGTATTGCTGCCAGACGGGCTTGTCGAGGCCGAATTCCGAGCGGAGTTGGGCTGCGGTCGCCGGGTCGCACTGGCGTTCGCCGCAGAGACCCGCGATGGGGTCGCCCATCACATTCACCATGAGGAAGATCAACAGCGTGGCGCCGAAGAAGACCGGGATCATCTGCAGCAGCCGCCGGATCACATAACGTCCCATGAAGGGCTCCGGGGGTCGCGGGGGTCAGAGGCTCGGGGCTGGGGAGTGACGCGTCGGGGGGACGGGGAAGCCGGGTGGCCGGTGCCAGGAACGCACCGGCCATCCGGCCTCAGTGAGTCACTTGACCTTGATCTGCTCGTACACCGGGACGCTGAACTGGTTCAGCGACACGTCGGTGATCCGGTCCGAGTAGCCGGCGCTGCCGTTCTGGTACCAGAGCGGGATGACGGGCATCTGCGCGACCAGGACCTTCTCCGCGTCCTGGAAGGTCGAGACGGCCTTGGCCTTGTCGGACTCGGCGTTGGCCTTGTCGACGAGCCCGTCGAACTGCTTGTTGCTCCACTTGCCGTCGTTGGACGAGGCATCGGTGTAGTACACGGGCTGGAGGAAGTTCTGGATGAGCGGGTAGTCCATCTGCCAGCCGGCCCGCCAGGCGCCGGTCAGCTTCTGCTGGGAGACCTGGCTGCGGAAGTCGGCGAAGGTGCCGACCGGGGCGCCGACGCACGCCTTGTTGTTGCCCATCGCCTTGTTGATGCTGTTGCAGACGGCGTCGACCCACTCCTTGTGGGAGCCGGTGTCGCCGTTGTACGAGATCTTGAGCTGGCCGCCGGGGATGCCGCCGCCCTCCTGGATCAGCTTCTTGGCGTTCGCCGCGTTGTACTCGCAGGGCGCGCCGCACAGCCCCTTCTTGAAGCCGCCCTCCGCGCCGAGGACCGGGGAGGTCCAGTCGGAGGCGGGGGTGCGGGTCTTCTGGAAGATCTGATCGGTGATTTGCTGACGGTTGATCGCCATCGACAGGCCCTGGCGGACCTTGATGCCGCCGGAGGTGTCCCACTTCTTGTCGTAGAAGGGGAAGGCGAGGGTCTGGATGATGCCGGCCGGGGTGTTGATGTACCGGTCGCCGAGGTCCGCCTTGACGTTCTTCAGCTGCGAGGCGGGCACGTCGTCGACGAGGTCGAGGTTGCCGGCCGTCAGGTCCGTGTAGGCGGTGTTGTTGTCGGTGTAGACCTTGAGGTCGATGCCACCGTTCTGCGCCTTGTCGTCCCCGGGGTACTTGTCCCACTTGCGCAGGTTCATCGACGAACCCTTGGTGTACTTGTCGACGGTGTACGGCCCGTTGCCGATCGGCTTGGACACCCAGGCGGCGTGGTCGGTGAAGAAGGCCTTGGGCAGCGGGGCGAAGGCCGGGTAGCCGAGGGTGTCCGGCCAGAGGGAGAACTTCTGCGACAGCTTGACCGTGAACGTCTTGTCGCCGACGACCTTGAGGCCGGAGAGCGTGGCGGCCTTGGCGCTGCCGGTATCGGGGTGGACCTTGCTGTAGCCGTCGATGTAGCCGAAGAAGTAGGCGTTCTTCTGATTGTTCTTCAGCTGGGCCCCGTAGTTCCAGGCGTCCACGAACGACTTCGCGGTGATCTTCTCGCCGTTGCTGAAGGTCCAGCCGTCCTTCACGGTGACCGTGAAGTTCTGGTTGTCCTTGGACTCGATCTTCTCGGCGAGCATGTTGGTGGCCGCGCCGGTCTTCGGGTCGTACCTCTTGAGCCCCCGGAAGATCATGTCGAGGACCTTGCCGCCCTGCACCTCGTTGGTGTTCGCGGGTTCGAGCGGGTTCTGCGGGTCACCCCAGGAAGAGCTCACGATCCCGTTCGCTCCACCGCCGCCACCGCTGCTGCCCCCGCCGCCGCATGCCGTCGCCGCCAGGGCGACGACCACCGCACATGCGGCCCACTTGGCCTGTGTGGCTCCGCGCATGGAGTGCCTCCTCGTAGTGCTCCGTCTCACTTAGGGTCAAATATCACCGCACAAGGGACGTAACGCATATTTACTCCACCCATTCGGGCGCGCCGGAGCCGATTCGAGTGGCACTTCGCGACCGGAGAAGTTCCGGGCGTGGACCCGGCAGACACCGGAGCGATAACGGCCACGCATCGAATACGCATCGACCGCGAGCCGACCTGATCGGATGTACGTATTCCGAGACACCGACGCCCGTATATCGGACTCATTGCCGGACTTCACCCGTTAGGTCGCGAACACACCTTCGAAAAAGCCAAACGGAAGCAAAGCCACGCCCTTGGGAAGGTCATGTATTGGTCAAATTTCCAAAGAGCGCGCCAAGGGCGTCGGACATTCATTGACCCTGCATGAATTGCGTTGAAAAAGTCCGGGTAGCCCGTAGGTGTTGCCCTGCGGAGTCCTTCGACCCTCCGGGCCAGGAGCACCATGACGATTCCAACGCCGCAAGCCGCCACCCCCGTTGAGGTGGAGGAGGCGAAGCCGCAGTCCCCAGCGGGCCCGTCCGCGTCCAAGGGCGGCAACGGCCGCTCACCGGGCAAGATGGCCTGGGTGCGCTTCAAGCGTGACCGTACGGGTGTGATTTCGGCCTATGTGGTCATTTTCTTCTTCGTGATCGCCATCTGCGCGCCGCTGATCGCGAAGCTGTACGGCAAGGACCCGTACACGACGTACGGACAGAACGACACCAGCCTGCTGGACGAATTCGGTTCACCGATGCTGCCCAACGGCGGTATCAGCGGCGACTTCTGGTTCGGCATCGAGCCGGGTCTCGGCCGGGACGTCTTCACCTTCCTGCTCTACGGCATCCGCAACTCCCTGCTCATCGCTGCGGCAACCACCCTGCTGGTGACGGTGATCGGCATCGCCGTCGGTATCACCGCGGGCTATCTGGGCGGCAAGACCGACTACCTCGTGGGCCGGGTCATCGACATCCTGCTGGCCTTCCCCTCCACGCTCTTCTTCATCGCCTTCTGGCCGGTGATGCTCTCGATCCTGGTCGCTCCGGACGAGAACACCCCGATCTGGCTGACCGTCGTCAGCCTCATCTCGGTCATGACCGCCTTCGGCTGGGCGTCCATCGCACGACTGCTGCGCGGCGAGGTACTCGCCCTGCGCGAGCGCGAGTTCGTCGAGGCGGCGAGGGTGACCGGCGCCTCCCCGGCGCGGATCATCTTCAAGGAACTGCTGCCCAACCTCTGGACGCCGATCCTCATCCAGGCCACGCTCGCGCTGCCCGCCTACGTCACGGCGGAAGCGGGCCTCGCCTTCCTCGGCGTCGGGCTCACCGACCCGACACCCGACTGGGGCGTGATGATCCAGCGCGGATCGGACGTCTACCAGAGCGACATCACGTTCATGCTCTTCCCCGGCGTCACGATGGTGATCTTCGTCATCGCCTTCAACCTGCTGGGCGACTCGGTGCGCGACGCCCTGGACCCGAAGACCAAGCGCTGAACCGCACTTCCTCCGGCCGGGCGACGGGGCCCACCGGATCGAACGTCTCTCTCCATCGACCAGAGCAGGAAGCCATGTCCCTTTCCCGCAGAAACTTCGTCATCGCCACGTCGGTCGCCGCCGGCGGTTCGATGGTCCTCTCCGCGTGCAGCAGCGGCAGCTCGACCAAGAAGGGCGGCGGCGCCGGACACGGCGGCGCCGACAAGTACACCGGCTCGGTCGTCGTCGGCACGAAGGCCGACTCCACCGGTCCGGCCGCCGAGGTCCCGGGCGCGAAGAAGGGCGGCACGATCCGCGGCATCGCCCCGGACGACTTCTCGCACCTGGACCCGCAGCGCATCTACTTCTCGTGGAACTCCGCAATAGGTGACCTCTTCATCCGCAGCCTGACCGGTTACAAGATCGCGTCGGACGGCACGATGAAGCTGGTCGGCGACCTCGCCACCGACGCGGGCACCATGTCCGACGGCGGCAAGACCTGGACCTTCACCCTGAAGGACGGTCTGAAGTGGGAGGACGGCAAGGAGCTCACCATCGATGACGTGCGCCACGGCATCGAGCGCGGCTTCGCCAGCTTCACCACCGAGGGCGCCGGCTACGCCCAGACCGCGCTGACCGGCACGGCCGACTTCCGCTCGAAGTACAAGGGCCCGTTCGGCGGCAAGCACCTCGACTCGGTCGTGACCGACGCCAAGGCGAAGACGATCACCTTCAAGCTGGCCGAGGCCCGCCCTGACCTCAACTTCACCCTGGCGATGACCTCCTACGGCGCCGTCCCGGTCAAGGGCGACACCAAGGAGAAGTACGACAAGGACCCGGTCTCGTGCGGCCCGTACCGCATCAAGGCGCACGCCATCGACAAGTCGATGACGCTGGTGCGCAACCCGCACTGGGACCCCAACACGGACTCGATCCGCAACGCGTACCCGGACAGCTTCGTCTACGAGTTCGGCCCCGAGTCCCTCCAGGCCGCCGACCGTCTGATCGCCGACGACGGCGACGACAAGTACGCGATCATGGCGTACAGCGGTGTCCCGGCCGAGCGCATCCAGAAGGTCCTCACCGACCCCGAGCTGAAGAAGCGCACCTTCAACGGCCTGCTGACCGGCATCTACTACTACGCGATCAACACCAAGCGGATCACCGACCTGAAGGTCCGTCAGGCCATCATCCATGCCTGGCCGCTGGAGCAGATCCGCAAGATCTACGGTGGCCCCTCGGCCGGTGACTACGCGACCTCCATCCTGAGCCCCGACATCGTCGGCTACGCCAAGGACGACGTCTACGGCAAGCTGAAGAAGCCGCAGGGCGACCCGGAGGCGGCGAAGAAGCTGCTGAAGGAGGCCGGCAAGGAGGGCCAGAAGGTCGTCTACGCCTTCCCCGCGGGCAACAACTACAACAAGACCAAGGTCGTCATCGAGAACGCCCTCAAGGCGGCCGGTTTCGAGCCGGTCATCAAGCCGCTGGACTCCACCAGCTACTACGACCAGATCCAGCAGATCGACAACCAGTTCGACGTGATGTGGTTCGGCTGGTCCCCGGACTGGCCGACCGGCTACACGCTGATGCAGCCGCTGTTCGACGGCGGCACGATCGCCAACGGCGCCAACAACATCTCGCAGCTGAACGTCGACTGGGTCAACGAGGCGATCAAGAAGAACGTCACCATCGCCGACCCGACGGAGGCCGGCAAGGCCTGGGCCGCGCTGGACAAGCGGATCATGACGGAGGAGGCGCCGATCATCCCGGAGACGTTCCAGCGCCGTTTCTACCTCTACGGCGAGAAGGTCGGCGGCGCCATGTTCCACCCGCTGTGGTCCTCGGCCGTCTTCTACAAGCTGTTCGTGAAGGCCTGACGCCCACACTCCTGAGGCGGGGCGCCCGTGCGGCGCCCCGCCCGCTCCACTCCCCCTCGTCGGCGTCTGCCAGGGAAATCCATCGCCATGTTCCGCTTCCTCATCCGCCGGGCAATCGGCGCACTGGTCATCCTGCTGATCATCAGTGCCATCACTTTCGTCCTCTTCTACGTCGCGCCCCGCGACCCAGCGCGTGTGGCCTGCGGCAAGGTGTGCACACCCGAGACGCTGGCACTGGTCAGACACAACCTCGGCATATCCGACCCGCTGCCCGTGCAGTACTGGCACTGGCTGCAGGCCGTGTTCGTCGGCCGGGACTACAGCTCCTTCGGACACTGCCCGGCACCGTGCCTGGGCTACTCCTTCCACAACCGTGAGCCGGTCCTCGGCACCATCCTGGACCGCTTCCCGACCACGCTCTCCCTGTCCCTCGGCAGCGCGGTCGTCTTCGTGATCTTCGGTGTGGGCACCGGCATGCTCGCCGCGGTCAAGCAGGGCAAGGCGCTGGACAAGGTGGCTTCCTCGGCGTCGCTGATCGGTTCCTCGATGCAGATCTACATCGTCGGCGTGGTCGCCATGTACTACCTCGCGGACCAGTGGCACATCCTGAGCCGCCCCAAGGACGTTCCCTTCACCGAGAGCCCGTCCGCCTGGTTCTCCGGGCTGCTGCTGCCCTGGCTGGTGCTGGCGCTGATCTTCACCGCCAACTACACCCGTATGGCCCGCTCCCAGCTCGTCGAGACGCTGAGCGAGGACTACGTGCGCACCGCACGCGCCAAGGGCCTCTCCCGGCGCACGGTGTTCTTCAGATTTGCCTGGCGTGGGGCCATGGGCCCGATCGTCACCATCTTCGGCCTCGATATCGGCGTGCTGTTCGGCGGCGCGATCATCACCGAGAAAACCTTCGGCCTGCACGGCATCGGCGCGCTCTCCGTCAAGGCGGTGAACGACAACGACCTGCCCCTGTTGCTCGGAGTCGTCCTGGTCGCGGCAGGAGCGATCGTCGTCTTCAACATCATCGTCGACGCCGTCTACGCCCTCATCGATCCACGCGTCCGCCTCGCCTAGGGAGAGATCCAGTGAGCACCCCCTTCCTCTCCGTACGCGATCTGCGCGTGCACTTCTCCACCGAAGACGGCATGGTCAAGGCCGTCGACGGGCTGTCCTTCGATGTCGAGAAGGGCAAGACGCTCGGCATCGTCGGCGAATCCGGTTCCGGCAAGTCCGTCACCAACCTGACCATCCTCGGCCTGCACCACCCCGACCACACCGAGATCGAGGGCGAGATCCTCCTCGACGGGCAGGATCTGCTGGCCGCGTCGGAACGGGAGCTGGAGCGGCTGCGCGGCAACAAGATGGCGATGATCTTCCAGGACGCCCTGGCCTCGCTGTCGCCGTACCACACCATCGGCAAGCAGATCGGCGAGACGTACCGCAAGCACACCGGCGCCTCCAAGCGGGAGTCCAGGGCGCGGGCCGTCGAGATGCTCACCAAGGTGGGCATCCCGCAGCCCGATCTGCGGGTGGACGACTATCCGCACCAGTTCTCCGGCGGTATGCGCCAGCGCGCGATGATCGCCATGGCACTGGTCTGCGACCCGGAGCTGCTGATCGCGGACGAGCCGACCACCGCGCTGGACGTCACCGTGCAGGCCCAGATCATGGACCTGCTCAGGGAGCTCCAGCAGGAGACCGGCACCTCGATCATCTTCATCACCCACGACCTCGGTGTCATCGCCGACATCGCGGACGACGTGCTGGTGATGTACGGCGGGCGCTGTGTGGAACGCGGTACGAAGAAGGAAGTGCTGAGGAAGCCCCAGCACCCGTACACCTGGGGCCTGCTGGGTTCGATGCCGAGCCTCGAAGGGCCGGTCGACGTACCGCTGTCGCCGATTCCCGGCTCCCCGCCGAGCCTTCTCAACCCGCCGACCGGCTGCCGTTTCCACCCCCGGTGCACCTTCACCGAGCAGGTGGGCGGCGGGCGTTGCGCGAGCGAGCAGCCGCCGCTGGAGCTCACCGCCGGTCGCGGCGCCGCCTGCCACCTCACCGCGGAGCAGCGCGCCGAGTTCTTCGCAGACTTCGCCGGCACCCGGCCCAACTGACGTACAAGAGACGGGACTTCCCCACCATGAGCAGCAAAGATCCCCTCCTGGACGTCTCCGGACTCACCAAGCACTTCCCGATCAAGGGCGGCTTCCCGATCCGGCGGACGGTCGGCGCGGTGCAGGCCGTCGACGGGCTGGACTTCAGCGTCGCCGAGGGCGAGAGCCTGGGCCTGGTCGGCGAGTCCGGCTGCGGCAAGTCGACCACGGGCCGGCTGATCACCCGGCTCCTGGAGCCGACGGCCGGCACGATCTCGTACCGCGGGCAGGACATCACCCACGCCTCGCGCAAGCAGCTGGCGCCGGTCCGCTCCGAGATCCAGATGATCTTCCAGGACCCGTACGCCTCGCTGAACCCGCGGCAGACCGTCGGCAAGATCATCACCGCGCCGATGGAGATCAACGACATCAACCCCGCCGGCGGCCGTGAGGCGCGGGTGCGGGAGCTGCTGGAGACCGTCGGGCTCAACCCGGAGCACTACAACCGCTTCCCGCACGAGTTCTCCGGCGGTCAGCGCCAGCGCATCGGGGTGGCCCGCGCGCTCGCCCTGGAGCCGAAGCTGATCGTGGCCGACGAGCCGGTCTCGGCACTGGACGTGTCGATCCAGGCCCAGGTGGTGAACCTGCTGCAGAAGCTGCAGAAGGAACTCGGCATCGCGTTCCTGTTCATCGCCCACGACCTGGCCATCGTGCGCCACTTCTCGCAGCGCGTCGCGGTCATGTACCTCGGCAAGATCGTGGAGATCGCCGACCGCGAGGACCTGTACGGCAACCCGCGTCACCCGTACACCCGGGCGCTGCTCTCGGCCGTGCCCGAGGCGACCGCCGACGAGACGCCGGCCCGCGAGCGCATCCTCCTCACCGGCGACGTCCCCTCCCCGGTCAACCCGCCGTCGGGCTGCCGCTTCCGTACCCGTTGCTGGAAGGCGACGGACAAGTGCGCGAGCGAGGCCCCGCCGCTGGTACGGGTGGAGGGCAGCCGGGAAGGCCATCTGACGGCCTGCCACTACCCCGAGGACACGCAGTCCGTCGCGGCCGTCCCGAAGGCCCGTACGGCGCCGTCCGGGCCGAAGTTCGACAAGGCCACCGAAGACCCCACGGCCGGGGCCTGACACCCCAGCCCCGGCCCCCGGGGCGCCTCGCGGACAGGGACCCGATCGGTCCCCGGACGCGGGGCTCCCCGGTCCCGAGGAACCGAGCACGTGAGCCCATTGACCCGAGCCACCTGCGAGCCCGGTTCCGGGAAAAGGAAGAAGCGCCCGGAACCGATCGGTTCCGGGCGCTTCCGCGTCGTTCGGGCCGTACTACGAAGCCGCGCCGACGATGTCCTTCTCCTCGGCGAAGTGGCAGGCCGACTCGTGTGCCGCGGGAGTGTCCGAGCCCTTGAAGCGCTCGGGGACGGCCAGCAGCGGCAGCTCCGTGGAGCACTTGTCCTGGGCCTTCCAGCACCGCGTACGGAAGCGGCAGCCCGACGGCGGGTTCGCCGGCGACGGGACGTCACCGGTGAGGATGATCCGCTCGCCGCGCTCACGGGCCTCGGGGTCCGGGACCGGGACCGCCGACAGCAGCGCCTGGGTGTAGGGGTGCGTCGGGTGGTCGTAGATCTCCGTGTCCGTACCGATCTCGGCCATCTTGCCGAGGTACATCACGCCGACCCGGTCGGAGATGTGCCGGACGATCGACAGGTCGTGCGCGATGAAGACGTAGGAGAGGTTGAACTCGTCCTGGAGCTTCTCCATCAGGTTGATGACCTGCGCCTGCACCGACACGTCGAGCGCGGAGACCGGCTCGTCGCAGATGATGATCTCCGGGTTGAGCGCGAGGCCGCGGGCGATGCCGATGCGCTGGCGCTGGCCGCCGGAGAACTGGTGCGGATAGCGGTTGATGTACTCCGGGTTGAGGCCGACGACGTCCAGCAGCTCCTGGACCTTGGCCCGCCGGTCGCCCTTCGGGGCCACCTCGGGGTGGATGTCGAAGGGCTCGCCGATGATGTCGCCGACCGTCATGCGCGGGTTCAGCGAGGTGTAGGGGTCCTGGAACACCATCTGGATGTTCCGGCGGACCGCCTTCAGCGCGCGGCCGGACAGCCGGGTGATGTCCTGGCCCTTGTAGAAGACCTCGCCGGACGTGGCCGTCTCCAGCGCCATCAGCAGCCGCGCGACCGTGGACTTGCCGCAGCCGGACTCGCCGACGATGCCGAGCGTCTCGCCCTGGTAGAGGTCGAAGGAGACCCCGTCCACGGCCTTGACCGCGCCGACCTGGCGCTTGAACAGGATGCCCTGGCTCAGCGGGAAGTGCTTGACCAGATTGCGCACCTGGAGGATCGGTTCACCGCGCTCCACCGGGGCCTCGATCGCGGCGACCGCGGACGACTCGTCCGTGGCGTCGACGGTCACGACCTCGGTGACGTTCGGGGTGGCGTCCATGGAACCGTCCGTCTTGTCGAGCTCAGCCATGGATCGTCTCCTTCCAGAAGTGGCACGCGCTGCCGCGGCCGGGCAGCTCGCTGCCGTCCTGCTCGGACACCGGGACCAGAGCCGGAATGTCCGTGCGGCAGATGTCCTCGGCCTTGGGGCACCTCGGGTTGAAGGCGCAGCCAGAGGGAATCTTGAGCAGGTTGGGCGGCAGACCCTTGATCGCGTAGAGCTCCTGGCCCTTCTGGTCGAGGCGCGGGATCGAGTCGAGCAGACCGCGGGTGTACGGGTGCGCGGGCCGCTTGTAGAGCTCGTGCACCGGCGCCGTCTCGACGATCCGGCCCGCGTACATGACCGCGATCTTGTCCGCGACGTCGGCGACGACGCCGAGGTCGTGGGTGATCAGGATCAGACCCATGTTGAACTCGGTCTGGAGCTCCTTGAGCAGGTCCATGACCTGGGCCTGGACCGTCACGTCGAGCGCGGTGGTCGGCTCGTCCGCGATGATCAGGTCCGGCTCCAGCGCCAGTGCCATGGCGATCATGATGCGCTGGCGCATACCGCCGGAGAACTGGTGCGGATAGTCGCCGACCCGCTGCTTGGCGGCGGGGATCTTGACCCGCTCCATCAGCTCGATGGCCTTGAGCTTGGCCTGCTTCTTGGAGAGTCCCTGGTGGACACGGAACATCTCGCCGAGCTGGTAGCCGACCGAGAGCACGGGGTTGAGCGAGGAGAGCGCGTCCTGGAAGATCATCGCGATCTTCTGGCCACGGATCTTCCGTCGCTCCTCGTGGCTCATGGTGAGCATGTCCTGGCCGCGGTACAGGATCTGGCCCTGCGGGATCTTGCCGGGCGGCATGTCGAGAATGCCCATGATCGCCTGAGCGGTCACGGACTTGCCGGAACCGGACTCACCGAGCACGGCCAGGGTCTCGCCCGAGTCGACGCTGTAGTTCACACCGTTGACGGCCTTGGCGACACCGTCACGTGTGTGGAACTCCACGTGCAGGTCGCGCACTTCGAGGAGCGGTGCGTCGTCCGACCCCCCGGCGCGGGGCACCGGGATGTCTGCTGTCTTGTCCTTGATGGTCACGTCGTACGCCCTCCTCAGCGCAGCTTCGGGTCGAGGGCGTCGCGTACCGCGTCGCCGAGCATGATGAACGCGAAGACCGTGAGGCTGAGCATTCCTGCCGGGAACAGCAGCGCATGCGGGTTGTCCCGGATGGCCTGGCTGCCCTCGGCGATGTCGATGCCCCACGAGATCGTCGGGTCCGCGAGCCCGAGTCCGAGGAACGAGAGCGTCGCCTCGGCCGAGATGTACCCGCCGAGCGCGATGGTGGCCACGACGATCGTCGGGGCGAGCGCGTTCGGCAGGACGTGCCGGAAGAGGATCCGCGGGGTGCCGGCGCCGAGCGCACGCGCCGCCGTCACGTAGTCCGCCTGCTTGGCGGTGATCACGGAGGCCCGCATCACACGGCAGATCGAGGTCCAGCCCAGGAAGGCCAGGGCCAGGATCACCACGTACACCTTGCGGTCGGTGAAGGCGTTCAGCACGACCATCGCACCGAGCAGGAAGGGGATGCCGAAGAAGATGTCCGTGATCCGGGAGATGACGGAGTCGAGCCAGCCGCCGAAGTAGCCGGCGAGCATGCCCAGCAGCCCGCCGACCAGGGTGACCGCGGCGGTCACGCCGACGCCGACCATGATCGAGGCGCGGGTGCCGTAGATGACACGCGCGTAGATCGAGCGGCCCTGGCCGTCGTACCCGAACCAGTCGGCCTGGAAGAAGTGCCCCAGCTCCGGCTTGGTCAGGAAGTGGTTGGTCAGATCGCCGTTGCGCGGGTCGGCGCCGGTGAACAGCCCCGGGAAGGCAGCTATGACCAGCAGGAGCAGCAGCAGGATCGAGGAGATCCAGAACATCGGGCGGTGACGCAGGTCGAACCATGCGTCGCCCCAGAGGCTGCGCGGCTTGCCCTGCTCCTTGTGGCCGTCGGCGGCCGAGGGAACGGCGGTGGCGTCCACCACCGCTTCGGTCTGGGTCTGGGTCACGTCAGGCATACCGGATCCTCGGGTCCAGGACCGCGTACAGCAGGTCGACGAGCAGGTTGATCACAAGGATGACGAGGACGAAGACCGTGACGACGCCGACGATCGTCGAACCCTCGCGCTGCTGCAGCGCCTTGAAGAGCAGGTTTCCGACACCCTGGACATTGAAGATGCCCTCGGTCACGACCGCGCCGCCGATGAAGCCGCCGACGTCCGTACCGAGGAAGGTGACGACCGGGATCAGCGAGTTGCGCAGCAGGTGCACACCGATGATGCGGCGCCGCGGCAGGCCCTTGGCCATCGCGGTACGCATGTAGTCGGCGCGCAGATTCTCCGCGAAGGTCGTACGCGTCAGCCGTGCCACGTACGCCATGGAGAGCATGGCGAGCACGAAGCCCGGCAGGAACAACTGCGCGTAGTCCGTGGAGTCCTGGACGTTCGGGGCCACCCAGCCGAGCTGGTCCGCGAGGACGAAGCGGGCGAGGAAGCCGAGCACGAACACCGGGATCGAGATGACGATCAGGGTGAAGATCAGTACGCCGGTGTCGGCGGCCTTGCCGGCCCGGAGGCCCGCCCAGGCGCCGAGCCCGATGCCGACGATGATCTCGATGATCATGGCGACGGCGGTCAGCCGCAGGGTCACCGGGAAGGACTCGGACATCTCGTCGATGACTTCGCGACCACCGAAGGTCTTGCCGAAGTCGCCCTGGAAGAGATTGCCCATGTAGTCGATGTACTGCTTCCACAGGGGCTGGTCGAGCCCGAACTCATGGCGGAGCGACGCGACCTGTGCGGGGTCTGCCGCCTTGTCTCCCCACATCGCCCGGATTGGGTCACCGGGAAGGATGTGGACCATGAGGAAAATAATCAGAGTGGTCCCGATGAATACCGGGATCATCTGGAGCAGTCGCCTTGCGACGTATCGCCCCATCATGCCTCCATGCCGTGAGGGGTCGGCGATGGCCTTCTCAGAGTGGTCTCCGCCGCGGGGTGTGGGGGGAGAGCCCCGGGGCATCGCCTACGGGCCGGGTTCTCCGCCCCCCCCCAAAAAGAGAAAAAACCACCCCCCCCCCCCCCCCCTCCCCCCTTTCTCCTCCCCCCCCCACCCCTTAACACCACCCCCCCCCCCCCCCCCCCCCCCC
>NZ_JBHVWT010000031.1:32721-50208 GCF_042882135.1 Streptomyces sp. NPDC058240
GGGCGGTGGCTTCCGCGGGGTGGTCTCTGTAGGGGGGGGTGGGGGAAGACCCTGGGGGCATCCCCGACGGCCTGCTTCCGCCCCCCAAGAAGAGGACCCCCGGAACCGGCCTTCGGATCCCGATGCTTACTTCTTGGCCTTGACCTGGACGTCGGTGAAGATCGGGTCACCGTCCTGGCCGTAGACGATCTTGCCGAACACGTTCGTCGACTGACCGGAGTTGACCTTGTAGAACCACAGCGGAATGGCGGGCATGTCGTTCTTCAGGAGCTGCTCCGCGTCCTGGTACATCTTGACGGTCTCGTCGAGCGTCTTGGCCTTGTCGGCCTTCGCGGCGAGAGCGTCGAACTCCTTGTTGGAGTAGCCCGAGGTGTTGCCCGCGGCGGTGGTGCCGTACAGGTCGCGCATGAAGTTCGAGTTGACCGGGTAGTCGAGCACCCAGCCACCGCGGTACATGGACTTGACCTGCTTGTTGTCACGCGCGTTCAGGTCGGCCTGGAAGTCCGGCTTGGAGTCACCGGTGCACTCGACGCCGGTGGCCTTGCGGATGCTGTTGCAGACGGCGTCGACCCACGGCTTGTGCGACTGGTCGGCGTTGAACTGGATCGAGATCTTCTTGCCCGGGACGCCGCCACCGTCCTCGATGAGCTTCTTCGCCTTGGCCGGGTCGTACTTCACGACGTCACCGAGGGCGCCGGGCTTGTAGCCGATCACACCGCGGGCGACGAACGAGTCGGCCGGAGTACGGGTGCCGTGCAGCACGGTCTTGGTGATCGTGTCACGGTCGATGGCCATCGACAGACCCTGGATGACCCTGGGGTCGATGCCCTTGAACTGCTTGGTGTAGAACGCCGGGACGATCGACTGCACCGCGGAGTACTCCGCGTCGATGGCACGGTCGCCGAGGTCCTGCTTGTAGCTCGTGAGCGACGTCGTCGGGATCTGCTCGATCCAGTCGAGGTTGTTCGACCGCAGGTCCGAGTAGGCGGCGTCGGCGGTGGTGTAGTTCTTGAAGTCGATGCCACCGTTCTTGGCCTTGTTCGGGCCCTGGTAACCGTCGAACTTCCGGACCTTGATCAGCTTCTTGTGGTCCCACGAGACGAACTTGTAGGGACCGTTGCCGATCGGCTTCTGGCCGGCGGCGGCCGGGTCCTTGAAGAAGGACTCGGGCAGCGGCGCCCAGACGTCGTAACCCAGCTTGTACGCGAAGTACGAGACCGGGCCGGTCAGGCTGATCGTGAAGGAGTTGTCGTCGACGATCTTCAGACCGGACATCTTGTCGGCCTTCGGCGCACCCTTGGCCGGGTGGACGTCCTCGTAGCCCTTGATGTCCTGGAACCAGCTGGAGTTGGTCTGGTTGTTCTTGACGTTGGCCGACCAGTTCCAGGAGTCCACGAAGGACTTGGAGGTGACCGTGGTGCCGTCGTGGAACTTCCAGCCCGGCTTGAGCTTGACGGTCCACACGGACGAGTCCGCGTTGGGCGTCACGGACTCCGCGTTGACCATCACCAGCTTGCCGGTGCCGGGCTCGTAGTCGACCAGGCCGGAGAAGATGGTGCGCAGGACACGGCTGCCCTGGCTCTCCTTGGCGTTCGCCGGCTGGAGCGGGTTCTGCGGCTCTC
The DNA here is from genome assembly GCF_042882135.1 of Streptomyces sp. NPDC058240. Lineage (NCBI taxonomy): Bacteria > Bacillati > Actinomycetota > Actinomycetes > Kitasatosporales > Streptomycetaceae > Streptomyces > Streptomyces sp. NPDC058240. Next base: position 34,344 of record NZ_JBHVWT010000031.1, read on the forward strand.
CGAGCTGCGCGGTCAGGATCCCGTTCGGGTCCGCCTTGCCGGAGTTCATACCGCTGTCGCTGCTCTTGTCGTTACCACCACAAGCGGTCGCGGCCAGGGCGATGATGGCCGCTCCCGCGACCCACTTGGCGCTCTTGGCACCACGCATGGGTTTCCTCCTCATGAGTCCACTTTTGACTACAAGAAGGGCACTGGAGTGATACACCGACACCCCTGACGGTGATCGTTTCAGTGCCCCTAGTGTGCTCGTGAGTCGGCACTCCCCACAGTGCGTGACCCATTGACCCGAGCTCAATGGAGCCAACTATTAAGTACGACCGGGCCGTAAACCACACTTAAGGGGTCTCGTTTTGACAACATCGAGAAACCCCGATTGCCCGAAATCCGGACAAAGTGATCCCAGACAGACACCCTCGAAACGGACCGTTAACGCAGCTTTCGGAGAGCGACGATCGATATGCGGACGGATCGCCGATGAAAACCACTGGACAGGGGCCTGATGGGCCTCCTTGACAGCGCACCACCGATTCCGCCTGGTTGCTGATGCAACACCGGATGCAACACCACGCGCCCGTACGGCCTCTCGGTTCAACGCACGACGGGGCCCGGCCTCCCGTCAACTGACGGAAGGCCGGGCCCCGTTGTGTTGTTCATCCGGGTACGCGCGGCGCCCGGTGCCGGATCAGCGCTTGGCGCGCGACGCGGCGCGGCCGCGCTCCTTCTGGTCGAGGACGACCTTGCGGATACGGACCGTCTCCGGGGTCACCTCGATGCACTCGTCCTCGCGGCAGAACTCCAGGGACTGCTCCAGGGAGAGCTTGCGGGCCGGCACCACGTTCTCCGTGGTGTCGGCGGAAGCCGCACGCATGTTGGTGAGCTTCTTCTCCTTGGTGATGTTCACGTCCATGTCGTCGGCGCGGGAGTTCTCGCCGACGATCATGCCCTCGTAGACCTCGGTGCCGGCCTCGGTGAAGATGACACCGCGCTCCTGGAGGTTGACCATGGCGAACGGCGTCACGGAACCCGAACGGTCCGCGACCAGCGAGCCGTTGTGACGGGTGCGGAGCTCGCCGAACCACGGCTCGTGGCCCTCGAAGATGGAGTGCGCGATGCCCGTGCCGCGGGTCTGCGTCAGGAACTCCGTACGGAAGCCGATGAGGCCGCGGGACGGGACGATCCACTCCATGCGGACCCAGCCCGAACCGTGGTTCGTCATCGTCTCCATGCGGCCCTTGCGGGTCGCCATCAGCTGGGTGATCGCGCCGAGGTGCTCCTCGGGGGAGTCGATCGTCATGCGCTCGATCGGCTCGTGCGTCTTGCCGTCGACCTGCTTGGTGACGACCTCCGGCTTGCCGACCGTGAGCTCGAAGCCCTCACGGCGCATCTGCTCGACGAGGATGGCCAGCGCGAGCTCACCGCGGCCCTGGACCTCCCAGGCGTCGGGGCGCTCGGTGTCCAGGACGCGGAGCGAGACGTTACCGATCAGCTCGCGGTCGAGGCGGTCCTTCACCTGGCGGGCGGTGACCTTGTGGCCCTTGCCGCCCTTGCCGACCAGCGGCGAGGTGTTCGTACCGATGGTCATCGAGATGGCCGGCTCGTCGACCGTGATCAGCGGCAGCGCGATCGGGTTCTCGGGGTCGGCCAGGGTCTCGCCGATCATGATGTCCGGGATACCGGCGATGGCGCAGATGTCGCCGGGGCCCGCCACCTCGGCGGCCTTGCGGGTGAGCGCCTCGGTCATCAGCAGCTCGGTGATGCGGACGTTGGACATCGTGCCGTCGCGCTTGATCCAGGTGACGGTCTGGCCCTTGCGCAGCTCGCCCTGCTCGACGCGGCAGAGCGCGATACGGCCGAGGAAGTTGTCCGCGTCCAGGTTGGTGACGTGCGCCTGGAGCGGGGCGTCCTCGTCGTACTCCGGGGCCGGGACGTGCGCCAGGATCGTGGAGAAGAACGGCTCCAGGTTGTCGCTGTCGGCCGGGACGGTGCCGTCCTCCGGCTTGGTCAGCGAGGCGACGCCGTCACGGGCGCAGGCGTAGACGATCGGGAACTCGATCTGCTCCTCGTCCGCGTCCAGGTCCAGGAACAGGTCGTACGTCTCGTCGACGACCTCGGCGATCCGGGAGTCGGGGCGGTCGGTCTTGTTGATGCAGAGGATGACCGGCATCTTCGCGGAGAGCGCCTTGCGCAGCACGAAGCGGGTCTGCGGGAGCGGGCCCTCGGAGGCATCGACCAGGAGCACGACCGCGTCCACCATCGACAGACCGCGCTCGACCTCGCCGCCGAAGTCGGCGTGGCCGGGGGTGTCGATGATGTTGATCGTGATCGGGTCCCCGCCGTCCTTGGGGTGATACTTCACCGCCGTGTTCTTGGCGAGGATCGTGATGCCCTTCTCACGCTCCAGGTCGTTCGAGTCCATCATGCGTTCGTCGAGGTTCTCGGCGGCGTGCGCGGCGAAGGCGCCGGCCTGCCTGAGCATGGCGTCGACCAGCGTGGTCTTGCCGTGGTCGACGTGGGCGACGATGGCTACGTTACGGATGTCGTGGCGCGTGGGCATGGGTGGCTTGCGCTTCTCTCGGATCGTGGGATCAGGCGTCTAAGTCGGTCTCAAGTCCTCGTACGCCCGCCGGGCGGACGCGCCACGGCTAGTCCAATGGTACGGGGCTGGCGCCGCCGCGGCTTCCCGGGCGAGTTCTACCGGCCTCGGGACGGGCCTGTGCCGGGTCCGTCGAGCCGGAGCGGACGGTGGTCGCACCGAGTGCCGACGAGCACGGCTGCGCTGGTGAGAACCCGCGTCCGCCTCGCGTTCCTGCCCCGGTGGCCGGTTCTTCCGGTGAATTTCACCGGTGGCACGGCCGCGGCCCGGCAGGCGGCGGAGGCGGACGCGGGATCGCGCGGCTTCGGAGGTGGGGCTCCGAAGCGGAATCTCCGGGGGAACCGGAGCGGGGGCTCCGGGGTGGGGGTCTCGGAGGTGGGGGGATTGAGACGCCACCCGGGTCAACGGGTAGAAGCGACCTTGCCCGCCGGGCACGCCGGCGGGCAAGGGATTTGAGCCAGTTCTGAGCTTCTGGCGCTGTTCTGACCTGCTACTTCTTCTTATTGGCCGGGGCTCCGGCGGCCTGCGGCTTCTTGAAACCGATGTCCTGGTAGTGGGGTGCCCCGAAGCCGAAGGCGCCGACGTTCACCAGCTTCCGGCTCGCTGCCACGAGCTGCGGACGCTGGTAGAGCGGAATCGACCCCGCGGCGGCCCAGATCCGGGCGTCGGCCTGCTTCATCAGATCCCGGGCGGTGCCCTCGTCCAGCTCGGAGACCGCCTGGTCGAAGAGCTGGTCGATGTGGTCCGTGCCGACGCGGGTGTAGTTCTGCTCGACCAGCAGCGAGCCGTCGGTGGCGGGCACCGGCTTCGCGAAGATCGGGCGGTCGTCGGTCGCGGGGTAGGCGGTCGCGGGCCAGGAGTACAGGGCCAGGTCGTAGTCGCCGGAAGCGATGTGGTCCTGGAAGTAGCTCTCGTCGGAGACCTTGGTGATCTCCGTACGGATGCCGACCGATTCGAGCATCGCCGAGATCTTGTCCCCGACGCTGCGCAGCGGCTCCGACCCGGGACCGGACGGCTGGACGAAGCGCAGGGTCAGCGGCTTGCCGTCCTTGCCGAGCGGACCGTGGCGAGTGTCGGCCGCCCGTGCGGGGGCCGCGGTGCCCGCGGGGGCGTACGCACCGGCGGCGGCGCCGCCCGGCCGCTTGTCGTGGGCGGTGACCTTGGCGGGGACGTCCTCGGAGGTGCCGGCCTCGGCGAGGTATCCGGCCTGGCGCAGCAGGGCGGAGCTGTGGAACGCGGCGGCGGGGGCGGGGGCGAGTACGTGGGTGGCGCCGCCCGCCGGGTCGCCGTCGCCGGGCTTGTCGCCGTCGCCGGGCTTGTCGTCGCCGACGATGTACAGGCCGTCATCGGCGGCGGGCACGCGCGGGTCCGCGCCGTCGCCGGTCTTGCCGTCCGTGCTGCCCGCCTTCCCGGCGGCCGGGCCCGTCCCTTTCTTCTCCGCGTCCTTCCCGCTCTTCTTCTCCGCGTCCTTCCCGGCGGCCGGGCCCGTCCCCTTCTTCTCCGCGTCCTTCCCGCTCTTCTTTCCGGCCTCGCTGCCCGCCTTGGTGCCGTCCGACTTGCTGACCGCGCCCTCCGGCGTCCAGCCCGCGTCGGCCAGCAGCGCCTGCGCCTCCTCGGTGTCCTGGCCGCCGAGCGCGTCGCTGTTGTCCTTGTACGCGGGCTGCCCGGCCAGGGCCAGGTGGCTGCCGAGCGGCTGCGCGGGCAGGCCGAGCGGCTTGAGCACGGTGTCGACGAGCTCCTGGCGGTTCAGGGCGCGGGCGACCGCCCGGCGCACCCGGTCGTCGGCGAGCGGTCCGGACTCGCCGTTCAGCGCGAGCTGGGTGTAGGCGGGCTCCAGCGACTTGCGCACCACGTAGGCGCTCAGCCCGCCCTGCTCGGTGGCGTACGCCTCGGCGGCGGCCCGGCTCTTCGCCCTGGCCGCCTGCGCGGCGGCCGCTTCCTCGGCGTTCGAGCCGTGCGCCACGGCCCAGGAGCGCAGGGCGGCGGCCGGACCGGTCGCGGCGCCGGGTCCCTGGGTGAGCTGCTGCCCGTTCGCGCCCTTGTCGCGGGCCGCCTGCACGATCCGGTGCGCCGCCGCGGCGTCGACGTCGGCCACGTCGATCTTGCCCGCGGCCAGGGCGTTGGCCCGGTCCTTCGGCGCGACGGCCCTGAAGACCAGCGAGTCGAGCTTGGCCGGGTTACCCCACCAGCGCGGGTTGCGGACCAGGGTGACCTCGCCCGCCCCCTTATTCACCCCGCGCAGCCGGAACGGTCCCGAGGTCGCCTTGAGGGTGGTCCGGGCTCCGTCGTTGAAGGCGTCCGGGGAGCCGGTCACCTCCTTCGGGTACAGCGGGGAGAACAGTGAGCGCCAGTCCGCGTACGGCTTGGCGAAGGTGACCCGTACCTCCAGGTCGTCGGCGCCGCGCTCGATCTTCTCGATGCGGTCGTAGCCGGCGTTGCGGGCGGTCCAGAACGCCGAGTCCTTGCCGCTCAGCGCCCGCCACTGGGCGACGAAGTCGGACGCCCCGATCTCCCGGCCGTCGCTCCACACCGCCTGCTGGTTGAGCCGGTAGAGCACCACCTGCCTGGGCTCGCGCTCGATCACCTTCGCGGACTCCAGATAGTCCGGGTTCAGCTGCGGCCTGCCGTTGGCGTCCAGCGGGAAGAGCGTCGGCAGCAGGGCGCCGGTGATCCGGGTGGTGGAGCTGTCGGCGTCCGCCTGGAAGGCGTTGAGGGTGGCGGGCACGGCGTCGATCGCCCAGTCGACCGTGCCGCCCTCGGCGACCAGGTCCCGGCCGGTGACCGCGATGTCCTGGGGGGCGGTCCCGGCGGATGTGGAGCCGTCGCCGGAGCTGCAGCCCGCCAGTACGGGGAGCGTCAGCACACCCGTCGTGAGGAGCGCGAGGGAGCGGCGCTTTCGGGCCGTCCCCCGCGGGACGCCGACGTGGGACATGGCTGATACCTCCGGGGCCGGCCCGACCCACCCGTCAGGGGGTGTGCCAGATTGTGCGTTTTTGGTGGCATTTGCAGTTGATCACACTGATTCCGTCCATCCACTGAAGGCGCCCCCGCGCGAGCGGCGGCGCAGACACGGCGCGACGGCCCCGAACCTCACCCGTGCGGCGCAGCGGCCCCGGCTGCCGCGCCGCACGGGTGAGGACGACCGGCCACGAGGATCGGGCCGGCCAGGAGGATCAGCCGAGCAGCGCGACGATCGCCTCCGTCGTGTCCGTCTCACTCAGGCGCGGGAAGATCTTTTCGACGCTGTTGCGGTGGGCGTCGGCGTCCATGTCGGTGATCGCGTCCGTGACGACCGTGACGTTGTAGCCGTGCTCGTATGCCGAGCGGGCCGTGGACTCCACGCCGATGCTGGTCGCGATGCCGGTGAGGACCACCTGGGTGACGCCGGCGCGGCGCAGCCGGAGATCGAGGTCGGTGCCGTGGAAGGCACCCCAGGTGCGCTTGGTGACCACGATGTCGCCCTCGCGCGGGCCGAGCTCGGGCACGATGTCGGCCCAGTCGGTGGGCAGCTGCCCACCGGCCCCCGCCGGCGCCTCGTTGCGGCCGGGGGCGCCGTCGATCACATGGACCAGGACGACCGGGAGGCCCTTGGCGCGGAAGGCGTCGGCGAGGGTGACGGAGTTGGCGACGATGTCGGCGGTGGGGTGGGCGGTGTCCAGGGAGACGATGCCCTTCTGGAGATCGATGACGACCAGGGCGGTCTTCGGGTCGAGGATGGTGGCGGTCATGGTGGTGCTCCTGTGTGGCGTGGGCGAACGGTTCGGATGTGGGTACGGGTACGCGCGCGGGGCGATGCGGGTACGGGGCGCGGGGTATGGGGGCGCGGGGTGCGGGGTATGGGGCGCGGGGTGCGGTGGGGTGACAGCCGGTGCCGGTCCGGCGGACGGCCACCCGTCGCATCCCGGTCCGGCGGCGGAGCGGCGCCGTCACTTCCCGGTCAGCCGGTCCATCAGCTCGATGGCCTCGGCCATGGTGCGGCGATCGGCGCCGTCGAGCTCGGCCGCGATGGCCGAGGCGAGCCAGTCGTGCTTGGCGGCCCGGACCTCGGCGAGCGTCGCGGTCCCGGACTCCGTCAGCGACATCACCGACTTCCGGCCGTCGGCCGGATCGGGCGCCCGCTCGACGAGCCCCTGACTCTCCAGCGCGCCGAGGGTCAGCCGCATGGACTGCGGACGCACATACTCCGCACGGGCCAGCGCGGCCGTGGTGGCCGGACCTTCACGGTCCAGCCTGGCGAGCACCGAGCGCTGCGTCGGCGTGAGCAGACCGCCCGACGACGTGCTGCGCAGCCGCCGCAGCAACCGGCCGACCACGGCGGCGAGCTGCGTCGCCAGCTGCTCGGCGGACGGCTCGGCGGACGACGCGGCGCGACGGCCGGCGGGTGTGGTTCCAGTCGGTTCCGGCATGTCCTCAAGGTAAAAGATGCGCAGGGCACCTTGCAAGGTTGCCTGTCTTTCTTGGGGGCGGTCTTGCCCGTCACGCGGCCCGCGATCTAGGGTGAATGCGCTTTCAGAAGAGGGTCGGTACATGCAACAGCAGGTGCTTCGGTACGGAAGAAGAAGCGGACGGTCGGTCGAGTGAGCGCCCCAACGGTGTACGACGTCGCCGAGCGGTCGGGCGTCTCCATTGCCACGGTCTCGCGGGTCTACCGCACCCCCGATTCGGTACGCGCCCAGACCCGCGAGCGGGTCCTCGAAGCCGCCCGCCAGCTCGGTTACGTACCCAGCGGGAACGCCCGCGGCCTGGCCAGCCGGACCACCGGCGTGCTCGGCCTCTGCTTCCCCGACTACGCCGATCCCGACGCCGAGGCCGACGCAGAAGCGGACAGTGACGCCGACGACGCGGTGATGCTCTACTCCGACCAGATCATCCGCGGCATGGAGCGGGCGGCGCGGCGGCACGGTTACGCGCTGCTGATCGCCGCCTCGCTGGAGGGCGGGCCCGAGAGCCTCGTCGCGAAGGTCGCGGGCCGGGTCGACGGTTTCGCGGTGCTGGCACAGACCGTGCCGACCGAGGACCTCGAAGTGATATCGCGCCGGCTTCCGGTGGTGATGCTCGCCGGCCCCCGCGAGATCGACCATCTCGACCACATCGTCGTCGCGAACGCGGACGGCGAGCGCGAACTGGCCCGCCATCTGATCGAGGACCACGGGCTGCGCAGGCTCGCCTTCGTCGGCGGCGAGGTCGAATCGCCGGACGCCGAGGCGCGGTTCCTGGGCTTCCGCCAGGCCTGCCGCGACGCCGGGATCCCGGTGCCGGACGCGCCCGATCTGCGGGCCGAGATGATGACGCAGGCCGAGGGCGCGCGGGCCGCGGAGGCGCTGCTCGACCGGCCCGGCGAGCGGCCGGAGGGGGTGCTCTTCGCCAACGACCAGATGGCGGTGGGCGCGCTGCGCGCCCTGGAGCGGCGCGGGGTGCGGGTGCCCGAGGACATCGCGGTGACCGGCTTCGACGGGATTCCGCTGAGCCGGATCGTCCGGCCGCCGCTGACGACCGTGCGCCAGCCGATCCGTCAGCTCGGCGAGCAGGCGGTGGAGCTGCTGGTGCAGCGGCTGGGCAACAGCGGCAGCGAGCCGGTGTCGCTCATGCTCCCGGTGTCCCTGATCCGCCGCGCCAGCTGCGGCTGCGGCTGACGGGAACGGACGCCCCGGCCCGATCCGGACGAAAGGCCCCGAGGGCGACCTCGGGGCCGCCGGACGCCCGGCACCCCCGTACGCCCCGCGTCACCGCGCCCGTCGCGCCGCGAAGAACCGTCGCCGGGCCGCCCGGAGCTCCGCCACCTCCGCCGCCGTGCCCTCGTGCTCGAAGTGCCCCGCGCTCAGCACCAGCAGCTCGTGCTCACCGGCCAGCGCGTTGTGCACGGCGAACTGCCCCGGCGGCGGCACCGAGGGGTCGAAGAGCGCCGCGGCCACCAGTGTGGGCGTCTCCAGCCGCGTCGCCGCCGTGGCGGCGTCGAAGTACGGCAGCACCTCGGCGACCTCGGGGTGGTCCCGGTGGTGGCCCCGCACCGACTCCCCGCTGCCGATGCACGGCAGGGTGAGCCGCAGCGGATGGTTGCCGAAGGTCGGCACCGTCAGCTGCGCGGCCCCGAAGCGGTCGTCCCAGGGCAGCGCCAGCGCGCCGAGCCCACCGCCGAAGCTCTCCCCGAGGTACCCGAGCCCCGGGCCGCCCTCCTCCGGCGCCAGTTCCGGCACCAGCTCGCGCAGCGCCGACGCCGCGCACCACAGGTCCGCCACGCAGTCGCCGATGACATAGGTGTCGCGCGACTCGATGCCGTGCAGCACATGCGCGGCGGACACGTCCGGGATGCCCGGGTGCAGTCCGCGCGAGCCCATGCCCCGTACGCAGGGCAGGATCGCCGCGGCCCGGGGAAGCGGCAGCGGCACGTCGGGGCCCGGTTCCTGCCGGCCGCCGTAGCCGTGCCCGATGACGAATCCGTACTCCGCCGGCCCCTCGGCGGGCAGCGCCACCCAGCCGCCGAGCCGCACCCCGCCCACCGAGGTGAAGGTCGCGCCGTGGATCCGTACCCCGTCGCGCTCCTCCTCCAGCGGCCCGAGCTCCGGCTCCGTGGCGACCTTGCGGGCCTCCTCGTACCGGGCCTGCCAAAAGGCGTCGAAATCGTCCGGAGCAGCGGGGGCGGGGACGCCCAGCAGGTCCTGGAGCGTGTATCCGTAAGCCGGATCGAAGGGGAAGTCGTGTTCGAGCGAAGCCATGGACACGACCGTATCCGCCCCGTCCGCGGCGGTACAGACCTGTTGATCATCATGGAGCCGACAGCGAAATCGGTCACATCATCCCCAATTTCGCAAACGGCACACTTACCGTGCCAAGTTGAACATTCAGATGTCCAGCACGTTGCACGAGTGTGACCTAGCACCCTCTTGCGGATTCCTGAATCTCTGCCGCAGAGTGATGTATGCGCTTACAGGCAGCGCATACATCCGGATTGCTCAAGGAGGAGCCCTCCATGTCCCGCACCGCCAGAAACGCCTCGATCGGTATCGCAGTCACGGCTGCGCTCACTCTCGGTCTCACCGCGTGCGGCAGCTCCGGTGGCGACGATGTCGCCGCGGACAAGAAGCAGACGCTCACCGTCTGGGCCATGGGGGCCGAGGGCGAGAAGCTCGCGGATGTGGCCAAGGTGTACGAGAAGGCCAACCCGAACATCACCGTCAAGGTGACCCCGGTCGGCTGGGACGTCGCCCACCAGAAGCTGGTCTCCGCGGCCGCCGCCGGCACCCTGCCGGACGTGGCGCAGATGGGCGGCAGCTACATGGGAGAGTTCGCCGAGCTCGGTGTGCTGGAGCCGGTCGACACCAAGACCTTCAACGAGAAGGACTACTTCCAGTCCGGCTGGAAGCAGGGCGAGGTCGACGGCCAGGCGTACGGCGTGCCGTGGTACGTCGACACCCGCGTCCTGTACTACCGCACCGACCTGGCCGAGAAGGCCGGCATCACCAAGGCTCCGACCAACTGGAAGGAGATGCAGGACCTCGCCACGGCCTACCAGAAGAAGGCCGGAACCAAGTGGGGCCTGTCCATCCAGCCCAGCGGCCTGGACACGGTACAGAACTTCTACTCCTTCCTGTACTCGGCCGGCGGCGAGATCGTCAACGACAAGGGCGAGGCCGTCATCGACAGCCCCGAGGCCGTCAAGGCGCTCAAGGAGTACGGCTCGTACTTCGACAAGGGGCTCTCCAACAAGTCCGTGCAGCCCGGCTACGACGTGGTCAAGGACTTCGGCAACGGCCGCGTCCCGATGTTCTTCGGCGGCCCCTGGCACGTCACCCTGCTGAACGAGGGCCAGCCGCAGCTCAAGGGCAAGTGGGCGGTGGCCAACGTGCCCGCCGACAAGTCCTCCGTCTCCATGGCCGGCGGCTCCTCCCTGGCGATCTCCAAGGACAGCGAGCACAAGGCCGCCGCCACCGAGTTCATCAAGTACCTGACGGACACCAAGGGCCAGGCCGACTGGTACAAGCGCACCAAGGACCTGCCGGCCAACACCTCCGCCTGGACCTCCGGCACCCTCGCCGACGACGCCGACCTCCAGGTGTTCAAGAAGCAGATGGACACCGCCAAGGCCTCGCCGTCGCTGTCCAACTGGACGGAGATCACCGACAAGGTCGACCAGGCCATCGCCAAGGTCACCCAGGGCAAGGCGTCCGCCGAGGACGCGCTCAAGACCGCCCAGTCCCAAATCGAAGGCCTCGTGAAGTAGGAGTCATGCGCACCATGACCTCAAAGGCCGCTCAGACGGCCAAGGTGCAGGCCGGGCCGGGGACCTCCGGGTCCCCGGCCACCGGGCCCGCGGGTCGCCGGGGTGGCAAGAAGGCCTCGATGGGCGTGCAGAACGTGGCCGGCTGGCTGTTCTCCACCCCCTTCCTCGTCCTCTTCCTCGTCTTCATGGCGTTCCCGATCGTCGCGACGCTGGTGATGAGCTTCACCGACTTCGGGCTGCGCAATGTCACGCACCCGCTGGACGCGAACTTCATCGGCTTCGAGAACTACGTCAATCTGTTCAGCGACGACAAGTTCCTCAAGTCGCTGTTCAACACGGCGTACTTCGTGGTGATCGGCGTCCCGCTGACGATCTTCCTCGGGCTGCTCGTCGCCGTACTGCTGAACAACGGCATCGACCGGGCCCGGACCTTCTTCCGCGTCGGCTTCTACACCCCGGTGGTCACGACCATCGTCGCGGTCGCCGTGGTCTGGCGGTTCGTGCTCGACCCGAGCGACGGGCTCGTCGCGGGGCTCTTCTCCGAAGTGGGCCTCACCTCGCCCGACTTCCTGGGCTCCGAGACGCTCGCCATGCCGTCGATGATCGCGATGGCGGTCTGGCGCAACCTCGGCACGGTCATGGTGCTCTTCATCGCCGGTCTGCAGGCCATCCCCACCGAGGTGCGGGAGGCCGCGCGGCTGGACGGTGCCGGTGTCTGGCAGGAGTTCAAGGGCATCACCGTGCCCCTGCTGCGGCCGACGCTGCTCTACGCCACGGTGATCACGACCATCGGTTACCTCAATGTCTTCGAGGAGCCGTTCGTGATGACCCAGGGCGGTCCCTCGGACTCCACGCTCACCGTCTCGCTGAACATGTACCGCGAGGGCTTCAACTTCTTCCACATGGGCTATGCGAGTGCCATGGCGTATGTCCTCTTCGTAGTGATCATGGGCATCACGGTGCTGCAGCTCCGACTGCTGAAGGACAACACGAAATGAGCGCCACCAGTGCACCGGGCGCCGTCTCGACGGCGCCGTCGAAGAAGCCCCTGGACACACCGCCGTCCGGGACGAAGAAGGCCCGCAACCCGAAGCGCGTCCTCGTCTACGTCCTGCTGTCGGTCGGCCTGCTGATCATGTCGGCGCCGTTCCTGTGGATGGCTCTCTCGGCCTTCAAGACGCAAGCGGACCTGACGGCCAGCCCGCCCGTGTGGCTCCCGACCGAGTGGACCCTGCAGAACTTCCGGGACCTGCTCGACAAGCTCGATCTGCCGCTGTACTTCATGAACTCGGTGATCGTGGCGGTGCTGGTCACCGTCTCGAACCTGGTGTTCTGCTCGATGCTCGGGTACGCCCTGGCCAAGCTGAACTTCGCCGGCCGCAACAAGATCTTCGGCCTGGTTCTCGGCGCCCTGATGGTGCCCGGCAACCTGATGCTGCTGCCGCTGTTCGTGCTGATGAGCAAGCTGCATCTGATCGACTCGTACGCCGGCCTGGTGCTGCCGTTCGCCGCCGGAGCCTTCGGGGTCTTCCTGATGCGGCAGTTCATGCAGTCGATCCCGGACGAGCTGCTGGAAGCGGCCCGGATGGACGGCGCCGGTGAGTGGTACATCTTCTGGCGCATCGTGATGCCGCTGGTGAAGCCCGCTCTGGCGACGCTGTCGATCTTCACGTTCCTGGGCTCCTGGAACAACTTCGTCTGGCCGCTCATCGCGACCAACGACCCCGACAAGTACACCCTGCCGGTCGCGCTGGCCACCTTCGCCACCGACCCCAACAAGGCGGGTGGCTCCAACGGCATGCTGATGGCCGGTTCCCTGCTGGTCGTCCTGCCCGTCGTGGTCCTGTTCATCGCGCTCCAGCGGCACTTCACCCAGGGCATCGCCACGGCGGGCATGAAGTAGCCCGCCCCGGCGGCCCCACCGAAACGTACGAGGCCACGGCCCCACACTCCGTCGGCCACACCCCTTCATCACCAGAAAGACGGTTTGCGATGACGCACACCCAGGTCCCGTTCCCCGAAGGCTTCCTGTGGGGCGCCTCCACGGCCGCCCACCAGATCGAGGGCAACAACATCAATTGCGACTGGTGGGTCAAGGAGCACGCCGCGGGCACCCACATCCAGGAGCCCAGCCTGGACGCCTGCGACAGCTACCACCGCTGGCACGAGGACATGGACACGCTGGCCGGTCTGGGCTTCACCGACTACCGGTTCTCCATCGAGTGGGCGCGCATCGAGCCGGTCGAGGGCCGGTTCTCCCGGGCCGAGATCGCCCACTACCGCCGCATGGTCGAGGGCGCCATCGAGCGCGGCCTGCGTCCCATGATCACCCTGCACCACTTCACCGTGCCGCAGTGGTTCGAGGCGCGCGGCGGCTGGACCGCCGAGGGCGCGACCGAGCTCTTCGCGCGCTACGTCGCGGCCTGCGCGCCGGTGATCGCCGAGGGCGTCAGCCACGTCTGCACCATCAACGAGCCGAACATGATCGCCGTGATGGCCGGCCAGGCCAAGCGGGGCGACAACAGCTTCCCGCCCGCCGGCCTGCCGACCCCCGACGACGAGACCACCGAGGCCGTCATCGCCGCGCACCACGCGGCCGTCAAGGAGGTCCGGGCGATCGACCCGGCCATCCAGGTCGGCTGGACCATCGCCAACCAGGTCTACCAGGCCCTGCCCGGCGCCGAGGAGGTCACCGCGGCCTACCGTCACCCCCGCGAGGACGTCTTCATCGAGGCCGCCCGCGGCGACGACTGGATCGGTGTGCAGTCCTACACCCGGACCAAGATCGGCACCGACGGCCCGATACCGACGGCCGACGGCGTCGAGCGCACCCTCACGCAGTGGGAGTACTACCCGTCCGCGGTCGGCCATGCGCTGCGCCACACCGCCGAGGTCCTGGGCAACGACATCCCGCTGATCGTGACCGAGAACGGCATCGCGACCGACGACGACAGCCGCCGGGTCGACTACTACACCGGCGCCCTGAACGAGGTCGCCTCCGCGATCCAGGACGGCCTGAACATCCAGGGCTACCTGGCCTGGAGCGCGCTCGACAACTACGAGTGGGGCTCCTACAAGCCCACCTTCGGCCTGATCGGCTGGGACCCGGAGACCTTCGAGCGCCTGCCCAAGCCGTCCGCCGTCTGGCTGGGCGAGATGGGCCGCACGCGCGCCCTGCCGCGCATCGCCGACTGACCTCGGCCCCCGAGCCGACCGACCTCGGCTCCCCCCCGACCGGGAGCGACCTGACCGCTCCCGCCCGTACGGGAACCGGCGAAACCTGACGGACGCCGGTTCCCGTACAGCAGGGTCCCCCGGACCCTGTGCCCGCGTACGGCGCCGCTCGTGTCCTGCCCTGCTCACGAGCGGCGGCGCACGCGGATGCCGTACGCAACACGGCGCCCCGCGCCCGCAATCACGACCGACGAACGAAATCCGCCCACCGCCCACAGTCGGTGGCTCTTCTTCGAGGGGTTCTGATGGACCGTCGTACGTTTCTCACCGCAGCGGGGACAGGGGCCGCCGCCCTGTCGCTCGGAGCCGTGGCCGCGCCCCCGGCGGGCGCCGCCCAGCCCGTGCGCGGCTCGCACGCCCCGTTGCTCCTGCGCTGGTTCCGCGACACGTATCGATCGATCGAGGCCATGACGACCGACTTCGGTCTCGCCGTCGACAAGATCGATGTCAGCAAGCCCGGCGCCCCCGTCCAGTCGCGTCAGACCTCCCCCACCAACATCGGCTGCGGCCTCTGGTCGACCGTGGCCGCAGCCGGGCTCGGGGTGATCGACGACGACACCATGCGCCGCAGGCTGGAGCGCACCGTGCGGGCCGTCGAGAAACTGGAACGCCACCACGGCTTCTGGCTCAACTGGTACGACGCGCACGACGGTTCGGTCCTCACCGAGTGGCCCGGCACCGGCGACCCGGTCCGCCCGTTCCTGTCCTCCGTCGACAACGCCTGGCTGATCACCGGTCTGCGCATCGCCGCCGACGCCTCGCCCGCGCTGCGCCCCCGCGTCGCCCGCATCCTGGCGACCGCCGACTGGTCCTACTACTACACGCCGTACGACCCGGCCGACCCGGTCGCCGGCCCCGGCCAGCTGCGCGGCGGGTTCTGGCCCGACACCGAGGAGCCCACCGGCCACCACTACGGCGCGCTCAACACGGAGCCGCGCATGGCCAGTTACCTGGGCATCGCGGACGGCTCGCTGCCCGCCGACCACTACTGGCACCTGCTGCGCACGATGCTCCCCGAGCACGAGCAGGAGCAGCACCCGCAGGGCAGCTACGTCGCCATGGACGGCGTACGCGTCTGGCAGGGGCACTACACCCACCGCGGCCGGAAGATCGTGCCCACCTGGGGCGGGTCGATGTTCGAGGCCCTGATGGTGCCGCTGTTCGTGCCGGAGGCGGAGTGGTCGCCGAGGTCCTGGGGCCTCACGCACCGCCGGTACGTCCGCAGCCAGATCGAGCACGGCATGGCGGAGGCGGGGTACGGGTACTGGGGCTTCTCCCCCGCCAACATCCCCGAGGGCGGCTACCAGGAGTACGGCGTCGACGCGATCGGCATGCAGGTCGACGGCTACGCCTCCAACACCGACCGTACGTACACGAAGGACGGCGAACCGCTGCCGCCCGCGTCGGCGTTCACCAACGGTGTGGTCACCCCGCACGCCTCCTTCCTCGCCCTGCCCTACGCACCGGACGAAGCGATCGCCAACCTGCGCGCGCTCGACCGCGACTTCGGCGCGTACCACGCCGGATACGGCTTCCGGGACTCCGTCAATGTCGGTACCGGGCGGGTCAGCGATTACCTGCTCGCGCTCGACCAGGGCATGATCGCCGCGGCACTGGCCCAGGCGATCCGCCCCGGCCTGCTGCAGAGGCCGTTCCGGACCGGCGGGTTCCAGTCGAAGGTGCGGCCGCTGCTCGCCAAGGAGCGGTTCTCCATCTGATTCCCCTGGAACGTGGTGGGGGGGGGGGTGAGGGGAGGGAGAGGGGAGGGGCGGGGAGGGGCAAGATGGCAGCGAGGCCCGTAAGAGATAATCTTCGGATGG
>NZ_JBHVWT010000031.1:50218-71718 GCF_042882135.1 Streptomyces sp. NPDC058240
CCGCCCACAAAGGGGCGTTTCCCCGGCGGATTCCCCGGGAACGGGGTGGCGTACGGGTGGGGGGTGGGGCTTTCGGGGCCCGGCCCCGGCCCGGTACGCCGCCGCTCAGAGCGTCCGGCCGTAGGCGGCGCGGGTGAACGAGCGGGGCCGGGGTGCGTGCCCCAGCCCCGCGACGCCCCGAGGCCTACTGCCGGACGCTCTCAGTTCCAGCCCTCGCGGTACGCCGCCCAGTCGCCGTCCCGCGCGGCGAAGTCGACGTAGAGCGCGACCCCGAGACGGTCGCGGCCGACTCATGGTGTCCCAGGTCGTTCTCGTGGAAGAACGGCAGTCCCATCAGCAGATCGGTGCCCTTCGGCGTCACTTCGAGCGCGAGCGCCGTCTGCTGGGCGACATAGCCGCCGAACATCCCCTCCAGGGGCATCCAGGTGTCGTACGACATGACGGCGATCTGGTCGACCCGGCGCGCGACCTGTCCGAAGAACTCCTGCGCCCACCATTTCTGCCGGCCGCTGAGCGCTCCGATCACGCTGTGCGCCGCCGGCAGCGGGTCGATCTGGTGGGCGGCGACCGACAGTTGCGCCTTGCGCGCCCCGGTGAGCGCACCGAGGTCGTCGAGGAGCGAGAGGTAGTGGCGGTCGCCGGAGTGCAGCGGCTCCAGGTCGAAATGGACGCCGTCGAACCCGGCGTCCAGGATCTGCCGGGCCGACGCGACCACGGCGGTGCGGGACGCGGCCCGCTCCAGGCGCAGCCCGTCGGGCCCCTCGGTGGCGAGTACGTCGCCGAGCCAGGCCTGGACCCGGATGCCGGGCAGGGTGCGGTGCACGGCGTCGAGCAGCCACCGGGCCCTCGGGTAGCTCGTGGCGGGCAGGGTGCCGTCGTGTTCCAGCGGTCCGGCGTGGACGTACAGGTCCTTGATCCCCGTCCCTTCGATCCGGGCGGCGAACGCGGCGAGGTCGGCGTCGTCCTTGCGCCCGTCGACCCAGGCGTGGCCGAGCCAGATGGCGTCGCGGCCACGGGTGCGGGTGCCGTCGCCCGGGTCGCCGGAGTAGTTGAGCCGCAGGGCGACACCCGCGGTGAGGACCGGCACCACGATCACCAGGACCGCTCCCAGCGCGATCCTTCTCGGCCAGGTCCACCGGAACCGGGCCGCCCTCTTCCGTATGTCCCCGGCCATGCGCCTGATTCCCGTGAGCACGTCCGTCTCCCCCTGTGTGCCGGTGTGCCGTCGCCGTACGAACGGCATCATGGCGCACTTCCCGGGGACCGATGGCGGGCCCGGTCGCCGGGTCGCGGGTGACAGAGGGTGGACATAGCCTCACAAATGTGATGCCGCTCGTGAGTCGTACCCGGATATCCATACCGGGCCGGGCCCTTCTCACCGTGCTGATGACGGTGTGCTGGCTGGCCCTTCCCGCAGCGCTCTCCACTCGCGCCGACGGTCCCGTCACACTGTCCCGGGACGGGCAGATCACCGACAAGGTGGGGGCGCTCGGGGACCGCAGGGACCAGGTGCGGGCCGCACTCGACCGGCTGTACGCGGACCGCCGCGTCCAGCTCTTCGTCGTGTACGTGCGGGACTTCTCCGGACGGTCCGCGCAGAGCTGGGCCGATCAAACAGCCGACCGGAACGGCCTCGGCAGCGATGACGTCCTGCTCGCCGTCGCCACCCACGACCGGCAGTACGTGTACACCGTCGAGCAGGGCTCACGCCTCACCGACGCACAGCTGAAGGACGTGGCACGCACGGCGATCGAGCCCGCGCTCCGGGAGAACGACTGGGCCGGCGCGGCGATCGGCGCGGCGAACGGGTACTCCGCCGTACTGGCCGACAAGGCCGTGCCCACCCCGGCCGTCACACCCGGGGTCGCCGATCCCGGATCCGGTGGCTCCGGCGGGACGAGCGCCGTGGACCTGATTCTTCCGGTGGTCGTCGTCGGCGGGGCGGCAGCGGTGGCCGGCTACGCGTACACCCGGCGCAGGCGGCGCACCACGACCCGCACCACACCCGGCGCCAAGGGCTGGGGCCCGGCCTCCGCCGGACCGGACGGGTCGCCACAGCCGCCGACTCCGCTGCCGCAGCTCGACGCGCGGGCGAAGGAGGCACTGGTGGACACCGACGACGCGGTCCGCACCAGCGAGGAGGAACTGGGTTTCGCCACCGCCCAGTTCGGCGAGGAGGCCGCGGCCTCCTTCACGGAGGCCGTCGGATACGCGAAGGGTGAGCTGATGGCCGCGTTCCGGCTGCGTCAGCAGCTGGACGACGCCTTTCCCGAGGACGACGCGACGCGGCGCCGGATGCTGGACGAGATCATCGGCCGTTGCGCGGACGCGGATTCCCGCCTCGACGCCGTGTCCGAGGACTTCGACCGGCTGCGCGCCCTGGAACGCGACGCCCCACAGGCCCTGGCCACGGCCGAGGCGGCGTTCCGGGCTCTCGCCGGGCGCGTCTCCGCGGCCGAGACCGCCCTGGCCACGATGCGCAGCCGGTACGCGCAATCCGCGTCCGCGTCCGTCGCCGGTGACATCGAACAGGCCAAGGACCGGCTCCTGTTCGCCACGTCGAGCCTCAACCGGGCCCGGCAGTCGGTGGACGGTACGGACCATTCCGCCGCAGCGGTGTACATCCGGGCCACCGAGGGCGCCGTCGACCAGGCAACCACCCTCGTCGACGCCGTGGACCGGCGGACCCGGGAACTCGCGGAGGCGGTGGACAAGCTGCCCGGCGCCCTCACCGAGACGGAGACCGACCTTGCCGACGCGGGCGGGCTGCTCGAAGGCACCGGGGACGGTGCGCCGACCGCGGACCTGCGGGGCCGGATCGCCCGTGCGCGGTCGGTGCTCGCCGATGTGCGGGAGGAGCTGCGGGCCGGTCCGTACGACCCGATCGACGCGCTGCGCCGGGTGGAGGAGGCGGACGCGGCGCTCGACGCGGCGCTGGCCGGCGTCCGCGAACGGGAACAGGGCGACCGGCGGGCGCTCTCCCTCCTGGACGGGGCGACGCTCACCGCGCGTTCGGCGATCGCCGCCGCGGCCGACTACATCACCACGAACCGGGGAGCGGTGGGCAGCCAGGCCCGGACCCGTCTGGCGGAGGCCCAGCGGCGGCTGGACCGGTCCCGCGAGCTGGCCGGGTCGAAGGATCCGCAGGGGGCGCTGGCCGAGGCGCAGCAGGCGGACTCGCTGGCCGGGCAGGCCCAGAGCCTGGCCGAGCAGGACGTGCGGTCGTACGGGAGCGGTCCGGGCGGTACCCGGGCAGGGGGCGGCGGGGTCGGCGGCGCGGTGCTCGGCGGGATCATCCTCGGCGGGCTCCTGGGCGGGGGCGGGGGCGGCGGCGGGAGCTACGGAGGCGGGTTCGGCGGCGGGGGCCACACCGGGGGCGGCGGGCCAGGCAGCTTCGGCGGCGGGGGCACGCGCGGCCGGCGCGGTGGCGGCGGCCGCTTCTGAGCCGACGGTACGGATGCCGGCCCAAGGACTTCTTCGCACGGACCCATGGCTTCATTCCCACGGGCTCATACGGAACGCATACGGAATCCACCCGGAGAACCGCACTCGCACAAGGAGAGGTCCATGACCAAGCAGACCATTCTCGGCCGCGTCACCCAACTCGCGAAGGCCAACATCAACGCGCTGCTCGATCAGGCCGAGGATCCGCAGAAGATGCTGGACCAGCTGATCCGCGACTACACGGCCAACATCTCGGAGGCCGAGCAGGCGATCGCCGCGACCATCGGCAATCTGCGGCTGGTGGAACAGGACCACCAGGAGGACGTGGAAGCGGCGAAGGAGTGGGGCGGCAAGGCACTCGCCGCGAGCCGCAAGGCCGACGAGCTGCGGGCGGCCGGGTCGGGTGCGGAGGCGGACAAGTTCGACAATCTGGCCAAGGTCGCGCTCGGTCGTCAGCTCCGGTCGGAGAAGGAGGCGAGGACGGCGGAGCCGACCATCGCCGCGCAGACCGAGGTGGTGGACCGGCTGAAGTCCGGACTGGACCAGATGAGGACCAAACTCTCGGAGCTGAAGTCCAAGCGGGACGAGCTCGTCGCACGCGCCAAGTCCGCCCAGGCGCAGAACCAGATGATGGACTCCGTCAAGAACATCGATGTGCTCGACCCGACCAGCGAGCTCAGCCGTTTCGAGGACAAGGTGCGGCGCGAGGAGGCGAGGGCGCTGGGCAAGCAGGAGCTCGCCGCGTCGTCCCTGGACGCCCAGTTCGAGCAGCTGGACAGTCTGGGCGACAGCGCCGAGGTCGATGCCCGGCTGGCCGCGCTGAAGACGGCCTCATGACCGCTGCCGGTCAGGCCCTGGCCCGGTGGCCCGCTCAGTACATGCTCAGCAACTGCTCGACCGAGAGTTCGGCGGCCGGCTCCCCGTCGGGCAGGGCCAGCTCGAACCAGACGGTCTTGCCGCGCGGTGTCCGCCTCGACCCCCAGGCCACGCTCAGCAGCCCGACCAGCTGGAGTCCGCGTCCGCCCTCGTCGGTGTCGCGGGCCCGCCGCCGCCGGGGCTGGACGAGTCCGGCGTCCCACACCTCGCACACCAGGGTGCGGTCGCGCAGCAGCCTGAGCCGGATCTCGCCCTCCCCGTACCGCAGGGCGTTGGTGACCAGCTCGCTGACCAGCAGTTCGGTGGTGTCCACCAGGTCGTCCAGGCCCCAGGCGAGCAGCCGGCCCCGGGCCAGTTCGCGGGCGCGGCCGACGGAGCGCGGCTCGCGGGGCAGCCGCCAGTCGCCGACCGCGTCGGCCGGCAGTCCCTGGATACGGGCCATCAGCAGGGCGATGTCGTCCTCGCCGTGCCGGGTGTCGAGCGTGGTCAGTACGTGGTCGCAGAGGTCCTCGATCGGCCGCTGCGGATCGACGAGCGCTCCGCGCAGGGCATCGAGGCCCTCGTCGAGCGGGTGGTCGCGGGACTCGACGAGCCCGTCGGTGTAGAGGGCGAGGAGGGAACCCTCCTTCAGTTCGACCTCGACCTCCTCGAAGGGTTCGCCGCCGACGCCGAGCGGCATTCCGGGCGGGACGTCGAGCAGCAGGGCGGCCTCGCCCGGTTCGACCACGGCGGGCGGGAGGTGGCCCGCGTTGGCGAAGGTGCACCGCCGGGTGACCGGGTCGTAGACCGCGTACACACAGGTCGCCAGATAGACCTCGGAGAGATCCGCCTCGCGGGACTTGTGGGCGGCCCGTGAGGGCCATTGGGAGCCGCCTGGCGCGTTGCCGCCGCCGGGGGTGCCGAGTCCGCGGGCGACCTCGTCGAGCGCGGAGAGCACCTCGGCGGGTTCCAGGTCCAGGAGGGCCAGGGTCCGTACGGCGGTGCGCAGTTCGCCCATGGCCACGGCGGCCCGCAGCCCGCGGCCCATCACGTCGCCGACGACGAGGGCGGTGCGGTGGCCGGGGAGTTCGATCACGTCGAACCAGTCGCCGCCCACCTCGGTGGCCGTGTTGCCGGGAAGGTAGCGGCAGGCGATGTCGAGGCCCGCGGCCACCGGGTCGCCGGGCGGCAGGAGGCTGCGCTGGAGGATCAGCGCGCGCTCGTGCTCGCGGCGGTAGAGGCGGGCGTTGTCGATGCAGACCGCGGCGCGGGCGGCGAGCTCGGTGGCCAGTGCGCGGTCCCGCTCGCCGAAGGGTTCGCTGCCCTTCGTACGGGAGAACTGCACCAGGCCGACCACCGTGTCGTGGGCGACCATCGGTACGGCGAGGGTGGACTGGACGAAGCCCCGGTCGTCGCCGGGCACGTCCTCGACGTGGCCGGTGCGCAGGGCGATGGCGCACGGCGAGTTGAACGAGAAGCGGTGCACGGAGCCGAGCTCGGGCGAGCCGGTGTCCCCGGTGGTGTCGGGCAGGGCGTCCGACACCGCACTGGCCAGGGCGACGCGGCGCAGTTCGGCGGAGCCGCCGACCGATACCTGACGGAGCGAATCCCAGCTTCCGGGAGGTGCGTCGTCGCCGGTGAGCAGTCCCTGGTAGAGGTCGACGGAGGCGAGGTCGCAGAAGCCGGGCACGGCGACGTCGAGGAGTTCGCGGGCGGTGGTCTCCAGGTCGAGGGAGTTGCCGATACGGGCACTGGCCTCGTTGAGCAGCGCGAGGTTGCGGCGGGCGCTGGCGGCCTCGCGGGCGGCGATGTGTCTCCGGGTGACGTCGGTGGCCAGTCCGGCGACGCCGATGGGGCGGCCGGAGCCGCTGTGCACGCGGTAGAGGTTCATGGACCAGTGGCGGCTGCCGGGTTCGCCGGGCGCGGTACCGATGATCTGGAGATCGGTGACGGATGTCCCGGTCGCCAGGACGCGCTCGATGGTGGCGGTGAGCCGGTCGGCCTCGGGGCCGGAGAGGTAGTCCTCGACCGTACGGCCGCGGTGGTCCTCGGCCCGGCCGCCGAAGACGGTGGCGAAGCGCTGGTTGGCACGGATCACCGCGAGGTCCGTACCGAACAGCACGAAGCCGAAGGGAGATTGGCCGAATATGGCCTGTGACGCGGCAAGGTCCGTCTCGATGTGGCGCAGCGCCCGGACGTCCACGACGATGCAGAGCGCGGCCCGTTCCCCGCTCGCCGTACCGCTCGGCATCACATAGATCTCGGCGAGCCCGCGCATGCCGTCCTCGCCCGGTATCCGGAAGGGGACAAGGCCCGTCCACTCCTTGCCGTCGAGGATCTCGCCGACTCTGCGACGGCCGTCGGTGCGCAGTTCGGCAGGCATGAACGCCTCGACCGGATCCAGGCCCACCGCCCTGTCCGCGGCAATGCCGAAGAGGCCGGCGGCCCGGCGGCTCCACTGCTCGATCAGGCCATCGGGGCCGATCGAGAAGGAGGCGACCCTGATGTAGTCGTAGATCGAGCCAGGCGGGCTGCTCTGCCACACGATCTCGCCCGCTGTCCCAGGTATTTCGCTCACGCGACCGTCCCCTCCAGCTCACACACCGGACCGGTCCTGTCCGCAGTATTCAGCACTCCGGCCCCAACCGACACGGCGTTCACGATCACAGCACGGTCTCAGTCCCTTTCAGCCAGCTTCTGGCCGACCCCTGGTGATCGCTGTCCGTCCCACCCCACTCCTAACCAGGCAGGGCCAGCTCGAACCACACGGTCTTGCCGGTCTTTCCCCGACGGGTCCCCCAGCGGCGGGCGGAACACGCCACCAGCTGCAGCCCTCTGCCCCCTTCGTCCTCCGGTCCAGCCATACGTTCGGTGGGCGGATCCGGAAGCGGATCGGAGACCTCCACGAGCAGTCCCGGGTGGGCGGCGGGGCCGTCACCGTTGAGATGAGGGCGCACCAGCCGTACGCCGATGGGGCCCGATGTATACCGCATCGAGTTGGTCACCAACTCGCTGACCAGCAGAACTGTCACATCCCCGACGGCCGCGTCGAGCCCCCAGGCACCCAACGCCTCATGGACGGCATGCCGTGCCGATCGCACGGCGCCCGGCACAGCCGGGAAGGTCCACTCGGCGCAGTCGCCTGCACTGTCGATCACGCCGATCACTTCCCAAGACCCGCAGCGGGGAACACCCTGTTTACAAGGGTTATTCAGCACATACCCGATATTTAGGGTGACCTATCGCCAGGAACGACACGTGGGGCGTACGGGTGTACGGCCGCGCACACGAACAGATGTGCACAGAGAGAAGGGCGCAC
The DNA here is from genome assembly GCF_042882135.1 of Streptomyces sp. NPDC058240. Lineage (NCBI taxonomy): Bacteria > Bacillati > Actinomycetota > Actinomycetes > Kitasatosporales > Streptomycetaceae > Streptomyces > Streptomyces sp. NPDC058240. The sequence goes on from NZ_JBHVWT010000031.1 coordinate 57,837, forward strand.
AAGGCGATCGGCACGCGCCGCCGTCATGACGTTCGCCCCGGTCGACCGCCCGCCCGGCGCGCCCCGTACGTACCGGCACCGCACCCGGCCCGGACATGGGTTCTGCTGCTCGTACCCGCGATGTCGCCGGCCATGCGGCGGGATCCCGGCGGCGATGACGGCCGCGGAGCGGCGACGGCGGCGGCCTCTGGAGCGCGGCCCGGCCTCTCCCGCCTCCCGAACTGCTTGACCGGGTAGGCGGATCGGGCCTCCACATCGCCTTCACCGGGACCGGCACCCCCTCAAACACGCCGTTTCCGGGGCCCGTTGCGGGATGTGTTTCCGGTCGCCGGGCGACGGGACGGAGGCGACCCGGCGGCGCGTACGAGCACCGACTGGTGCGTCCCGGCCGATGAACCGCCGCGCGGGCCGACTCCGCGCGAACGGTTCAGGCCGAGGACGGGGACGATTCAGGCAGAGGACAGTGGCGGCTCAGGCCAGCGCGCCGGCGGCCTTGAGGTCGTCGAAGAGCAGTTGGTCGACCGGCGGGACGAGCGATCGGTCGGCGTAGGAGAACCAGGCCATCTCCTCGATCTCGCTGCTGGCCGCCAGCGTCCCGTGATACTCACCGGCGTAGCAGCTCATACGCACGACCACGCCGTCCGGATGGCCGTGCGCCTGCGCTTCGTACGTACCCATGTGGGACACCGTCGCCGGGAGGATGGCCACGGTCAGTTCCTCCTCGACCTCACGCAGCAGGGTCTGCAGGTCGGTCTCCCGGCCCTCCCGCTTGCCACCGGGGATGTAGAAGACGTCCTTCCCCCGTGGTCGCGCGCAGAGGATCCTGCCGTTCTCCACCCGCACCCATGCCACCGTGTCGATCAGGACCGACATCATTCCGCCTTCGTTCATGTGCAACCCGGTCGGACAGGACCTTAGAGGGACGGAAGCCGCCTGCCGGAACGCCCTCGCAACCGCAGGAACGGCGGGCGACCGGCGCGGGCGACGGAGCACGGGCGACCGGCGCGGCGAACGCAGACCCGGTCGCGCGCCGGAGCGCGACCACCGCCCCGCCACGCTCCTCGCGGTCGCTCTACGGCCGGGCGCTCTGTCCGGCCTGCTCCACCCAGTAGAGCTGCTTGTGTCCGTGTTCATCGAGCTTGTCGGCGATCTTCTGGGCCTCGCCCTGCGTGGCGTATCTGCCGACGCGATAGCGATTGCCGTTGTCGTCCTGCCTTATGACCAGCCACGGGAGAGCGGCACCGCCGTCGCTCATCGCGTCCCTCCCCAGCATCGCGCCCCTCCCTCGAACGTCGTGCACGTCACTAAAGATCCCCAGGAAACCGCAGTACGCATATGCCCGAGCGTACGCCTGACCTTCACGCAACGGATACGTAATTACACAAAGAGATACGGATCCGGCCGACAAGGGGGGCGCACCCGGCTGGATGCGCCCCGTGTGTCAGTGCCGTCCGCCGCCGCTACCCCGCGTCCGGCACCGCGATGATCGAGGCGCCGATCGCGAGGTCGGCGAGACAGGTCGGCAGGATAGACGATCCCGCCGAGTGCGGTACCCGCGACCGTGGCCGGCGACCAGCGCCGGAAGGAGTGCGGCGCGTACCGGAGGGAAGTGGCCCTCCCGGCTCTCGTCGGCGGCGAGCTTCGCGTAACTGCGGCCCGGGGCCGGGGCGTCGACCCCCGGCCGGGGCATCCGTGGCCTCCGGGCCCTGTGCGGCCGGTGGCTCCGGGGGCCCGGCCGGTGCCCCGGCCGTCATCGGTGTGGCTGTGTCCGTCATCGCCGGCCTCCCGTCCGTCGTCCGTGTGCGGGTGCGGACCGGACGGTAGGAGCGGGACATGACAATCCCTTGCAGCCGGTGATCGCCCGTCGGTTACGGGAACCGGCCGGACATCAACGTGCCGTCACCGACGCCAGACGCCACCCTCCACGCACCGCTCACCTGACCGGAAGGTGGTAGGCGATCCGGAAGCGATCGGCGGGCACCACCACGTCCGCCGTCTCGACCGCGCGGCCCGACGCGTAGTACGTCCGCTCGATCACCATCACCACATGGCCCGGCACACCCCCGAGCGCCAGGAGCTCCTCCGCCAGCCCCGGGCGCGCACCGACCTGCTCGGCCACGTTGTCCACGACGACATCGATCGCGGCCATCCGCTCGACCACCCCGCAGCCACCCAACGGGCCCTCCTCCGGCAGCATCACCGGCGTACGCCCCGTCACGGCGAGCGGCTCCCAGGAGGTGGAGAGCATCATCGGCTCCCCCGCCTCACGGAAGGTGTATCCCGTCCGCATCACCCGGTCGCCGGGCTCGATGCCCAGGCGCTCGGCGATCTCGGCGCTCGCCCCCTCCTGTTCGCTGCGGGACTCCCACGTCCCGTGCACTCCCTCCGCCGTCTGCTCCTGGCGGAACGGACTGGCGCCGACCGCGGACCGGTAGCCGGAGCGGGCGATCCGCCGCGGGACGGGGCGCTCACGCACATAGGTGCCGGAACCGGAGCGCCCCTCCACCAGGCCCTCGGCCATCAGCACCTTCCGCGCCTCCAGCGCGACGGTGTCCGAGACTCCGTACTCCTCGCGGATACGGGCCTGCGAAGGCAGGCGCGTATGCGGCGGCAGCGCACCATTGACGATCTTCTCTCTCAGATCGCTTGCAACGCGCAAATACGCGGGCTGCTCACCGAAAGCCACAGGCCACTCCCAACAGGTTGACAGTCTGCAACAGCCTGACAACCGTCGGTTGTGAACCGCAAGCGCAGGCCAAAGATTCACCCGAAGTGATGATTCGCCTTGCCCTCACGCATATCCGACTGCCGACCACCAGAGGGAACTCAGCTCTTCTCACGCCTCATCCCCTCCTCCGGTTCACCGCAACCGCATTCGGCTCCACGCAGGAGTGGGGCGACCGCCGAAGCAGCCGCCCCACCTGTCCGACGCGTCACGGACGCATCGTCATCGAACTGTCGCTGTCGGAACTGTCGCCGCCGGGACTGTCGTCGTCGGAACTGTCGTCGTCGGAACTGTCGTCATCAGAACTGCAGGCCCCAGGAGTTGATCCTCCCGGTGTCCCCCGCCGCATTGTCGCCGACCCGCAGCTTCCAGGTGCCGTTGGCCACCTCCGACGAGGCGTTCACCGAGTAGGTGGTGTTCACGTCGTCGGCGCTGCCACCGGTCCCGTAAGCCTTCAGGTTGTAGACCGAACCGTCGGGCGCGACCAGGTCGATCTTCAGGTCGCCGCTGTAGGTGTGCGTGATGTTCACGGGCACGCTCAGTGTGGCCGGCGCGTTGCCGGTGACACCGGTGACGATGATCGGCGACTCGACGGTGGAGTTGTCGCCGATGGCGTAGCTCGTCGTGCTCTCGAACTTCTTGCCGTCCGGCGGGGTGGTGGAGCCGCTGCCGACGTTCAGCAGCCGGTTCGGCGAGCCCGTGCCCGGGTTGGTCACCACTCCGGTGCTGGCCGCGGCGACCAGTCCGGCGGAGACCTGGGCCGGGCTGTCACTCGGGTGGTCGGCCAGGTAGAGGGCCGCGGCGCCGGCCACGTGCGGGGTCGCCATCGACGTACCGGAGATGGTGTTGGTGGCGCTGTCGCCGGTGTTCCAGGCCGAGGTGATCGACGAACCCGGGCCGAAGATGTCCAGCACGCTGCCGTAGTTGGAGAAGCTGGAGCGGGCGTCGGTGCTGGTGGTGGAGCCGACCGTGATGGCCTCGGTGACCCGCGCGGGGGACTTCGTGGAGGCGTCGGTGGACTCGTTGCCCGCGGCGACGGCATAGGTGATGCCGGACGCGATGGACTTGCGCACGGCGGCGTCGAGCACCGAGTCCGCCCCGCCGCCCAGGCTCATGTTGGCCACGGCGGGCTTGACGGCGTTCGCCGTCACCCAGTCGATGCCCGCGACGACCTGCGCGGTCGTGCCGGAGCCGCTGTCGTCGAGGACCCGGACGGCGACGATCTTCGCCTTCTTGGCCACGCCGTACGCCGAACCGGCGACGGTGCCCGCCACATGGGTGCCGTGGCCGTAGCCGTCCTGCGCGGTGTTGTCGTTGTCGATGGCGTCGTAGCCGTACGAGGCCCGGCCACCGAAGTCGCTGTGGGTGATCCGCACACCGGTGTCGATGATGTACGCGGTGACACCCTCACCACCCTTGTCGGGGTAGGTGTAACTCTGGTTCAGCGGAAGGGACTTCTGGTCGATCCGGTCGAGTCCCCAGGAGGGCGGCGAGGGCTGGGTGCCGGTGACCCTGAAGGTCCGGTTCTGCACCACGGACTCGACGGCAGGGTCGGCGGCGAACTTCTTCGCCTGGCCCTCCGAGAGCTCCACCGCGTAGCCGTTGACGGCGGCACGGTAGGTCTTCTTGATCTCGGCGCCGTACTCCTCGGCGAGTGCCTTGCCCTTCGCGGAACCCGCGTCGGCCGCCGATTCGTCGAGCGTGACGATGTAGCTGCCGCTGATGGTGCCCGGGGCACCCGCGTTCTGGATCCGGCCCTCCGCCGCCGGCCCGGACGCCGAGGCGGGGAACACCACCGCGCCGGAGAGCGCGAGGGCCGCACCGGCTATGACACTCGCCGCGGCGAGTCTTCGGCGTGCGTGGGGGGTGTGAGGCGTCACTGACATGTGGGGGGTCCTCCTCGATTGCGGTGCTCTGGTGGGGGTTCACGTGCGGTCGAGACGGAACAGGGGCCGGACAGCATGAGCATGACAACCGACTACTGAGGGTTCCGCGCTGCCCACGACCCTGCCGACAGCGAAAGATTGACCGATTCTTGGAAATCGCACAAGGGTGCGTTGGGCTCCGCAATACCTTCGCCACGGCGCTGCCACACGCCTGACATGCTGACGGGCATGCCCGCATACATCTGCCCGCAGGACGGCACCCGCGCCGAGACCACCGCTCTCACCTGGTGCTGCCCGGTCTGCCGCGGCCCCTGGGACCTGGAATTCGAAGCCGCCGGCACGCTCTCGCTCAACTCCCTGGCCGGACGCGTCAATTCACTGTGGCGTTACGAGGAGGTGCTGCCCCTCTCCTCGCCCGCTACCACGCTCGGCGAGGGCCGCACCCCGCTCGTCCCGCTCACCGGCACGGTCTCGGCCAAGCTCGACTTCCTGATGCCGACGCTCTCCTTCAAGGACCGCGGCGCGGTGATGCTCGCCGAGCTGGCCCGCCGGCTGTCGCCCGAGCGCGTCGTCGCGGACAGCAGCGGCAACGCCGGCACGGCCGTCGCCGCGTACTGCGCCCGTGCCTCGCTCCCCTGCACGGTGTACGTCCCCGAGGGCACGTCCCCGAAGAAGACCGAGCAGATCCGGGCCCACGGCGCCCGCCTGGAGATCGTCCCCGGCGACCGCGAGGCCACCGCGGCCGCCGCCCGTGCCGCCGCCGACACCCCCGGCACCTTCTATGCCTCGCACGTCTTCAACCCGTACTTCCTGCACGGCACGAAGACGTATGTGTACGAGATGTGGGAAGACCTCGGCGGCCGGCTCCCGGACGCCATCGCCGTACCGGTCGGGAACGGCACCCTTCTCCTCGGCGCGGCCCTGGCCACCGCCGAACTGCACGCCCAGGGGCTGATCGACCGGCGCCCGGCGCTGATCGCCGTACAGGCCGAGGCCGTCTCCCCGCTGGCCACCGCCTTCCGCGCCGACGCAGACGGACTGCCCGACGCCCCGGCCGGCCCCGCCGCCCCCACCCTCGCCGAGGGCATCGCCATCCCCCGCCCGCCGCGCGCCCGCGCCATCCTGGCCGCGGTCCGGGAATCGGGCGGCACCTTCCTCACGGTGACCGAGGATCAGATCCGTGCCGCACAGCTGGATCTGGCCGCCCGCGGGTTCTACGTGGAGACGACGGGCGTCGCCTGCTGGGCCGCGGTCGGCGGCTGGACGGACCGGAGCGTCGTCGTCCCCCTGTGCGGCGCGGGTCTCAAGACCGGGCTCGCGACCTGACGGAGCGGGCCACCGGCGCCCGGCGCCCGGCGCCACGCCTGCCGCCCCGTCAGCCGTTCACCCCGCGTGCCGCGCACCGCCACGCGGCACGCGCTTCCCTACCTTCGTACGGTGAGCCTCTCGCGCAGCTGTCTCCTCACGTCCCTCGCGCCCCTCGCGTCCCTGGTCGCGGGCGCCCTGATCGCGTCTCCGAGCCCCGTCTCGTACGCGACGGCGCCTCCTTCCGCCCCTTCCGCCCCTTCCGCTCCTTCCACGGCGACCACCGCCTGCGGCCGGGACACCGATCCCTCCTGGGCGCCGACATCCACCCGCTTCGGCGAGGCAGCCGGCTACGACCCCTACACCGGCAACGGCTACCTGGGGCACCGGGTGCCCGCCGCGGGCGCCGGATACGCCGCCTCGGGCGAGAAGACCGGCTGGCCACTGTTCACCCCGCGCTACGACGGCGCGTTCGTCTCCGGCCTGTTCGGGCGCGACAAGGATCTCGCCGCCGGCCGCGAGGTGGTCGCCGCACTGCCGAGCTGGACCGACCTCGACGTACGCGTCGGCGACGAGACCTACGGCTCCGACACGCCCCCCGGCCGGATCTCGCGCTACCGTCAGACGCTCTTCCTGCGCTGCGGACTGGTGCGCACGTCGCTGCGGTGGACCACGGCCGACGGGCGCGCGACCGACCTGACGTACGAGGTGCTCGCCGACCGGTCCGATGTGCACACCGGCGCCGTACGCCTGCGCATGACACCGCACTGGAACGGCACCGCGACCGTCACCGGCCGCCTCGACCCGAGAGGCGCGCGCCGGCTCGATCTCGACGACGACGGAACGTTCCGCACCCGGGGCACCGGCACCACGGGCGCGATCGTCCAGACCGTGCGCTCCGGAGCGCCGGGGGCCGGAGCGCCGGTCGCGGCGCGGAGCACGCACCGGGTGCGCGACGGGCGTACGTACACCTTCGAGAAGTACGTCGGCATCGACACCGCGCTCACCTCCCCCGCCCCCCGCGACTCCGCCCGCGACGCCGCCCGGCGCGCGGCCCGGCGCGGCTGGTCCGGGGTGCTCACCGCGAACGCGGCCGCCTGGCGGCGGGCATGGGCGGCCGACATCTCCGTACCGGACAGTCCCGAACTGCAGAAGTGGCTTCGGGCGGCACAGTACGGACTAATGGCCTCCACCCGGGCCGGTTCGCGCGACAGCATCGCACCGGCCGGTCTGACCAGCGACAACTACGCCGGAATGGTGTTCTGGGACGCCGAGACCTGGATGTACCCGGGGCTGCTCGCCACCCGCCCCGAGCTGGCCCGCCCGGTCGTCGAGTACCGCTACCGCACCCGCGACGCCGCCCGCGCCAACGCCCGGAAGCTGGGGTTCCAGGGCCTGTTCTACCCGTGGACGAGCGCGAGCGGGGGCGATCTGTGGTCCGAGTGCCAGAGCTGGAACCCCCCGCACTGCGTCACCCAGAACCATCTCCAGGGCGATATCTCGCTGGCCGTCTGGCAGTACTACCTGGCGACCGGGGACCGCGACTGGCTGGCCGGGCGCGGCTGGCCGCTGCTCGAAGGGATCGCCGACTTCTGGGCCTCGCGGGCCACCGCCGACGACGACGGCGGCTACTCGGTGAAGGACGTCGCGGGCCCCGACGAGTACAGCAACGGTGTCAACGACGGAGTCTTCACCAACGCGGTCGCGGTCACCGCCCTGCGCAACGCCACCCGTGCGGCGCGACTGCTCGGACACCCCGCACCGGCCGAGTGGGCGCGGGTCGCGGACGGCCTGCGCATCCCGTACGACCCGGCGCGGAAGCTCTTCCTCCAGTACGCGGGCTACAACGGCTCGACGATCAAGCAGGCCGACACGGTGCTGCTGATCTACCCGCTGGAGTGGCCGATGGAGCCGGGCGCCGCCGCGTCCACCCTCGACTACTACGCGGAGCGCACCGACCCGGACGGCCCGGCCATGACCGACTCGGTCCATGCGATCGACGCGGCCACGATCGGGGAGCCCGGCTGCGCGACGTACACCTATCTCCAGCGTGCCGTCCGCCCGTTCATGCGCGGCCCGTACGCCCTCTTCAGCGAGGCCCGGGGCGCGAAGGCGGGCGCGCAGGACCCTCTTTCGGGCTTCCCCGCCGAGGACTTCCTCACCGGGAAGGGCGGGTTCCTCCAGGTCTTCACACACGGTCTGACGGGCCTGCGGCTGCGGGAGGACGGGGTACGTCTCGATCCGATGCTGCCGCCGCAACTGGGCAGCGGCGTCACACTGACGGGCCTGCGCTACCGGGGCCGCACGTACGACCTCGCGATCGGCCCCCGGACGACGACGGTCCGGCTGACCTCCGGCGCCCCCTTCACCGTCCACTCCCCCGCAGGCCCCCACCTGCTCACCCGCACGCTCGCTCTCCCCACCCGCCGCCCCGACCTCGCAGCGACGACCGACGCGGCCCGCTGCCGCCCGGCGACGGCAGCATCGGAGGCCCCCGGCCTGTACGCGGCCGCCGCGGTGGACGGCAGCCAGGCCACCGCCTGGTCCCCGGACGGCGCGACGGGCGCACTGACGGTGGACCTGGAGCGTACGGGCGCGGTGACCGCGGCCGAACCGGAGTGGACGGACACGCGCCCCTCCTCGTACCACCTGGACACATCACCCGACGGCACGCACTGGCAGCCGTACCGTGCGGGGGCGCTGGCCCGCCTGGTACGGCTGACGGTCGAGTCCGAGGACGCGCATAAGCCTGCAGGTGTACGGGAGTTGAGGATCACGCAGCCGTAGCCGAACAGGCGTACGTGACGTCGGCCGCGGGCACGGAACCTGCTGCCGAAGCCGTAGTAGCGGCCGAGCAGTTCCCCTGATCCGTAGCGGCGTGCCGCACGGCGTGCGGCCACGCGCAGCCGATCAGGGGGAAACGAGAAGGGAGCGGACCACCCCGGCTGCAGCCCCGGCGCCTCAGCCCTGCGGATGGAAGTAGCGGGCGCCCTTCTCGATCAGATGCGAGGCATAGGCCCGCCCCAGGGCCGGCTTCCCGCGGTACATGCCCACGTAGCCCTGCGCGCTGTCGACCACGACCGGGCGCGCGAAGCAGGCGAACTGATTGCGCTGCTTCTCCTCCGCCCACGCCATCGCGGCCGGATCGATCCGATCACTGACGAGAACGGGGAAGGCCGCGACACCGGTCTGCATCCCGACGGGCAGACCGCCCTTGTTCTTCTTGGCGTACGCGAGCACCTGCGTGGTGAATGTGTCGATGACGGGCACGGTGACCGCGGGCACGGCGGCGGCCACGGTGAACAGATGCAGATTGGTGGCCGCCCACCGCATCCGGAAGTCGGCCCGCCGCCCGACGAGGACCGGGACTCCGGACCAGTCCTCCCAGCGCGGGGCGCAGGCATCGGCCGCCAGTCGGCTCTCGACCGAGGCCAGGTAGTTCCGTATCGACTCTTCGCTCATGGCCGCGATTGTCCACGGACCGGCCCGGTTCGTGGAATACGGGGCGACGGACATCCTGCGCACCGGCCCCGGGCGCGCACCGCCTCCGGCGGACCGTCAGCGACTGCCGCGGTGGCCGTTCCCCGGGCTCGCGGCGAGACGGGCGCCCGAGGGTGCTCGCGGGAGCCTGCCCTGGAGACCCGCGGCCAGCTTCCGGATCGCGGGGAGCCTCGCGAGCAGCGCATCCCCGGGACAGTTGGTGGCGAAGCCGTCGCGGTGGCCGGAGATGGCGTCGAACTCGGCCGAAGTGCCCTTGGCGTAGCGGCTTTTGCCGTTCGTGGAGGTGAGCCGCACCTTGCCGGCGGCGTCGGTGCCGCTCAGGCCGAGCTTCCATGCGGCGAGGGCCGCGATGGCGTGCTCCATGGCTGCCGGTACCGATGCCCCCGCTCCGAACGTGCCGATCGCCGCGATGCCCGCAGTGCCCTGGTTGAACCCCAGGGTGTGGGAGCCGATGACGGGCCGGTCGGCCCCGCCGGCGCGGCCTTCGTAGATGGTGCCGCACTTGTCGACGAGGAAGTTGTAGCCGAGGTCGCCCCAACTCCGGTCACGGGTCTGGCCCGTATACAGATTGCGCAGGGTACGGGGGACGTTCGCGCAGTCGTAGCCGTTGGGGGTGTCGGTGTGATGGATGAAGACCGCCCTGACGCCTTCCGCGTAGTGGGCCCGAGGGTCACGTTTGGTCTCGTCGGCCCGCCACTGCGCACGGGACACGATGGCGGGCCGGGGCACCGTGCGGGGCAGGACCATCGACGTGGCTCCGAGGGCCGGGAACGGCCGCCCGACGTCGACGACCGGCACGACCTGCTGCGCGACCGCTTCGGGCTGCCATGCGGAAAGGGACCCTTCGGGAGTCGTGTCGCGGACGGCACGGACCGTCGCCACTCCGGCAGGCGCCGCCAGGAGGGGAAGCGCCATGGGAACCGTGACCCACAGCGCTATTCGGTACAGACGCACAGGGAAAACCTTCTTCGTCTTTCGCCGGGATGTCGGCGGGAGCGCGTATGCCCACAGCTTTGCGGCGACAGGTTTCCGGCGCGCGCCGGGTTAGTGCAGACAGGCGAGCACGACGGCACATCACCCAACTGCCGCACGGAGCACGACGACAGCACGCGGCGGAACGTGCGGTGCAGAGCTCCCACCCGCGAAAGCGTGGCTCTACGGGCGCTCACCGGCTTCGGACATGAGCTCGTCCAGAGCCTCTCTTGCGAGCGGGACGAACCGCCGGTGCATGTTCTCCAGGTGCGTGGCCGTCTCGGCAGCCCTGGCCTGATACCGCTCGTTCACCGTGTCGCTCACCGGCCCCTTGCTCAGCTCGATCAGGTACTGAATGGGCGGGCCGATGTGCTGGTCGACGGCTTCGGCATACTCCGCCGCGGCCTCAGCCACTGAAGGCGGCCCTTCGAGCTGCACCGTATGGGCCGCCCGCAGGGTCGCCCGTACCGCATCGATGGCCACGCCGCGCCTGATGTCATAGCGCTGCTGGTCAAAGGGGTCGAGAGTCAGCCGTGAGAGTTGCCAGACAGCGCCCTGCGCTTCATGTGCCGCGTCCATCAGGCCCTGGTAGGCGGCTTGTCTGCGCTCCCTCCGCCACTTTCGATGCTCGACGCGGAGTTCTCGAAGCTGGGTGCGGTCCTGTGCGCCCTCTTGGCGTATCTGCTGCCGTTCGAGTGCCTCATCTTTGCGCCGCTCCGTTCGCGCCGTGACAAACGCCGTCAATCCGCTGCCCATGAGGGTGCCGACGATCGCGATCACCGTGGTCATCAAGGTGTTCCCCATGGAGCGACAGTGTGAAGTACGGCCCACTGCCTGTCTCCGACCACGGGGCAACCGATGCGGCAATGAGGCGCGGGTCCGGAATCAACAGGCCAACCGCCGCCTGCCCCGGCGCCGGCCGACCAGCTCGCCCACACGAGCAGGGACCACTTCGCCGGCGGCGATACGAAGGACTTCGCCCCGGAACGACAGGCCCGCTAGGAAGAGGAGCGGGAAGCATTCCGTGCGGTTCTTGAGCGCCACGGAGTCCAGGCCCATCGCCCTCGTCCGCTCACCCCTGCGGAGAAGGCGACCGCCGGCGACGGTTACGCCAACTTCTTCGCCCGCGACCCCTTCTTCACTGTGGGCAACCACGTCATCGAGGCATCCATGCGCTTCCTGCACCGGCGCCGCGAGGTACTGCCGCTGCGGGAAGTGCTGCGCGATCACGTGTATCCGGCCGACTGCACGTACGTCGCGGTACCCATGCCGGAGATCGCCGCCCTGGACGACCCCACCCTCGGCCCGGGGCCCTTCCTCGGAGGCGGCGACGTCCTGGTCCTCGGCAGGAAAGCCTTCGTCGGCACCTCCGGACTGGCCTCGAACCCACTGGGTATCCAGTGGCTGGCCAAGTTCTTGGCGCCATACGGCTACACGGTCGAAAAGGTGCGTCTGCACGAGCGCATTCTGCATCTGGACTGCGCATTGGGGTTCATCAGAGAAGGGCTTCTCGTCGCCTCCGAAGAGGCATTGCTCGACGGAATCCCCGACTCGCTCAAGGAGTGGGACAAAATCACCGTCGACCTCGATCAGGCCACCTCCTTGGCCACCAACGGCCTCCCTCTCGGCCCGGATTCGTACGTGACCGACCCCGAGTTCTCTTCCCTCGGCCAGGAGATCGAAAAGTTCGGCGTCCACGTCGAATACGTGGACTGCTCCATCACCCGTTCTCTGGGCGGGTCATTCCGATGCAGCACCCCTGAGGAAATCGCGAGCCTCACCCCATGACTTCGAATCCTTCGGAGGTGGGAGACGGAAAGATTCCAAAGACAAAGTTCGAAATTACCTTCTTCCCGCCAGGCAGGGACTAAAGTCCCCAGCGCCAGCAATGGCAAAGATCGGGCTGGCACCATCCTGGTCGGCTTTGCAGACAAGGCTGCCGACGCGAGTGGAATTCGCTCGCTCGACGGCGTGGAAGCTCGCAAGGTAGGCCGTCGCCTTGTTGCAGGAGTGCGAAGGGAGGCAAAACAGCTCGGCGAGACACCAGAGAGGTACTTCGCCCGCTGGAAAGACGCCATTCGCTCATCAGGGCCCCCGCAAGGCCTTAAGGACAGCATGCTCGCCAGTTTGTCCTACTCTGGCCACTACGGACTCGGGGTGATCGTTATCCGCATTCCTGAGCAGCCGGAGGCACCCCTCCTGGATGACAAGATACATATCAGGGAGGGCGACGACACCCGCAGAGGTGACGGAGGTCTCCAGAATGCTGGAAATCTGCAAGCGATTCGCCTAGAAGTAGCTACTTCTAATGAGTACCGAAAAGCGGTCTATTCAGCTGACCAGCCGTCCAAGGAGACCTCCGAGCCGTTGTTCAGGTAGTGGTGGAGGGCACTGGCGGTGGTGTCGACGAAGGCTTCGGGGATGGCGTCGGCGTCGATCCAGCGAACCTGCGAGTGCTTGCGCGGCTCGCGGTTTTCGGGTTCGCCGGTCCATTCGTCAGCGGCGAAGACGACGGTGATGAAGCCGTTGGGGGCTTCGACGCCCCAGGCCCCGTGGATGATGTGGGCGACCTTGAGGGACTCGGGCTTCACCATGAGGCCCGTCTCCTCGTACAGCTCGCGGACCGCGGTTTCGGTGATCGGCTCCCCCGGCTCGCTCTTGCCGACGGGGAGGTCCCACAGTCCCTGGGCGAACTTGGCGTTCTCGCTGCGCTGGAGGAGGACGACACGGTTGGTGGCCTTGTCGTGGACAATGACGGCCGCGACCAGCAGGGTCATCGAGTCGAGCGCCGGCTTGAGGGCTTGGGAGCGGTCGTCGGTCTGCTGGGCCACGGGGTTCCCTTCGTCGGGCGAGTTGTTGGGCATGTTAGGCGAGGGCTTCGCGGGCGCGGCGGGCGAGATCGATGGCGCCGGGGACGCGGCGGCGCTGGTAGACCGCGAGCGTGGAGCGGATCGAGGTGATCGCCTTGCGGGTGCGGTCAGATGTCATGCCCTCCATGAGGACGAGGGCCTGGGTCCAGGCGGCGACGGCTTCGTCGGCTCGGGCCTGGGCGGCGAGGCTGTCTCCGAGGTCGGCGTGGGTGAGGGCGTGGACACGCTTGTACTTCTCCGGGTCCCAGCGGGTGAGGGCGTCGCGGTGCTGCTGTTCTGTGCCGATGTGGTCGGCAAGGTCAGTCAGTTGAGCTGGGCTGCGACCCCGGCCACAACATGGCGCACCTCGCGAAGCACCACCAGGCCCGCGTGACCGGCGTGGACCTGGTCGACCTCCAGATACACCGTGCCCGCTCCCAGTACGGCCACACCGACGGCGCCACGTTCGCCGTCGGTCACGCACTGCACCACCTGCAGGCCACCGGCCAGACCTTCGGCGCGATCCACTCCGTCCTCGGCGCCGTCGGCCTAGGGCCTGTTCTGAGTTCGGATCACCGGGTGGTCGGCAGACTGCGTAGCCAGAGGATGGAGCCGCGCAGGTGGAGTCCTGCGGCGTAGCTCTC
>NZ_JBHVWT010000032.1:0-71413 GCF_042882135.1 Streptomyces sp. NPDC058240
TCCGACACAACCAGACAGTCTCATGCCCCACGGAGAACATCGAGCCCGGACCGAAGCCTCCTGCACGCTTGACGAAGAACATAGAGGCACCCCCCAGCGCCACACCTCCGACAGGCATGAACATGACCGGGTGGGACCTGCGGAACCTATCGATCGGATGATCTTCATGTCAACGGTGTGCAAAATTCATCCCAACTCCCGCCCCGGGTAGGGGCTGTCTCCGCGAAGAGACGCTGTTGGTCCGGGAAAAGGGGCTGCCCCCGGAATCGTGAGGGGATTCCGGGGGCCGTACCGCGGCGGGCTGTCGACCCCACAGGTCAGGGCGGATGTCCGAGGCCCGGCCGCGGGGTGTGCGGGGCGCACCCGCGCGGGGTGCGCCCGGGGGCGTCAGCCCAGGCGCTGGACCAGCGCGCGGTACTCGTCCCACAGCTCCTTCGGCGTGTGGTCGCCGAAGGTGTTGAGGTGCTCGGGTACCAGCGCCGCCTCCTCGCGCCAGACCTCCTTGTCCACGTCGAGCAGGAAGTCCAGGTCGGACTCGGAGAGGTCCAGGCCCTCGGTGTCGAGCGAGCCCTTGGCCGGCAGGATGCCGATCGGGGACTCGACGCCCTCGGCCTTGCCTTCGAGACGCTCGACGATCCACTTCAGGACGCGGCTGTTCTCACCGAAGCCGGGCCACACGAACTTGCCCGCGTCGTTCTTGCGGAACCAGTTCACGTAGTAGATCTTCGGGAGCTTGGCCTGGTCCTTGTCGGCACCGACCTTGACCCAGTGGTTCATGTAGTCGCCCATGTTGTAGCCGCAGAACGGCAGCATGGCGAACGGGTCGCGGCGCAGCTCGCCGACCTTGCCCTCGGCGGCGGCGGTCTTCTCGGAGGCCACGTTGGCCCCGAGGAAGACGCCGTGCTGCCAGGTGAAGGACTCGGTGACCAGCGGGACGGCCGAGGCGCGGCGGCCGCCGAAGAGGATGGCCGAGATCGGCACGCCCTTCGGGTCCTCCCACTCGGGCGCGATGATCGGGCACTGGCCGGCCGGGACGGTGAAGCGGGCGTTGGGGTGGGCGGCCGGGGTGTCGGACGCGGGCGTCCAGTCGTTGCCCTTCCAGTCGGTGAGGTGGGCCGGAGCGGTCTCCGTCATGCCCTCCCACCACACGTCGCCGTCGTCGGTGAGCGCGACGTTGGTGAAGACGGAGTTGCCCCACATGGTCTTCATCGCGTTGGCGTTGGTGTGCTCGCCGGTGCCGGGCGCGACGCCGAAGAAGCCCGCCTCCGGGTTGATCGCGTACAGCTGGCCGTCCTCGCCGAAGCGCATCCAGGCGATGTCGTCGCCGATGGTCTCCACGGTCCAGCCGGGGATCGTCGGCTCCAGCATGGCGAGGTTGGTCTTGCCGCAGGCGGACGGGAAGGCCGCCGCGACGTACTTCGCCTCGCCCTGCGGCGGGGTGAGCTTGAGGATCAGCATGTGCTCGGCGAGCCAGCCCTCGTCACGCGCCATGACGGAGGCGATGCGCAGCGCGTAGCACTTCTTGCCGAGCAGGGCGTTGCCGCCGTAGCCGGAGCCGTAGGACCAGATCTCGCGGTCCTCGGGGAAGTGCGAGATGTACTTGGTGGAGTTGCACGGCCACGGAACGTCCTCCTGGCCCTCCGCCAGGGGCGCGCCCAGCGTGTGGACGGCCTTGACGAAGAAGCCGTCGGTGCCGAGCTCGTCCAGGACGGCCTGCCCCATGCGCGTCATGGTGCGCATCGAGACGGCGACGTACGCGGAGTCGGTGATCTCGACGCCGATCGCGGAGAGCGGGGAGCCGACGGGGCCCATGCAGAACGGCACCACGTACATCGTGCGACCGCGCATCGAGCCGTGGAAGACGCCCTTCTCACCGGTGAAGCTGTTTCCCTCTTCCCCGGTAAAGATGGCCCGCATCTCGGCGGGGGCCTTCCAGTGGTTCGTCGGACCGGCGTCCTCCTCCTTCTCGGAGCAGATGAACGTGCGGTCCTCGACGCGGGCGACGTCGCTCGGGTCGGACGCGGCGTAGTACGAGTTCGGGCGCTTGGCCTCGTCCAGCTTCGTGAAGGTGCCCTTGGCCACGAGCTCCCCGCACAGGCGCTCGTACTCGGCCTCGGAACCGTCGCACCAGACCACCCGGTCCGGCTCGGTTATCGCTGCGATCTCGTTCACCCAGGAAACGAGCCCCTGGTGATCGGTGGGGACAGTGAGGGGAGCCGCGATGTCGCGCGCCACGATCGCTCCTTGTTGAGGGTAGCTGTTTGGTAGTTGCCCCGTGGGGGCTGCGACCCGGATGCTTCGAATCCCGTTGGCGCTCATCCGGTGCCGACCGCACTCATTTGATCATCCGACCGTTTCACCCATATGTCCAGGGGGCCGCACACGTGAGCATTGCCACTCGTATCGGTTACCTACGGTCGCGTAGGTACGATGCGGGAATGACTGCTGCCGCCGCCGAGCCCGCGTCCGCCGGGCTGGAACCAGCCGAGTCCGACACCGTCCCGGCGAAGCCGCGGATGCGTGGCTGGCTGCACGCCGGGATGTTCCCCGCCGTGATCGTCGCGGGGGTGGCGCTGATCGCGTTCACGGACAGCGCCCTCGGCCGGATCGCCTGCGGGATCTACACCCTGACCGCATGCCTGCTGTTCGGCGTGAGCGCGCTCTACCACCGGGGCACCTGGGGTCCGCGCGGCGAGGCGGTGCTCCGCCGGCTCGACCACGCCAACATCTTCCTGATCATCGCGGGCACCTACACCCCGCTGGCCCTGCTGCTGCTCCCGAAGTCCACCGGGACACCACTCCTCTGGGCGGTCTGGGCGGCCGCCCTCGCGGGGATCGCCTTCCGGGTGTTCTGGGTCGGCGCCCCTCGCTGGCTCTACACGCCCTGCTACATAGCGATGGGCTGGGCCGCGGTCTTCTTCCTGCCGGACTTCCTGCGGACCGGCGGGATCGCCGTGCTGGTGCTGGTCGTCGTCGGCGGGCTGCTCTACAGCGCCGGCGGCGTCATCTACGGCATCAAGCGCCCCAACCCCTCGCCCCGGTGGTTCGGCTTCCACGAGGTGTTCCACTCGCTGACCCTGGCGGCCTTCGTCGTGCACTACGTCGGCATCTCGCTGGTGGCCTACAACCACCACTGAGCACCGCTCCACCCCCGAGTCCCCCGTGGCCGCGACATTCGAAGTCGCGGCCACTCGGCGTGCGGCGCCGAGAGCGGTAGATTCATCGACACTCGCATTCTTTTAACGGTTACCGTCATTTGACAGTGACCCCAAAGAAGTATTCCCATGAACCGACACTGGTGGGCCCTGGGCGCGCTGGTCGCGACGCCGGTGATGTTCGTGATGCCGGGGTTGATGTTCATCCTGCCCGGCCACCTCCGGGCGGCCCTGGGCCACGACGCCTTCGGCACGGGCGTGCGGATGCTGCCGATGACGGGCGGGCTGATCGTCGCCGCCCACGCCGTCGCGACGAAACCCGGCGCGCAGCGGCCGGCCGACTCCGCGGACGCGGCGTACCTCCACGGCATGAACGTCGTCCTGCTCGTCATCCCTGTCGCGGCCCTGGTGTCCGCGCTGCTGGTCGCGGCGTTTCTGGCGAACCTCCCCACCCCGTCGCAGGAGCGGACGGACATGGCCCCGGCACCCGTCGGTGCCTGACAATGGAGACCATGGCCGCCATCTCTCGTACCCCTTCCGTTTCCGCGCCCGGCGCGCAGCCCGCTCCGGGTCTGCGCGAGCGGAAGAAGCTCAGGACCAGGATCGCGATCCGTCGGGCGACGTACCGGCTGATCTCGGAGCAGGGGTACGACGCGACGACGATCGAACAGATCGCGGAGGCGTCCGAGGTGTCGCCGAGCACCGTCTTCCGGTACTTCGCGACCAAGGAGGACATCGTCCTCACCGACGCGTACGACCCGGTCATGGAAGCCGAGCTGCGGAACCGGCCGGCCGACGAACCGCCGCTGGAGTCGCTGCGGTTCATCATGACCGAGGCGCTGACGGCGTTCCTCGCGAGCGAGGAGGAGCCGCGACAGCGCACCCGGCTGATGGTGGAGGTCCCCGCCATCCGGGCGCGGATGACGGAGACCATGTCGGACACGGCGAAGGTGCTGGCCCGGGCACTCGCCGACCGCAGCGGCCGCAACCCCGACGACCTGGAGGTCCGGGTGTTCATCGCGGCGGCACTGGGCGCGCTGCGCGAGGTGACGCTGTACTGGGGCGAGCACGGCCAGGAGGGCGACCTGATCGCGATGATCCACCAGGCGCTGGACAGGCTCGAAGGCGGGCTGACGCTTTAGCAGCCGTCTCGTTCGGTGAGCCCGCGGCAGGCGGGGTCGGCGGCCCCTCGCGCACCGCCGTAAGTCCTTTTCATCGATGGCGCGTTCAGTCATGATGAAGCTGAAGCGTCAGCGACGTTGTGGTTCGGATTATCTGCGGGGGCGGTTGTGTTGGATCTGGGAAACCTGGGACCTATCGCTTTAGTCGTTGCTGTCCTGCTGATTTTGGCCTATTTCGTCCCAACATTTGTAGCATTCGGTCGAGGCATGGCCAACCGGGGCACCGTGCTGGTGATCAACCTGCTTCTGGGATGGACAGTGATCGGCTGGATCGTCGCACTCGCGATGGCCGCCGGAAGCAATCAGTCCGCTGCTCGTCCCTGACGAGGTCGTGAGCGAAGTCGTCCCGTCCCACGCGACGTTGTCGCCGCCCGCTCAGGTACGGCCTGGCGTCCCGGGCGACGCTGCCACCCGGGTGGCAGCGTCGTGCGGCGGGACCCGTTCTCGCGAACATGCCGCCCCAGGGCCCACCGTCCCGGCCGAACGCACGGCCGGACCGCGACGCGCACCGAGGGCATCGCCGAGCGGCTCCGCCCGCACTCGCAAGTGAAGGCGGAGGCCGACGTGGGCCACCGGTCGCCCTCAGAGCCTGTCGGGTGGCCTCCGACCGGGCGGCCACCCGACAGGCTCTCAGTCCTCCGCCGGGCTCGCCCCGAGGCTCCGTGCCAGCTCCTCGCGGTCCGTCGTCGGCGCATCGCACACGAAGTGCCTGCACACATACGCGGTCGGCGCCCCGCCCACCATCGGCCGGTCCGCCAGCAGCGGGAACTCGGCCCCGGCCGTCTCCCCGGCCGTCTCCCCCGCCGCGACCACCGCACCCGGCGCCGTGCCCAGCAGCGCCGTACGGTGCAGCTCGCCGCCGACCGGTCCGGCGACCGCGACCTCGCGCGGCCCGTCGAGCAGGGCCTCCGCGACGGCGAGGCCCCAGCTGGTGAACCGGGGAACCCGCGGCCCGAGCGCCTTCACGACACCCAGCGCCCCCTCCGCGGCGGTGCGATGGGCCTCGGAGCCGGTGTGCGCGGCGTACGAGAGCAGTGCCCCGGCAGCCGCCGTCCAGCCGGCCGGGGTCGCGTTGTCGGTGGGGTCCTGCGGGCGGCGGATCAGCCGCTCGGCGTCGTCCGCCGTGTCGTACAGCTGGCCGCCCTCGCCGGTGAAGTGCTGGAGCACGATGTCGAGCAGGAAGCCGGCGAACTCCAGCCAGACGCCCTCGCCGGTGACCGAGGCCAGGGCGAGGAAGCCCTCGGCCACGTCGCCGTAGTCCTCCAGCACCCCGGCGTGCCCGCCGGACCGCCCGTCCTTGGACGTACGGTCCAGCCGGGCGACGTCGCCCATGTGCACACGTACCAGCAGATCCGCGGCCTCGGTGGCGCGCTCGACGAGGTCGGGGCGGTCGAAGTACGCGCCCGTCTCGGCGAGCGCGGCAATCGCCAGACCGTTCCAGGCGGCGACCACCTTGTCGTCCCGGCCGGGGCGCGGGCGCAGCTCGCGGGCGGCCAGCAGCGCGGCCCGCACCCGGGCGACCCGGTCCGCATCCGCCCCGGCGTCCGCCGACGGCAGCCGGAGGACCGAGGAGCCCTCCTCGAACGTGCCCTCCTCCGTCACCCCGAAGTGCTCAGCGGCGAAGGCGGCGTCCTCCTCACCGAGCACCTCCCGCAGCTGTCCGGGCGTCCACACGTAGTACGCGCCCTCCACATGCCGCCCGGCCCCGTCCTCGCTGTCCGCGTCGAGCGCGGAGGCGAAACCGCCCTCGGCGGTGCGCAGTTCGCGCACCATGAAGTCGGCGGTCTCCAGGGCGACCCGGCGGGCCACCTCCGAGCCGGTGGCCCGCCAGAGGTGCGCGTACACCCGGCAGAGCAGCGCGTTGTCGTAGAGCATCTTCTCGAAGTGGGGTACGACCCACTCCCGGTCCACCGAGTATCGGGCGAAGCCCCCGCCGAGCTGGTCGTACATCCCGCCCCGGGCCATCGCCCCGCACGTGTCGACGGCCATCTGAAGGGCGCCCTCCGCCCCGGTGCGGGCGTGGTGACGCAGCAGGAACTCGATGGTCATGGACGGCGGGAACTTGGGCGCCCCGCCGAACCCGCCGCGCTTCTCGTCGTACTCGCGGGTGAGCCCGAGCAGCGCCTGCGCCAGTTCCGCCTCGCCGGGCAGCCCCTCGCCGCCGTGGACGAGGGAGCGCTGGGTGAGGTCGTGGACGATGCGTCCGGCGACCTCGGCGACCTCGTCGCGGCGCTCGGTCCAGGCGGCCGAGACACCTTCGAGGACCTGCTGGAAGGACGGCATTCCGTGGCGCGGCTCGGGCGGGAAGTACGTGCCGAAGTAGAAGGGTTCGGCGTCGGCGGTCAGGAAGACGGTCATCGGCCAGCCGCCCTGACCGGTCGCCGCCTGCACGGCCTCCATGTACACGGCGTCGACGTCGGGCCGTTCCTCGCGGTCGACCTTCACCGGGACGAAGCGCTCGTTCAGATAGGCCGCGACCCGGTCGTCCTCGAAGGATTCGTGCGCCATCACATGGCACCAGTGGCACGCTGAGTAGCCGACCGACAGCAGAACGGGTACATCACGCCGCCGCGCTTCCTCGAAAGCCTCCGGCGTCCAGGGCCACCAGTCGACCGGATTGTCAGCGTGCTGAAGCAGATACGGCGAGGTCACACCAGCTAGCCGGTTCATGCGATCCAGCCTCTCACAATGCCCAACCCTGCCGGCGAGGCCCGCACAGGCTCTGCCTCGCTTGGCCGAACTGCGCTTGTGCGCCATCACGTGGTGGACGACCGCCTCCCCACTCGTCACAACTCACTTGGGACAAGCATTCAATTGAGACAGCTCGCCAGGCGGGCTTCGACGAGCACGACAAGGGCCCCACCGGCCCCAGGGTTGTCGGTGCGCCGAAACAGAGAATGGTCAGCGGGCAGGTTTCAGCCGAGCCGGCCAACCACGGTCTGTCCACCGTCCCGGCCTTCGCGGCCGTGGGGCTCGACGACCGGGTCACCCTGACCGGCACGTTTCGCCCGCGTGCCTCCTCGAACGCCTCGGGCGGCCAGGGCCACCAGTCGACAGGATTGTCGGCATGCTGGAGGAGGTACGGGGAAGTCTCACGGTCCAGGCGATTCGGCGTGGCCACATCCTCTCTCAGCCCCGGTTGATCGCATCACTCTCTCGCGCTGACGCGCCGTACGCAGGAGACTGGGCGGCGATGCCGGCCGATGCCGTCGCAACCGTCGTATCCGGAGGGGGACACACATGCGGGACAGCCATCGGGCCGAAGCCGAAGGGCTGTTGGTGCGCGCCGTGGAGGAAGAGGTGCGGCGCTCGGGCGGCCGGGCCGACGCCGGGACGCTGACGGCGCGCGGGCGGGCCGCGCTGGATTCGCTGGCGGCCGCCGCGGACGACGAGTACGCCGCGTATGTCCAGGCGCTGGACGCCGCGGAGGCCGGGACGCAGCCGCTGTCGCAGCGGTTCAGCCGGGTGGCGATGGGAACACCCCTGTTGGTCACCGGAGTTGCCGCGGTCGCCGCCTTCGGCGCGGATGTCGCGTTCGGCACGGCGACGGGACCGGCGCTCGGCGCGGGCGCCGTCGTCGCGGTCGCCGGGGCCACCGCCACCGTCGCCAAGGTCACCGCCTCGCACTGGCCCGCCGCCCACCGCCGGGCCGGCGCGCTCGGGCAGCCCGGCGGCGCCGAACAGCTGCGGCTCCAGTGGCTGGCGGCGCTGGAGGTGCGGGGCATCCGCCCCTTCATCGACCAGCAGCGGATGCTCACCGCCTCGTCCCGCACCCCGGCGAAGAAGGTCCCGTCGCAGTCGCAGTCGCGGACCGCTCCGTCGCTGCGCCGCACGGACCGCAGCGCGGCGGCCCGTACGCGCTCGCTGCTGGAGCAGTCGTTCGGCCATCTGCCCGCGTCCGACGGACCGTTCGCGGGGCGGCGGGCCGAACTGGAGCAGATCGCCCGGTGGGTGCGGGAGGCCCGCGCGTCGACGGAGACCAAACCGACCGTCGTCGTCCTGCACGGCACGCCCGGCTCCGGACGCACCACGCTCGCGGTGCGGGCCGCACACGACCTGAAGGACCTGTTCCGCGGCGCCTGCGTGGTGGACCTGCGCGGCGATGTGGCCGGCGAGGCGCCGCTGCCGACCCGTGACGCGCTGCTGCACCTGCTGAACCGGCTGGGCGCGCCCCGTGAGCAGCTGCTGTTCCGGGACGGGGCGTCCCCCGGCGGGGCGGACCCGTCGGCCCGGGGCAGGGCGTCCGCCGAGCAGCAGGTGCGGCGGCTGAGCGAGCTGTACCACCAGCATCTGACCGGCACCCCGGTGACGATCGTGCTCGACGACGCGGGCGACGCGGAGCAGGTCCGCACGCTGGTCCCCGAGCGTTCCGACAGCCTCGTCCTGGTCACCGCCCGCGAGCCCCTGGAGCTGCCGGCCGACATCCCGGCCCGGGTCCACCACCTGCCGGTCGGCGCGCTGGACGCGGCCGGCGCGGAGGAGCTGCTGCGCGAGACGGCCGGGGCGGAGGAGGGGCCGTACGACGCGCGGGCGACGGACACCGTCGCCGAGCTGTGCGGCGGGCTGCCGCTCGCGCTGCGCATAGCGGGCTCCTCGCTGGGGACACGCACCCGCGACGCCCTCGCCGCCGGTCTCGCCGGGTACGGTCCGGTCGCCCCGGTCGAGCGGGCGCTGTGGCTGCGTTACACCGACCAGTCCGAGCAGGCGCGGCGGCTGCTGCGCCGGCTCGCGCTGGCCGGGCGGGCGAGCCTCGGCGCCGCCGCGGCGGCTGCGCTGCTGTCCGCCGACGAGCAGGAGGCCGAGCGGCTGCTGAAGGCCCTGGCCGGGGCCGGGCTGCTGACCCATGTGCGCGGCTCGCGCTACCGGCTGCACGACCTCGTACGGGGCTTCGCCCTGGCCCGGCTGCGGGACGAGGAGGAGACGGCGGACCGTACCGCGGCACAGGAACGGCTGATCCGGAACTACGCGGACCTGGCCGGTGCGGTGATCCGCATGGTGGACGGCAAGATGTCCACGCGGGCCGGGCAGTTCGGCTCGCACGGCTTCGGTTCGCTGGACTCGGCACTGCGCTGGCTGGACGACGAGTCGAGCTTCATCACCTCCGCGCTGCGGCACGCCGAGGGTGTCGACCAGGGGGCCGTGCTGGACCTGCTGGGCGCGTTGTGCGACTACTGCCTGCTGCGCGGCGACCTCTACCGGCTGGGCGAGATCAGCGAGTTGACGCAGGCGGTGGACAAGGGGCTGCTGGAGCGGTCCGTGCAGTGGCGTACCGGCATCGCGGCCCGTCAGCTCGGTGAGCTGGACAAGGCCCGGACCACCCTGTCGTCGGTCGTCGGCCTGTACCGCGAGGCGCAGAACGAGGCGGGTACGGCGCTGGCGCTCTGCTCGCTCGGCATCACCCTGCACCACCAGGGCAATCTGACCGAGGCGTCGGCGCGGCTGCGCGAGGCGATCGAGCTGCAGTCCTCCGAGGAGCAGGCGGAGGACCGGGCCTGGTCGTTGCACGCGCTGGCGGCCGTCGAGCGCGACCGGGCCCGGCTCGCGGAGGCGCTGACCCTGCTGGACACCGCGCTGGCCCTGCACCGGGAGGGCGAGTCGCTGCACGGCGAGGCGTGGACCCGGTTCCAGCTCGGCCAGACCCTGCTGCGGATGGGCGAGGTGGAGCGGGCCGAGGACGCGCTGCGCGGGGCCCTGGAGCTGTACGGCCGCACCCGTGACGAGCGGGGCGAGGCGTGGGCGCTGACCCAGCTGGCCCGCGCCCGGCTCCTGGACGGCGACCCGGCCCCGGCCGTGGAGCAGCTGAACGGGGCGCTGGCCCGCCACCGCGACAACGAGGACGCGCGCGGCGAGGCGTGGACGCTGTTCTACCTGGGCCAGGCGCTGGAGGAGAACGGCGACACCGACCGGGCAGTCCGGCAGCTGGAGCGGGCCCGCACGATGTTCTCCCGGATGCGGGACGTGTACGGGCTGGCGTGCGCCCGCCACCACTCGGGCCGGGTCACCCGTGACCAGCGGGCGGCCCAGACCGGGAACCTGCGCAACTCCGGCTTCGCCCGCCAGCTCCTGGTGGACGCCCGCGCCGACTTCCGGCGCATCGGGGTCGCCCACGGCGAGGCGTGGACGTGCCTGGAGCTGGCCCTGATCGACGCGGGCAACCACCGTGCCCCGCAGGCGCTGGAACTGTGCGGCGAGGCGATGGAGCTGTTCGACTCCTACGGCGACGCGCGGGGCGCGGACTGGGCGCGTTTCCTGCGCTGCACGCTGCTGCCCTACGCGTCACCGGGCGGCAGCGAGGTGGGCACGGTGGTGGCCCAGCAGGAACTGGCCGAGCTGCTGGGGGCCGGGCATCCGGCGCGCGACGGCAAGCTGGCGGACTGCGCGGAGGCGTTCACGGTGGTGCTGAACCGCGGTGTGGACCTGGAGGACGGCTGGCAGGCATGGCGCCTGGGCATGACGCCGACACGTCATGCCCGGGAGGTCATGGGCGTACCGGTCCCGGCCGGGCACGGCCCGTCCGGCGCTTGAGGACGGCGTCGGGGCCGGCCCGGCCATGAACCGGCCGGACCGACGCCGGGCGACGGGGCGGCGGGGCGGGACGTCCCGGGCCGCCGCCTGCTTCCGTCGCTACTTCCGCTTCGCGGAGCCCGCCCCGGCGGTGGCGTCGGCCGCCACCACGTCCGGGTCCGGGGCCTCCTCGAAGTCGACCTTGCCCATGTGCCGGTTCATGGACTTCATCAGCAGCCACACGCCTGCGGCGAGCGCCGCGAAGACGATGAAGCCGAGAACGCCGGGGGTCACCTTGTTCTTGTCGAGCTCATCGGCAAGCGGAACGAGGTCGGTCAGTGCCTGGGTCGCGTACATATCAGGCATTGTCGCGGATGCCCGCGAAGAGGTCGCTCTCGGGGAGGGAGGTATCGACGAGGGACTTCGCCAGCTCGTACTCCTCGGTCGGCCAGACCTCCTTCTGGATGTCCATCGGAACGCGGAACCAGCCGCCGTCCGGATCGATCTGCGTGGCGTGCGCGATCAGCGCCTTGTCGCGGATCTCGAAGAAGTCCGCACACGGAACGTGCGTGGTCAGCGTGCGTTCGTCGCGCTCGAACTCCTTCCAGCGCTTCAGCCACTCGCCGTACGGCGACTCCAGGCCGCGGGCCAGCAGCGCCTCGTGCAGCGCCACCGTGCGCGGCCGGTTGAAGCCCTGGTTGTAGTAGAGCTTCTGCGGCTGCCAGGCCGGGCCGAACTCCGGCTCGGGGAACTTCTCGGTGTCCGCCGCACCGTCGAAGGCGATCATCGTGATCGTGTGGGTCATGATGTGGTCGGGGTGCGGGTACCCGCCGTTCTCGTCGTACGTCGTGATGACCTGCGGACGGAACGCGCGGATGCTGCGGACGAGACGGCCCGCGGCCTTCTCCTCGTCCTCCAGCGCGAAGCAGCCCTCGGGCAGCGGCGGCAGCGGGTCGCCCTCGGGCAGGCCCGAGTCGACGAAGCCGAGCCACTCCTGCTCGACGCCCAGGATCTCCCGGGCCTCGTCCATCTCCTTCTTGCGCACCTCGTGGATGTTCTCCT
Source organism: Streptomyces sp. NPDC058240 (assembly GCF_042882135.1). Taxonomy (NCBI): domain Bacteria; kingdom Bacillati; phylum Actinomycetota; class Actinomycetes; order Kitasatosporales; family Streptomycetaceae; genus Streptomyces; species Streptomyces sp. NPDC058240. The sequence continues at coordinate 11,903 of NZ_JBHVWT010000032.1, forward strand.
CGATGTACGCGTCGCCCTGGAGCTTCGGATTGAGGATGGAGCCGCGCTCTCCTCCCGTGCAGGTCACCACCAGCACGTCCACCCCCTCGGACACATACTTGGCCATGGTGGCCGCGCCCTTGCTCGACTCGTCGTCGGGGTGGGCGTGGACGGCCATCAGTCGCAGCTGCTCGGTCAAGACTCGATCCTCAGTGATTCGGCACATGGGCAGGCTTCTATAGTGACCGAACCGGGGGGTGGAAAATTCCTCGATCCCCGGCCCAGGAGGAACGATCATGACCGCGGTGCCCGAGGCGCCTCCGGAGAACCGCTACGGCCGCTCCGCGGACCAGCGCGCGGACCGCCGGCTGAAGATCATCGGCTCGGTGCTGGGCGTCGTGCTTCTCGGTGTGGTCGGCTGGATCGGTTACGACTACGTCTCCGGCCAGGGCATCAGCGCCGAGGTGATCAAGCGCAAGGTCGTCTCGGACGAGCGGGTCGAGATCCACCTCGAAGTGCGCAAGGACAAGGACGCCGAGGGCTACTGCACCCTGCGCGCGCAGCAGGAGGACGGCAGCGACGTGGCCCGCAAGGACTTCCGCTTCGACGAGCGCACGGACCGGATCGACCGGATCCTGACGCTGCGTACGACGTCCAGGGCGACCAGCGTCGAGCTGCTGGGCTGCACCGTCGACGACGGGGCCTCGCATTGACCGGCGCACGCCGGCCCTGACCCACCGTTCCCGGGCCCGACCTGCGCATACGCGGTCCCGTCGTTTTACCTTCTCCCCCTTTTCCTGCGGAATTGTTAGGCTCGTGGTTTCGCCCACCCGTGGAAGCACATGCTTACGGGTAGGGCGATGCTTTGTATTCCCAGTACCGACGAGGAGCACCCTGTGACCCAGACCAGCGAAAACGTCACCTGGCTCACGCAGGAGGCGTACAACCAGCTCAAGGCCGAGCTGGAGTACCTGTCTGGTCCCGCGCGCACGGAGATCGCCGTAAAGATCGCGGCGGCCCGTGAGGAGGGCGACCTGCGCGAGAACGGCGGGTACCACGCGGCCAAGGAGGAGCAGGGCAAGATGGAGCTCCGGGTGCGCCAGCTGACCCAGCTCCTGGAGCACGCGAAGGTCGGCGAGGCACCGGCCGACGACGGCGTGGTCGAGCCCGGCATGGTCGTGACGATCTCCTTCGACAACGACCCGGACGACACGATGACCTTCCTGCTCGCCTCGCGCGAGTACGCGAGCTCGGACATCGAGACGTACTCCCCGCAGTCGCCGCTCGGCACCGGCGTGAACGGCAAGCGGATGGGCGAGGACGCCGAGTACGAGCTGCCGAACGGCAAGACGGCCACCGTGAAGATCCTCGCGGCGAAGCCGTACACCGGCTGATCCCGCACCACCGACGCAGGGAGCCTCCGGCCCGTCGGGCCGGAGGCTCCCTGCGTGTGCGGCAGTCCTCGGACCGCCGCCTGCCGGTACTTGCGCACCGCGAGGGTGCGGAAGACCACCAGGATCAGCAGTGCCCAGATCAGCGACGCCCGGACCGGGTACACCATCGGCCAGGCGTCCGACGGCGACACACCCGGGTTGCCGAAGAGCACCCGGGGCGAGCGCGGCGCGGCCCGGTTCGACCCGGTCGGTCTTTCCGCGCCCGGCGACACATCGCGACAGGCAAGGGTCAGCCCATCACCAGATAGCCCGCGTCCCGCAGGGCCGCCGAGACCTCCGCGCAGTGCTCCGGCCCCTTCGTCTCCAGCTGGAGCTCCACCTCGACCTCGGTGAGCCCGAGCCGGGGATCGGTCCGCACATGACCGATGTCGAGCACATTGGCGTCGACCACCGAGAGCACGCCCAGCAGGGTGGCCAGCGCACCGGGGCGGTCCGTCAGACGCAGCCGCAGACTCAGATAGCGGCCGGCCGCCACCATGCCGTGGGTCAGGATGCGCTGCATCAGCAGCGGGTCCACATTGCCGCCCGAGAGCAGCGCGACCACCGGCCCGCGGAACGCCTTCGGATCGCTCAGCAACGCCGCGACCGGGCTCGCACCGGCCGGCTCCACCACCAGCTTCGCCCGCTCCAGACAGAGCAGCAGCGCACTGGACAGCTCGTCCTCGGAGACCGTGCGGACCTCGTCGACCAGCTCCCTGACCAGCTCGAACGGCACATCGCCGGGGCGCCCCACCTTGATGCCGTCCGCCATCGTGTTCAGCGAACCGATCGACACCGGATGGCCCACGGCCAGCGAGGGCGGATAGCAGGCCGCACCCGCCGCCTGCACCCCGACGATCCGCACATCGGGCCGGACCGCCTTGACCGCCACCGCGATGCCCGCCGCGAGACCACCGCCGCCGATCCCCACGACGATGGTGCGCACCTCGGGACACTGTTCGAGGATCTCCAGGCCCACCGTGCCCTGTCCGGCGATGATGTCCGGGTGGTCGAAGGGGTGGATGAAGACCGCACCGGTCTCCTGCGCGTACTCCTGCGCGGCGGCGAGCGTCTCGTCGACGACATGTCCGTGCAGCCGGACCTGCGCCCCGTACTGCCGGGTGGCGGCCACCTTCGGCAGCGGCGCCCCGACCGGCATGAAGACCGTGGACCGTACGCCGAGCAGCGCAGACGCGAGTGCGACACCCTGCGCATGGTTTCCGGCGCTCGCGGCGACGACTCCGGCCGCCCGCTCCACCGGGGACAGGCCCGCGATCCGTACATACGCGCCACGCAGTTTGAACGAGCCGGTCCGCTGGAGGTTCTCGCACTTGAAATGGACCGGCGCGCCCACGAGGTCGCTCAGGTGGCGGCTGCCTTCCATGGCGGTCACCCTGGCCACGCCGGAGAGCATCTTCTGCGCCCCGCGGATGTCGTCGAGGATCAGCGGGGGGAAGTGGCCGGTCACGCGGAAGTTCATACCGTAAGTCTTGCAGCTCGGCCCGCAGGTCCCGCCGCTCGGCAGGGCGGCGGCCGCCGCGTCCGGCCCCCTCCTGGACCGTTGTCCACAGGTTTGTGCAGCGCTGGTACGCGTTGCCCCGTGGCCGCGTACTCTGTCCCCCACCCATCCGACACCGCACGAAGAGAGCCCCCGGCCATGCCCCCTCAGGACATGACGACAGCTGCGTCTCCTTCCGGGGGCGCCGCCCCCGAACCCACGGGTTCCGACCACGTCCTCGACGCTCTGCAGCACCAGGTCGCGGTATTCGCCCGCCGTGCCGAGCAGACCCGCCTCGGCGGTGTCGGCCAGGTGCGCAATTCCATGGACCGGGCCGCCTATCTGCTGCTCAACCGGCTGGACCGGGAAGGCCCGATGGGCGTCAAGGCACTCGCCGCGGGCATGGGGATCGACTCCTCGACCGTGACCCGGCAGGTCGCACCGCTCGTCGACACCGGACTGGTCAAGCGCACCTCGCACCCCGAGGACGGCCGGGCCGTCGTGCTCCAGCTGTCGCCGCGCGGCCAGGCGCGACTGGACGAGGTCCGCGGCTCCCGGCGCGAGCTCATGACCCAGGTGACGGACGGCTGGACGGCCGAGGAGCGCGAGACCTTCTGCGCACTGCTCACCCGGTTCAACACCTCGCTGGCCGCCCGCCAGACCTCGCACCAGGCGCCCCCGGCCGGCTGACGGAAGCTCCGGGTCCGGACCGACCTGCTGCACACCTCTTGACCGGGAGACCCGCAGCGGCTCGTATGTGGACTGTGCGAGAGCGCCAGACGGGCCGGGAGCGGCGCCGCGCCCAGGAGTTCGAGACCTTCGTCGCGGGCGCGGCCGGCCGTCTGCTGCACACCGCCACGCTGCTCACCGCCGAGCCCATGCGTCCGCCGGGAGCCAATCCCCGGGCCCAGCGGCTGCTCACGGCCGCGCTGGCGCGCACGTACGCGCAGTGGGACCGGCTGCGCGGCGAGGATCCGTACGACCGCACCCGGCGCGAGCTCGCCGTCCGGTTCGCCCACGAGGTCTGGCGGCACCACCGGCCGCGCGGCGGGCTGCTGGACCCGCTGACGCCGCAGGAACGTCTCGTCCTCGTACTACGGCTGTACGAGGGGGTCGCGGAGGAGCAGGCCGCGGCACTGCTCGGCCTTCCGGTGGAGCGGGTGCGGGCGATCTGCAACCGCTCGGTGGCCACGATGCGCGGCACCCGCCGGCCCACGGCGCGGCGGGGCACACCGGGTCCGCTGGGGGTCGCGCGGTGAGCCGCGGCGGCGACCGGGAGGACGAGGTCCGGCGGATGCTGGACGGCCCGCATCCCCAGGTGCCCGCCGATCTGGCGCAGCGGGTGGCGGAGCGCGGTGGCAGGCTGCTGCGCCGGCGGCTGTTCGCCCGCCGGCTGATGCTGCTGGTGGCGTGCGCCGCGGTGGTGGCCTTCACGGTCTGGGCGATGGCGGCGCATCCCTGGCAGGTGCCTCCCTCCGAGACGACGCCGCTGGAGGGCTGGTGAGCGCCCATTCCGGGCGAACTATCCTGGAATGGGCGGCATGCGGAACCAGCCGAGGAGGCTGCCATGACCAGGAAGATCGCTGACTGCCGCAAGCATCCGAGTGTGTCGCGCTGCTCGCTCACCATCTCCGGTGAGGAAGAGGAAGTCGTACGGGCCGCGACGGAGCACGCGGTCTCCGTCCATGAGCACAGCGACAGCCCGGAACTGCGCGAACAGATCCGGGCGATGCTGGAGGACGAGAAGGTCAACGCCTGACAACGCCGCGGACGGCCGGGCGGACCCGAGTGTGCGGGCCCGCCCGGATTTCTTGAAGAAAGACCCCCAGGGCCTCTCGTTCGGATCATGCCGGGCTCGCGTGCCCCGGTGCCTGATCCGGCCTGATCCGAACGAAAGACCCTAGCCGAGCGCCTGCGTCAGGTCGGCCAGCAGGTCGTCGGCGTTCTCGATGCCGACGGAGACGCGCACGAGGTCGGCCGGCACCTCCAGCGGGGAGCCCGCCGCCGAGGCGTGCGTCATGCGGCCGGGGTGCTCCACGAGCGACTCGACGCCGCCCAGCGACTCACCGAGGGTGAACAGCTTCGCCCGGTTGCAGACCTGGACCGCGGCCTCCTCGCCGCCCTCGACCCGGAAGGACACCATGCCGCCGAACGCCTTCATCTGCTTGGCGGCGATCTCGTGGCCCGGGTGCTCGGGCAGCCCCGGGTAGAGGACCTGGGTGACCTTGGGGTGCCGGGTCAGCAGATCGGTGACCTTGGTGGCGTTCTCGCTGTGCCGGTCCATGCGGACCGCCAGGGTCTTGATGCCGCGCAGCACCAACCAGGCGTCGAACGGTCCGGCGACCGCGCCCATCGCGTTCTGGTGGTACGCCAACTCCTCGGCGAGTTCGGGGTCGTTGACGATCAGCGCGCCGCCGACGACGTCCGAGTGGCCGCCCATGTACTTCGTGGTGGAGTGCACCACCACATCGGCACCCAGGGCCAGGGGCTGCTGGAGGTAGGGGCTGGCGAAGGTGTTGTCGACGACCAGGCGCGCACCTGCGGCGCGGGCCACACCGGCGATCGCGGCGATGTCGGTGATGCCGAGCAGCGGGTTGGACGGGGTCTCCACCCAGATCGCCTTGGTGCGCGGGGTGATCGCCGCCCGTACCGCCGCCACGTCCGAGGTGTCGGCGACGGAGAACTCGACGCCCCACCGCGAGACGACCTTCGCGAACAGCCGGAACGTGCCGCCGTACGCGTCGTTCGGGATGACCACATGGTCGCCGGGGGTCAGCAGCGTACGGAGCAGGCAGTCCTCGGCGGCGAGGCCGGAGGCGAAGGCGAGTCCGCGGCGGCCGCCCTCCAGGGCCGCGAGGTTCTCCTCCAGTGCGGTACGGGTCGGGTTGGCGCTGCGGCTGTACTCGTAGCCGCCGCGCAGTCCGCCCACACCGTCCTGCTTGTACGTGGACACCTGGTAAATGGGCGGAACAACGGCGCCGGTGAGGGGATCGGCGGTGTTTCCCGCGTGGATCGCGAGGGTCTCAAAGCTGTGCTGGTCGCTCATGGGGCCCGAGCGTAGTTCGTCGCGAGGGCGCCCACCGGACTACCGGGCCGTCCGGTGACAATGGGTGCATGGAGATTCTCTGGTTCCTGCTCGCCCTGTGCATGCTCGCCGCGGTCGTCGGCCCCTTCGTGCTGCGCCGCCGCGGCGGAATCCGCCAGGTCGCGCCGGGTTCCCCGGACGCCGCCGACCCGGACGCCTACGGCTTCGTGCGCCAGGAGGAACTGGACATCCGGCTGCCGGGCCCGGACCAGGATCTTCTCGATGTGCTCGATGTCGTGCAGCGTTCCCAGGACTGGCGGGCGGCCTCGCAGCTGCTGGCCGGTACGCCCAAGGAGGGCGAGGTGCGGTGGCAGCGGGTGCAGGCCTTCGCCGGCGCCGCCTCGCTGGAGCTGGCGCAGCAGCCCGGTGTCGGTGGTGCGTGGTTGCGCAAGTGGCGGGCGGAGGCGCCGAAGGACGCGGGCGGTGCGGCGGTGCACGCCGAGTTCCTGGTGCAGCAGGCGTGGCGTTCGTCGACCGCGGGGACGGACGACTTCCGCATCATCCTGGAGGAGGCCCGCACGGTCTGCGGCGAGGCGGCGCTGCTGGCGCCGGGCGACCCCGTTCCGTACCTCACCGAACTGGCCGTCTCCCGCGGACTCGGCTACTCCCACGAGGAGTTCGACCGGCTCTGGGCGAAGGTGATGGACCGGGCCCCGGCCCACATGGGCGCGCACATCGCCGCGCTGCACTACTGGTGCGAGAAGTGGCACGGTTCGCGCGAGGACGCCGACCGCTTCGCCACCGCGGCCGCCGCCCGCGCCCCGCAGGGCTCGCTGCTGGCCGCGCTGCCGCTCTTCGCGGTGTACGAGCATCTGCCCGAGGTCAATCTGGTGCAGGGCTTCTACCGCGGCCTGGTGGTGACCAAGGCGGTCGAGGGCGCCCTGTTCGCGGTGCACGCGGCCCGCCCCGACGACCCGATGCTCGCGCACGTCCGCCACCTGCTGGTCCTCTTCCTCGTCCGGATGGAGCGCTGGTCGGAGGCGATGAACCAGCTCGTCCACATCGACGGCCACGTGGGCGCCCTGCCGTGGACGCAGGACCCCGACCCGGCCGCCGAGTACACGGTCTACCGGGCGCTGGCGGTGGCCGGCTACGAGGCGAACGGCGGCAGCCCGGCGACGCTGCCGCGGTAGGGCCCGGCCCTGGCGGGCGGAATCCATGGCGCTCCCGCCGCGTTGTACGCACTGCACACCCACCCCAGGAGGAGCCCCCGCATGTTCCTGCAACGCCGCACCCCTCAGCTCCCCACCCCGGAGGAGGCCCTGAAGGGCCGCCCCACCCCCGAATTCACCGTCCCGTCCCACCACACGGTCCTCGGCAACCAGCTGCTCGGCCCGTACCCGCAGGGTCTGGATGTCGCGGACTTCGCGCTGGGCTGTTTCTGGGGCGCCGAGCGCAAGTTCTGGCAGACGGACGGCGTCTGGACGACGCTCGTCGGCTACCAGGGCGGCTACACCGAGAACCCCGCGTACGAAGAGGTCTGCTCGGGCCTGACCGGCCACACCGAGGCGGTCCGCGTCGTCTTCGACCCGAAGACCGTCTCGTACGCCGAGTTGCTGAAGCTCTTCTGGGAGTCCCACGACCCGACCCAGGGCTTCCGCCAGGGCAACGACGTGGGCACCCAGTACCGCTCGGCGATCTACACCCACTCCCCCGAGCAGGAGACCGCCGTGGCAGCCTCCCGCGAGGCGTACCAGAAGGTCCTCACGGCCTCCGGCCACTCCACGATCACCACGGAGATCCTCCCGGCGGAGGGCCGCACGTTCTGGCCGGCCGAGGCGTACCACCAGCAGTACCTCGACAAGAACCCGGCGGGCTACTGCGGGATCGGCGGCACGGGGGTCTCGTGCCCGATCGGGGTGGCACCGGCCGGAGAGTGAGGCCTGGTACGAAGAACCGCACACCCGCCGCGTACCCCTTTCGCGTGACCGCCCGTGATCCGGACGGGTCCTGGGGCGGGACGCGCGGCCCGATCGGCGGGAGGGCGGGGTCCAGGGCATGCGGGTGACGATGACGAGCGCTGCGGCGCGGACCGGCCGCACGAACGAGGACTTCACCGGCGCCCTGCCCACGGCGGCGGTGCTGATCGACGGTGCCGGCATCCCCGGCACCGCATCGGTCTGCCGGCACGGCGTGGCCTGGTACGCCAACCGCCTGGGAGGCAGCCTCCTCGGTCTCCTGTCCCTCGCGCGGGACCGCAGCCTCTCGGAGCTGCTGGCCGAGGCCATCGAGCAGGTGACGGACGATCACCGGGACACCTGCGACGTAGCCGCCCCGATCAGCCCGTCGGCAGCCGTAGCCGTCCTGCGTCTGTCCGACGGCCTCGTCGAGTACCTGGTGCTCGGTGACTCGGTCCTCGTGCTCGACCGGGCGGACGGTGCGCCGCTCGTCGTCTCCGATCCCCGGGAAGTGATCATCAGCCGCCCCTACGCGTCCGCGCTCGAAGCCGCCACCGAGGGGAGCGACGAGTACCACCGAATCCTCCGGGAGCTACGGGCCAACCGGAACCAGCCGGGCGGTTTCTGGGTGGCCAAGGACGACCCGCAGGCGGCGGACGAAGCGATCACCGGAAGCTGTCCGGTCTCCGAGCTGGCCGGTGCCGCCCTGCTCAGCAACGGAGCCGGCCGCATCGTGGACCGGTTCCGGCTCGTCGACTGGCCGGGGGCCATGGCCCTCCTGACATCGAGCGGCCCCGCCGAAATCATCCGTCGTGTCCGGCAGGCGGAGGCCCGCTACGCGGTGGCGGCGGACGATGCGACGATCGCGCACTGTATCGACCTCGACGGGAACTGACACCCCGCATCGCTTCTCTCCGCCAGCCGGGTACGACTGACGCGTCAGCGCGGCCACCTTTAGTTACAAAATGAATACTTTGAGTAATTTCCTCTCTGAGGAGTGGAGCCGCCCACCGCGGAATCCACGGCTCCCGGTCGACCCCGGGGCCGGTGTCAGGACGCCCGGGGGCCGAACCCGTTCCCTGCACGCCCGGCACGGCCAGGCGATCATCCCCTTGGAGAGAAGTGATGACGACCAGCTTCCAGCGACCCAGCAGTCCGGCCCGCGTGGCCGCCTCGGCAGCCGCAGCCGTGGTCATCGTGCTGTTCCCCGGCACCACCACTGCCGACGCCGCTGCCGACCACCTGCCGCCCGGCGTGGTCAAGCTCCAGGACAGCGAGCCGTGCCCGCCCGCCACCCTGTGCCTGTACCGCGACTACAACAATCGAGGCCCGGCCTACGGCATCGGCGCCGGCCACCACGTCGACCTGCGCGACCTGCCCATGAGCGGCGGCGTCAACGGCCCCACCGCGGCCGACGAAGTCTCCTCGTGGGTGAACAACACCAACCACCTCGCCCTGCTCATCGACACGGACGAGGAAACAGTCCGCCCGCTGTTCCCGCACCAGTCCCTCCAGGAGCCCCCGCAGACGAACGACACGGTCGACATCGTCCGCTGGGTGTAACACCGGCCGAACCGTCGGCGAGGCCGCACCCGAGCGGCCCATCGACACGCAGCCCCGGTGCCGTGGCCGTCTCCTGCGATCAGGGGGCGGCCACGGCCATGTGAAGGCTCCGCAATGCCCCGTCCCACGACGCCGTGCGCCGATCAACGACGACGGGTTGATACGAGTTCGGCGAAGGCACGCAGCACCGCCGCTCGTTGCGCGGGAGCGGTGCCGCGCACGGCGATGACGAGGGCCAGCAGGAAGGTCACCGCGAGAACGACGACCACTCCGGAGGTGCGGGCAGGCGCCCTGTCTCTCGGGTTCATGCGATCAACGGGCCCGGCATCAGGGAAAATGAGCCACCGCACTCGCGCCGGAAACAATTCCGGCGGGATCAACCGCCGCACGAAGAGGGCCGTCCACCGATGACGAGCGAAGACCACAGCATTCCCGCCTTCCCGGCCGGGCGGCCCTGGTTCATGGTCAATGAAGTCGTGGCGTTCGTCGTCGAGTTGGCGGCGCTGGCCGCTCTGGGCTGGTGGGGTTTCGCCACCGGGGACGGTGTGGCTTCCCGGCTGCTGCTCGGGATCGGGGCGCCCGCGGTCGCCGCCGTGGTCTGGGGCCTGTTCGCCGCCCCTCGCGCCCGCTTCCGGCCACCGCTCGTGGGGGTTCTGCTGGTCAAGGCGGTGGTGCTCGGCTGTGGTGTGTACGCGGTCCACGCGGTGGGGCATCCGGGGGCGGCAGTGTTCTTCGGGGTGGTGGTGGTCGTGAACACGGGGCTGGCGGAGACCTTTCGGCGCCGCGTCGCGGCGGCTGCCTGACACGACCGAGGCCCGGCCGCGCGAGGCGGCCGGGCCGGGGTTGGTGTCAGGGGTGTCGGGTCAGATCAGGCCCTGTGCCAGCATCGCGTCCGCGACGAGTTCGAAGCCGGCGATGTTGGCGCCGACCACGTAGTTGCCGGGGCTGCCGTAGCGCTCCGCGGTGGTGTAGCAGGAGTCGTGGATGTGGCGCATGATCTCCGCGAGGCGCTCCTCGGTATGGGCGAAGGTCCAGGAGTCGCGGGAGGCGTTCTGCTGCATCTCCAGGGCGCTGGTGGCCACGCCGCCCGCGTTGGCCGCCTTGCCGGGGGCGAAGGCGACGCCCGCCTCCTGGAGGACGCGTACGGCCTCGGGGGTGGTGGGCATGTTGGCGCCCTCGGCGACCGCCTTCACACCGTGGCGCACCAGGGCCAGGGCGTCGGCCTCGTGGAGTTCGTTCTGGGTGGCGCAGGGCAGGGCCACGTCGCAGGGAACGTTCCAGACGCCGGTGCCGGAGACGTACTTGACGTGCTCGCCGCGGCGTTCCGCGTACTCGGAGACGCGGCCGCGCCCGGCCTCCTTGATCTCCTTGAGGAGGGCGAGGTCGATGCCCTTCTCGTCCACGACGTAGCCGTTGGAGTCGGAGCAGGTCACCACGGTCGCACCGAGCTGCTGGGCCTTCTCGATCGCGTAGATCGCGACATTGCCCGAGCCCGAGACGACGATGCGCTGGCCGTCGAGGGACTCGCCCCGGCTGCGGAGCATCTCGGCGGTGAACAGGACACAGCCGTAGCCGGTCGCCTCGGTGCGTGCCTGGGCGCCGCCCCAGCCGAGGCCCTTTCCGGTGAGCACGCCGGACTCGTAGCGGTTGGTGATCCGCTTGTACTGGCCGAACAGGTAGCCGATCTCCCGGCCGCCGACGCCGATGTCACCGGCGGGGACGTCGGTGTACTCGCCGAGGTGGCGATGGAGTTCGGTCATGAACGACTGGCAGAACCGCATGATCTCGGCGTCCGAGCGGCCCTTGGGGTCGAAGTCCGCGCCGCCCTTGCCGCCGCCGATGGGCATGCCGGTGAGCGCGTTCTTGAAGATCTGCTCGAAGCCGAGGAACTTCACGATGCCGAGGTTGACCGAGGGGTGGAAGCGCAGCCCGCCCTTGTACGGTCCGAGCGAGCTGCTGAACTCGACCCGGAAGCCGCGGTTCACGTGGATGTCGCCGGAGTCGTCCGACCACGGCACCCGGAAGATGAGCTGGCGCTCCGGCTCGCAGACGCGCTCGATGATCCGGGCGTCCACGAACTCCGGCCGCTTCGCGAGGACCGGGCCGAGGGTCTCCAGGACCTCCCGTACCGCCTGGTGGAATTCCTTCTCGCCCTGGTTGCGCCGGAGGATCTCGGCGTACAGCGGCTCGATGACGCGGCTCTCGGTGGCGTGCGGGGTTACGGAATCAGGGGTGGCCTGCATCAGGTCAAGACCTTCCGTCGGTGGGCATGCGCGCGAAGACGCCCCCCGTCCCGGGGGCGCCGGCGGTCCCCCCTCGCCATTGAGGGCGTCGCCCAGACATCGCACGCTCTGCGGCTCACGGAAGCGACGTACAGAACCGTTGTGGCATGTCGATTGTCCCAGTCGCTCCGGAAGTCCTTCAACGGGACCCGCGCAGTGGGCCACGGACTACGCTCGCGCCTCGCGGCGCAGCATCCACAGCCCCGCTCCGGACGCGAGGGCGACCACCCCGGCGGCCACGCTCAGCGCGATCTGCAGACCGCTCTCCTCCACCAGGAAGTTGAGCGAGACGTTCGCGGCGATCGCCGCGCAGAACACGAACCAGAGCAGTGCTTTCATGGGATTCCTCCGTGGTCGGGGCGGTGTCTCGTGATGACTCCATGTTGCTGGTGGGAGGCGGCCGCCACGAGGGGCCGGTCCCCCGGATCCATGGTGTAGACAGCTGCACCACGGTGCCGGTGCGCGAAGGCCGCGGTCCGGTCCGGAGGGCGTCGCTAGGGTTTGCCGGGTGGGGATCACCGAGAGCACCGGGACGCGCGACAGGGAACGCGACAGGCAGGACGGGCGGGCCTCCACCGGAGCGGACTCGGCAGCGGACTCGGCAGCGGACTCGGACTCGGCGCGGTGGTGGGTGCCGGGTGTCGCGGTGCTCGTCGTCGTGCCGCTGTATCTGCTGTGGGCGCTGGTGCTGGCCACCGGCGGCGGTGATCTGGCGGCGCAGCTCGCCTGGGCCGGCTTCGCCTCCCGGCATCCGGGGTCCGCGTACAACCTCTCCTGGTACGGCGGGATGCACACCGCCAACTACAGCCTGCTGACGCCACCGCTCATGGCGGTGTTCGGGGTGCGGACGGTGACCGTCGCCGCCGGGCTCTGTGGGTCGTGGGCGCTGGGGCGGCTCTGTGTGCGGAGCGGGGTGCGGTGGCCGGTCGCGGTCGCGGTGCTGGGTTCGCTGACGCTCTGGTGCAATGTCGCGTCCGGGCGCACGACGTTCGCGCTGGGCGTCGCGATCGGGCTGGTCGCGCTGCTGTACGTACGGCGTCGTACGGGCCGCACGGCGGGATGCGCGGCGGGCTGCGCGGCGCTGGCGACGGCGGCGAGTCCGGTGGCGGGGCTGTTCCTGGTGGTGACGGGCGCGGCGTACGGGGCGGCCCGGCAGTGGCAGCGGGCGGGCGTGCTCGTCGTGCCGCCGTTCGTGGTGGTGGCCGCGACGACGGTGGTGTTCCCGTTCACGGGCGAGCAGCCGATGGCGGTGAGCAAGCTGTGGATGCCGTTGGTGGCCTGCGCGGCCCTGTGGCTCGCGGCGCCGCGCGAGGGCGGCTGGCGGGTGGTCCGGTTCGCGGGCCTGGTGTACGCGGTCGGCGTCGTCCTGACCTTCCTGATCCCCTCGCCCATCGGGACGAACGTGGAGCGGCTGGTGGGGCTGGCCGGCCCGCCCGTGCTGCTGGCGGCGCTGCTGACCGTCCTGCCGAGGTGGGCGCGGGGCGGCGCGCTGGTGCGGGTGCAGGCCGTGGTGCTCGCCGGGACGCTGGTGTACAACTCGGGCTGGCTGATCAACAAGACCGGTGACGATCTGCGGGTCTCCGACGCCGTGCCCGCCTGGGCGGAGCACACCGACGGCGTGGTCGCCGAGCTGCGTCGGCTCGGCGCCGAGCGGACCCGGGTGGAGGTCGTACCGGCCCGCAATCACCGCGAGGCGACGGTGCTCGCCCCGTACGTGAACATGGCGCGCGGCTGGAACCGGCAGCTCGACGTGGAACGCGGGCGGCTGTTCTACGAGGGGAAGCCGACCCCGGCGACGTACCGGGCCTGGCTGGACCGGTGGAGCGTGGGCCTCGTCGTGCTGCACAACGGCAGGCCGGACGGGCCGGCCGAGGCGGAGGCGGCGATCGTCCGGCGCGGGGCGGACTGGCTGGAGCCGGTGTGGCAGGACGGGGAGTGGCGGATCTACCGAGTGCGCGAGGCCGTACCGCTGGTCTCCGCGCCGGGTGCCGTCGTACGCGGGGACGACGCCTCCCTGGTGGTGCGGATGCCCGCCGCCGGGTCGGTGACGGTACGGATCGCCTACTCGCCGTGGCTCCGGGCGGACGGCGGCGGGTGCCTGCGGCAGGACGGCGAGTGGACGCGGCTGACGGTGGAGCGGGCCGACGAGTACCGGCTGGACTCGCACTACCGGCTGTGGCCGTTCGGGTCCTGCTGACGGAGCGGGCGGGACTTCACCGGCACGGCCCCGGGGTTCAGTCCGCGACGCCGAGGTCCCGGCGCATCAGCTCCCGCATCGTGTCGAGGAAGGGGTCGGCCGCCTTCAGGTCCTCCAGGGCCTGTTCGACGCTCTCGCCGTCCCGGGCGAGGCCCCGGTCGAGGCGTTTGACGGTGCCGTCACCGGCGGCAAGCACGCGGTTGAGGTCGCGGGACGCCTGGAGTATCCGTTCGGGGACGATCATCTGCGCCTCGGCGTAGCGGTCACGGTGGTCGAGGCGGGCCTCTTCGAGCTGGGTGCGTTCCTGCTCCGTGTAGACGCCGTCACGGATGCGGTGCAGGGCGTCCTTGAGCAGGGTGTGGAACTGCCGGGAGGCCCGGTTCATGGCCGTGTACTGGGTGCGCCGCTCCTCGAACTTCCGCTGCTCGCCCGCCAGTCGGGACTCCTCGGTGCGCTGGGATACGGACAGCCGCTGCACGAACACCGGGGCGAGGAGGGTGCCGAGCACTCCGACTACTGCAGTGATCATGGCGGTGATGGCGGCGGTCATGGGTGCGAGACTAATGCGGGGTGCGCGGCGGTGTGAGTGTGGTTCCCGGGTACATGGTGACGCCTCATCAGACATGATGCCGTCATGACAATTCCACGGGGTGAGGGGCGCACCCGGAACCTCTCCGGACCTCCTCTGCCGACGGCTCGCGCGGCCCTCCCGCCCGCGCCCGGGTACCACGCCGAACCGCGCGCGGCGCGCGTACCGCCACGTGCGGGCGACATGCGCCGCTATCTCGCCGTCGGCCTCGACTGCTACCTCTGCCTGGTGGCCGCCGGCTTACTGGTCCGGCCGTACGTGGACACGGCCGGGGTCACCGAGGCGGTCGGCCTGCTGCTCGGCCCGACGCTCGCCTTCTCGTTCCTCAACCATGTGGTGCTCACCGCGTTCACCGGGGCGGGCGCGGGCAAGCTGATCATGAGGATACGGGTGGTCAGACTGCCCGACGCCGGGCGCCCGGGGCCCTGGCTGCTGCTGCGGCGCTGGCTGTACGGGCTGTGCTGGCTGCCGCTGCAACCCTGGTACGGGCTGCGCTCACTCCTGTCGGGCCCCGGTGTCCTGCCCCGCAGCACGCTCTGGAACGGCGGGAACGGCGAGCTGCACGCCGATCCGCTGGGCCTGCGCCAGGTCCGCCGCGGCGACCTCACCGCCCACCGGACCGCGCCGGACGCCCGCCACTGACCGCTGACCGGCCACCCGACCGCGACGGCCGCCCACCGCCGGCCTCCCGCCCACCCCTCCACGCCCCGCCCCTCAAGTCCCGTATCAGGCCGACGCGTTCTCCGTGATCGTGACCTTTCCCTTGCGGATGGTCGCGAGACGCGGTGCCACCCGCTGCTGCTGGCCCCCGGACATCTCGCCGGGCAGATGTCCGAGCCGCTCACCGAGTCCGACGGAGTCCAGCGCCACCGCGGCCCTCCTGCGGCGCTCGGCCGCCCGACCGCCGAGCGGCACGAGCGCGGTCCCGACGTTCTCCTGGGCGGTGAGCGTCGGGATGCGGTTGAAGCTCTGGAAGACGAAGCCGATGTTCTGGGCGCGCACCCCGGTGAGCTTGGCCTCGCTGAGCTTCGCGAGGTCGACGCCGTCGAGTTCGATGCTGCCGCCCGTGGGTCGGTCCAGACCGCCGAGCATCTGGAGCAGGGTGGACTTGCCGCCGCCGGCGGGGCCCTGGATGACCGGCCGGCCGCCGTCCTCGATGGTCTTACGAACGCCGGAGGCGGCGGCACCGCGGATCCGAGGGGATCCGGGTGCCGCCGCCTCCGTACGGGATTCGGGGGCCGGTCGTCGCCCAGGGCCACGACCAGCGGCTCGCGCCGGGGACGACGCGTGGGGTCGGGTCAGGCCTGGGAGCCCGCCGTCCACTCCGCCCAGCTCATGTTCCAGCCGTTGAGGCCGTTGTCGGGGGTGATGGTCCGGTCCGGGGAGTTCTTGACGATGACCACGTCGCCGACCATGGAGTTGTTGTAGAACCAGGCGGCGGGCTGGTTTGCGTCGCTCGCGCCCTTCACATCGGCGAGGCCGACGCAGCCGTGGCTGGTGTTGGCGCTGCCGAAGATCGACCGCGCGCCCCAGTAGTTGCCGTGGATGAAGGTGCCCGAGGTGGACAGCCGCATGGCGTGCGGCACGTCCTTGATGTCGTACTCGCCCTTGCCGTCGTCGTCGGTGAAGCCGACCGTCGCACCGTTCATCCGGGTCTCCTTGAACTTCTCGGAGATCACCATCTGCCCGTTGTACGTGGGGTTGGCGGAGGAGCCGGAGGAGATCGGGATGGTCTTGATCGTCTTGCCGTCCTGGGTGACGGTCATCATCTTCGTGTTGGCGTCGACCGTCGAGACCTGGTTGCGGCCGACCTTGAAGGTGACCGTCTTCTGCTGCACGCCGAAGACGCCGTCCGCGCCCTCGACGCCGTCCAGCGACAGCTTCAGCGTGACGGTGGAGCCGCCCTGCCAGTAGTTCTCGGGGCGCAGGTCGAGACGCTGCGAGTTGAACCAGTGGCCGACGACCTGCTGACCGCTGCTGGACGTCACGGTGATACCGGCCTGGACGGCCTTCTTGTCCGTGATCGCCTTGTTGAAGTTGATCGAGACCGGCATGCCGACGCCGACCGTGGAGCCGTCCTCGGGGGTGAAGTTCCCGATGAAGCTGTTGGCGGGCGAGACGGTGGTGAAGGAGGAGTTCTCGTGCGCCTCGCGGCCCTTGGAGTCCTTCGCCGTCGCGGCGATCTTGTACGTGGTCGAGCGCTCCAGCTGGACGTCCGGCTTCCAGCTCTTGCCGTCGGCGGAGAGCGTGCCCTTGACGGTGGCTCCGGCCGACGTGGTCATGGTGACCTGGGACAGCGTGCCCTTGGCGACGGTGACCTTGGCGTCGTTGTTGATGCTCGCGTTGGCCGCGCCGTTCTTCGGCGAGATCGCTATCTGCGCTTCCGAGGCGTCCTGGGCCGCCGCCTTGTCGACCTCGGCCGCCTGCGACTTCTTCGAGCCGTCGGCGCCGCTCTTGTCCCCGCCGTCGTTGCAGGCAGTGAGCACCAGAACGCCGCCGAGCAGTGCGGACGCGGCCATCAGGCCCCTGCGCCGCTTGCTGTCCGTCATCACACGCTTCTCCATCGTTGCCGAATCCCCAAAAACCCCGAGCAGAGCCGCCGTCGCCCGGCGAAACCCGTCAATGGTCCTAGAACCCATGGAAAGGGTCCTCCGTTCCCCATCCACGAAAGATGTGGGGAACAACACTCATCGACGCGTCCGCGGCTGCGGTGGTTCCCGACGCCGATCGCGTAAGGACGACCGGCGAACGACACGGCCCCGGTCCGCGTGCGAAGCGGTCCGGGGCCGGTGTTCACCAGCTGCTGGTCCCGCCGCTCACGGCGACGTGACCGTCGTCGTCCTCATCCATTGTGCGGGACGCCGCCACCGCCCTCTTCGTCGTCCTCCTCGTCCTCCTCGCCGTCCTCGTCGTCGAGGTCCCAGGCGTCCGGGTCGTCCGGGTCGTAGTCGACGATCTCGCTGCTCCAGGACGCCTGGGTGAGCTCGACCCCGGGCACCTCGCTGACCAGGTCGAACGGGTCGACGAGGGAGGCGAGGGCCTCCGCACCGTCCTCCCGTACGGCGTCCTCGGCGAGCATGCGTTCCTCGGCGGACTCGCCGCCCGGTTCCCCGTACTCGACGGCGATCGACTCCAGTGCGGTGCCGCTGAGGGCCGCGGAGTCCGTGATCTCCAGCACCATTTCGACCCGAAGCCGAACAAAGCGTGATGTCTCAGATGTGCTCATGTGCCGGAGCGTAAGCTCCCCGCGCCCCCGGCTTTCCCGCGACCCGCTGCTTTCACTAGCATCGGCGCACACGCCTAACTCACGGCTGTGACAAGGGGGATCGATTCCGTGGTCGTCGCTCGTCGCCCGCTCCTGACCGCCACCGCCGCGGCCACGTTGCTGGCCGCCCTGTGGTTCGTCCCGTCCGCCAACGCGACGGACGAACCGGCCGGCGCACCGGGCGCACAAAGCGGTCCGGCCGCCACCGCCGGGGACTCCGCGGCCGGTCCGAGGCTGGCCGACACCGGGACCGGGATCGACACCACCCCGTATCTGATCGGCGGCGTCGCGTTCCTGGGCATCGGCGCGGCGTTCGTCTCCCACTCGGCACGCCGCGCCCACGCCCTGTCCGCCTAGAAAGCGACGCTTTCTCCGCCTGACACGCGCCCGGACCCTAGGCCAGCGGGCCGGTCACCGGTTCGACCGCCGCGACCAGCTTCCCCGCGCGCACGAACGCGTCCGCCGCGGCCAGGTCCGGCGACAGGAAGCGGTCCGGCCCCGGTCCCTGGACCCCTGCCGCGCGCAGCGCCTCGATGGCGGCCTGCGAGGCGGGCGCGGGGGTGAGGCCCTGGGCGGCGCGCAGTTCGATGGCGCGGGTCGCCGCGTAGAGCTCGACGGCGACGATCCGGGCGAGGTTGTCCACGGCGGTACGGAGCTTGCGCGCCGCCGACCAGCCCATGGAGACGTGGTCCTCCTGCATCGCGGAGGACGGGATCGAGTCGGCCGAGGCCGGGACCGCGAGCCGCTTCATCTCGCTGACCAGAGCGGCCTGGGTGTACTGGGCGATCATCAGGCCCGAGTCCACCCCGGCGTCGTCGGCGAGGAACGGCGGCAGCCCGTGCGAACGGTTCTTGTCCAGCAGCCGGTCGGTGCGGCGCTCGGTGATGGAGCCGAGGTCGGCCGCGACGATCGCCAGGAAGTCGAGTACGTACGCGACGGGGGCGCCGTGGAAGTTCCCGTTGGACTCGACCCGGCCGTCGGGCAGGACGACGGGGTTGTCGACGGCGGAGGCCAGTTCGCGGCCCGCGACGATCCCGGCGTAGTCGAGGGTGTCGCGTCCCGCGCCGTTGACCTGGGGCGCGCAGCGCACCGAGTAGGCGTCCTGCACACGGGGCGCGTCGTCCTGATGGTGGCCGGTGAGGCCCGATCCCGCGAGGACCCGCAGCATGTTGTCGGCGCTGACGCCCTGGCCCGGGTGCGGGCGGATGGCGTGCAGCTCAGGGGTGAGCACCTTGTCCGTGCCGAGCAGCGCCTCCAGGGAGAGGGCGGCGGTGATGTCGGCGGACGTGTAGAGGTTCTTCAGGTCGGCCAGGGCCATCACGAGCATGCCGAGCATGCCGTCGGTGCCGTTGAGGAGGGCGAGGCCCTCCTTCTCGCGCAGCTCGACCGGGGTGATGCCGTGGGCGGCGAGCAGCTCACCGGCGGGGCGCACGGCGCCGTCGGGGCCCTCCGCGTCACCCTCGCCCATCAGCGCCAGGGCGCAGTGGGAGAGCGGGGCCAGGTCGCCGGAGCAGCCGAGCGAGCCGTACTCGTGGACGACGGGCGTGATGCCCGCGTTGAGGACGTCGGCCATGGTCTGCGCGACCTCGGGGCGTACGCCGGTGTGCCCGGAGGCGACCGTCTTCAGCCGCAGGAACATCAGCGCGCGGACGACCTCGCGCTCGACGCGCGGCCCCATGCCGGCGGCGTGCGAGCGGACGATGTTGCGCTGGAGCTGTGCGCGGAGATCCTGACTGATGTGCCGGCTGGCCAGCGCCCCGAATCCGGTGGAGACGCCGTAGACCGGCTCGGGCTTGGCGGCCAGCGCGTCCACGATCGTGCGGGCGGCGGCGAGCGCGTCGACGGCGGCTGCGGAGAGCTCGACACGGGCGTTGCCGCGGGCCACGGCGATGACGTCCTGAGCGGTGGTACCGGACGTCCCCACCACGACTGTATGCATATCCATATTCAGAAGCGTACGGACTGAATCCCTTCATGTCACTAGTGGTCGCGCGGTTGACCCCTTACCGATCGGCGCGGCGTTCAGGGACGGCTGCCCCGCAGATGGCGGCGGTCGTGCGCGGGCTTGGGCGGCGAGTCGGCCAGCCGGAGCACCTCGCTGTCGCGCCCCGCCACCACCGGTTTGACCGAACGGGCCGCCTTCGCCCGGTACTGGGCCGCGTCCGCCAGCCGGAACAGCCGCCGCGCCGACACCACCGGGCCGATCGGATCACCGGTCGACGCGATCCCGCACGCCACCCCGTCCCCCTGCTCCAACTCGGCTGCCCGTTCGCAGAGTTCGGTCGCCACCCGGACCACGTCGTCCACCTCCGGGCCCACCGTGAGCAGACAGAACTCATCACCGCCGAGCCGGGCGGCGAGCGCGCCGGGCAGCATGGCGCCGCAACGGGACAGCACCGAGCCGAAACGTTCCAGCAGCCGGTCGCCGACCGCATGGCCATGGGTGTCGTTGACCTGCTTCAGACCGTTGAGATCGCAGACGACCAGACTGACCACCGCCCCGTCCGCCCGGTGCCGCTCCACCGCCTCGTCCAGCCGCACATCGACGGCACGGCGGTTGGCCAGGCCGGTGAGCGGATCGGTGAAGGCGAGCTTGCGGACCTCTTCGAGCCGTTCGGCCTGGGAGATCCCGGCGGCGACGACCGCGGCCAGCACGGTCGCGAAGTCCGCGTCCGCCCGCCCGAACACCGGCGCCCCCACCGGGCGGGCCACGTACAGCTCGCCCCAGGCCCGCCCGTGCAGCACGATCGGCGCGACCACACAGCAGCCGCGCCCACGCCGGCGCAGGGCGGCCACCCGCTCCCGGCCGTACCCGCTCCCGTACTCCCGCAGCCCCGCGTCCCCGCCCGGCATCACACCCGCCGAGTCGTCGGCGGTCTCGACCCAGGCGTCCGGTTCGCCGCCCCCGGCCCACCGTTCATGCAGGAACTCGGCGATCTCCGGGAACTGGTGCACCGGATACGCCTCCGCCTCGGGGAACTCCTCCTCCCCTTCGGCCCGTTCACCCGCGTTCACCAGCACGCGCAGCTGCCCGCACCCGCGCTCCCACACGGAGAGCGCGGCGAAGCTGCCGCCCAGCGCCTCGCACGCCCCCAGCGCAGCCGCTCGCCACGACCCCCGCGGGGTGTGTGCCGCCGCCATCGCCTGCGCAAGCGAAACCACGGCCCGCAGCCGTGCATCATCACCACCCATCACTACAGCTTATGTAGGTTTGTGGTGATTTGATCAGTTTGGGGCGTGAGCCGCGTTCGCTTCGTGTCTATTCAGTTACGGAATGTCGCACCGCGTCACTCGCCGGGCCAGTTCGGCTTCCTCTTCTCGTTGAACGCGGCCACGCCCTCGGCCCGGTCGCCGGAGAAGGCCACCGACCGCCAGGCGGCGTCCTCGACTTCGAGACCGGCCCGGAGATCGAGGCCGTGGCCGAGCCGCAGCGCCCGCTTGGCGGCCCGCAGCCCCACCGGTGAGTTGGCAGCGATCCGGCCGGCGAGCGCCAGCGCGGCCGTCCGGTCCTGCCCGGCCTCCACCAGTTCGTCGACCAGTCCGCTGTCGAGCGCCTCGGCCGCCTCCACCCGCCGGGCCGTGAAGACCAGCTCGGCGGCGCGCGCCGCACCGATCCGCCGCGGCAGCAACTGCGTACCGCCGCCGCCCGGGATGACGCCGACCGACACCTCGGGCAGGCCGACCACGGCCGTGCGGTCGGCGACGATCAGGTCGCAGGACAGCGCCAGCTCGAATCCGCCGCCGAGTGCGAACCCGTGCACGGCGGCGATCGTCGGCATCGGCAGTTCGAGCACGCCGGTGTACGCGGACCGGGCGGTGGGGCGCTGGCGCAGCAGATCGGCGTCGGTGAAGGAGTTCCGCTCCTTCAGGTCCGCGCCCACGCAGAAGGCCCGCTCATGGCTGGAGGTGAGGACGGTGACGCGTACGCCGGGGTCGGCGGCGAGCGCGGCGCACGCGGCGGCGATCGAACGAGCCATGTCGGTGGACACGGCGTTCATCGCCTTGGGCCGGTCGAGGACCAGCTCGGCAACGTGTTCCTGCCCCTCGTGGACCCGTACGACGACGAATTCCCCGAACCGCTGCTCGGACGTGACGGTCATGACTGCACCCCTCCGGTTAACGATCGTTACCGGAGGGATCCTATGGGGCGGCCCGGACAGCGGTCCCGGGCGAGTCCGGTCCCGGACGAGGGGGCGGAATCCGGGATTGCGGGAGGGCCGGGTTCAGGAGGTGCCGCGGCGCGCCAGCAGCCAGGGCTCCACCACGCCGAGTCCGCGCACCGGGCGCTGCCACATCGGCTGCAGCCCGTAGCGGTACTTGGGCACGGCGGCCGACTCCACGCCTTCCTGGCGCTCCTTCTCCGCCATCGCGGCCTCCTCCGCCGCCTGCGCCTCGGAGGCCGGGGCGTCGCCGGTACGGGTCAGCTCCTCCGCGAAGGCGCCGTCCACCAGCACGGCGTCCTTCGGCGCTATCGACGTCAGCCGGCTGGCGAGGTTCACGGTCGTACCGAAGACATCGCCCATCCGGGTGGTGACCGTGCCGAACGCGATGCCCACGCGCAGCGCCGGCATGATCTCGTCCTGGTTCATCGCCTCGATCAGGCGCAGCGCGATCTCAGCCGCGGTGCCCGCGTCGTCGGCGGCGAAGAGGACCTCGTCGCCGAGGGTCTTGATGAGACGGCCGCCGTGGGCGGCGACCAGGTCGGCCGAGGTGGTCTCGAAGGCCTCGACCAGCTCGCCGAGCTCCTCCTCCTCCAGCCGCCGGGTCAGCCGGGTGAACCCGACGAGGTCGGCGAAGCCGACGGCCAGGCGGCGGTCGACCATCTCCTCGTCGTCGGCGGCCTGCACGACCCGCCCGGTGGCGGCGGCCAGCTGGCGCCGCCACACGTAGACCAGGAACTCCTGGAGCTCCGGGAGAAGCAGCTCGACCAGCGGGTACGTGACCTCGGTACGGGTCATTCCGGGCTCGGGCGGCTCGGTCAGCCCCTCCAGGAACGAATCGATCTGCCACTCCGCCAGCCGGGCGGTGGTCTGCCCGGTGGACCGGGCCACCTGGATCGCCATCGGTTCGCTGAGCAGCCCCGCCTCGACGAGACCGGCGAGCCGGCGCAGCGCCAGCACATCGGCCTCGGTGAGCGCCTTGGCCTGCCCGATGTCGGCGAAGCCCATGGCCCGCCAGAACCGGGAGGCCAGATCCATCGAGACACCGGCGGTACGGGCCGCCTGGAACGGCGTGTAGCGACGGTCGGCGCCCAGGATCAGCTGTTCCAGCCGGATCGCGAGGGGGTCGTCGGTCGGTTCCGCCGTATGGTCGACTTCGTGATGCGGTGTCGCGTGGACCGAGGGTTCCGACGGGGGCTGTGTGCCCGCACCGGAGGTCGTGTCGTCGACGGTCACCAGCCGCCTCCTGCCCGTTCCCTGCGCACTGCCCTGCCGATCTGTCGGTGGATCGCCTCAACGATACGGCAGGTGTGCCGTGGCTCACGCCCCTATGGCGTCCGGGAATGTTCCTGGGTGGGCCGGGGGGCGTGGGTGGTGACAGCCGGTGGGTGGTTTCCAGGAGGGCACGGATCCATGCCCCTATGGCTTCCCGGAATGTTCCTGGGTGAGCCAGGGGCGTGGGTGGTGACAGCCGGTGGGTGGTTTCCAGGAGGGCACGGATCCATGCCCCGGGTACGTGTTCGGGTGGGCCGGGAGGCTCGGCGGGGCAGGCACCACCAAGCCGACGGCAGACGCCACGCAAGTCCCTCCGCGCGGGCCCGGCGAACCTGCGCACGTCGCGACGGCCCACCGCCGACAGCCTCTCAGACCAGGCCACCGCCCGCGCCCCGCAGGTGGACGATGTCGCCGGCCGATACCGGTTCCTGGAGGCCGTCGTCGGTGGACAGGATCAGGCGGCCGTCGCTGTCGATCGCCACGGCCTCACCGATGACCGTGCGGTCGCCGGGCAGCTGGGCCCGTACCGTCCGGCCGAGCGTCGCGCAGCCCGCCGCGTACGCCTCCTGGAGGCCGCTCGCCGCCGCGTCGCCGTCCGCCGCGCGCCACTGGCCGTACCAGTGCTCCAGCGAGCGCAGTACGCCCCGCAGCAGCGTCTCGCGGTCGGTGGAGACGGCCCCGGCCAGGGCCAGTGAGCCAGCCGTGGGTGCGGGCAGTTCATCGGCGCGCAGGGAGACGTTGAGGCCCATGCCGACGACGACGCCGTTCCCGGCGCGCTCGGCCAGGATGCCGCCGGCCTTGCGCTCCACGCCCTCCACCGTGACCAGGAGGTCATTGGGCCACTTCAGGGCCGTGTCGACGCCCGCGGCTTTCGCCAGGCCGGTCGCCGCGGCGACACCGGTGAGCAGCGGCAGCCAGCCCCACCGCTCGACGGGGACGTCGCCCGGCGTCAGGTAGACGGAGAAGAACAGGCCCGAACGGGCCGGAGCCGTCCAGGTGCGATCGAGACGACCGCGGCCCGCGGTCTGCTCCTCGGCGACCAGCACGGTGCCTTCGTCGAGCCCGGCCGCCGCGCGCCGGGCAAGATCGGAGTTGGTGGAGCCGATGGTCTCCACGACGTCGAGCGAGGTCCACAGCCCGCCCGGCCGCAGCAGTCCGCGGCGCAGCGCGGGGACGTTCAGGGGCGGCCGGTCCAGGTCCGACCAACGGCTCTGTGGCGCATCCGAAGGTGTCATGCAAGCCAGACTAGGTGTGGCAAACGACGCACTGCCGAACCGTATCCGCGCCGATACCCTACGGATCAGTAGGTGTTCAGCACCTGATCAGCAGCACAGTCGTCCCCCGTGACCAGGCAGGGAGCCGCCACCCGATGTCCGAGCCGGAAGAGACCGACATCCACACCACCGCGGGCAAGATCGCGGACCTGCAGCGCCGAATCGACGAGGCGACGCACGCGGGCTCCGCGCGCGCGGTCGAGAAGCAGCACGCCAAGGGCAAGTTGACCGCGCGCGAACGGGTCGATCTGCTGCTCGACGAGGGTTCCTTCGTGGAGCTCGACGAATTCGCCCGGCACCGCTCCACCAACTTCGGCATCGAGAAGAACCGCCCGTACGGGGACGGCGTCGTCACCGGCTACGGCACGGTCGACGGCCGCCCCGTCTGCGTCTATTCGCAGGACTTCACCATCTTCGGCGGCTCGCTCGGCGAGGTCTACGGTGAGAAAATCGTCAAGGTGATGGACTTCGCGCTGAAGACCGGCTGCCCGGTCATCGGCATCAACGACGGCGGTGGCGCCCGGATCCAGGAAGGCGTGGCCGCGCTCGGTCTGTTCGCGGAGATCTTCCGCCGCAATGTGCACGCCTCGGGTGTCGTGCCGCAGATCTCGCTGATCGTCGGACCGTGCGCGGGCGGCGCGGTCTACTCCCCCGCGATCACCGACTTCACGGTCATGGTCGACCAGACCTCGCACATGTTCATCACCGGCCCCGACGTCATCAAGACGGTCACCGGCGAGGACGTCGGCTTCGAGGAGCTCGGCGGCGCCCGCACCCACAACACCACCTCCGGTGTGGCGCACCACATGGCGGGCGACGAGAAGGACGCCATCGAGTACGTCAAGTCGCTGCTGTCGTACCTCCCTTCGAACAACCTGTCCGAGGCGCCCGCCTTCCCCGAGGTGGCGGAGCTCGCCACCACGGACGAGGACCGCGAGCTCGACACCCTCATCCCGGACTCGGCCAACCAGCCGTACGACATGCACACCGCCATCGAACACGTGCTGGACGACGGCGAGTTCCTGGAGACCCAGGCCCTGTTCGCGCCGAACATCATCACCGGCTTCGGGCGCGTCGAGGGTTACCCGGTCGGCATCGTCGCCAACCAGCCGATGCAGTTCGCGGGCTGCCTGGACATCAACGCGAGCGAGAAGGCCGCGCGCTTCGTCCGTACCTGCGACGCCTTCAACGTGCCCGTGCTGACCTTCGTCGACGTCCCCGGCTTCCTGCCCGGCGTCGACCAGGAGTACGGCGGCATCATCCGCCGCGGCGCCAAGCTGATCTACGCCTACGCCGAGGCGACCGTCCCGCTGATCACCGTGATCACGCGCAAGGCGTTCGGCGGCGCGTACGACGTCATGGGCTCCAAGCACCTGGGCGCCGACATCAACCTCGCCTGGCCGACCGCGCAGATCGCGGTGATGGGCGCGCAGGGTGCGGTGAACATCCTGCACCGCCGTACGATCGCCGCCGTCACGGACCCCGACGAGGCAGACGCCACCCGCGCCGAGCTGATCGCCGACTACGAGGACACGCTGCTCAACCCCTACGTGGCGGCCGAACGCGGTTACGTCGACGCGGTGATCATGCCGTCCGACACCCGCGCCCACATCGTGAAGGGGCTGCGCCAGCTGCGTACCAAGCGGGAGTCGCTGCCCCCGAAGAAGCACGGCAACATCCCCCTCTAGAAAGGGTCCTGGCCATGATCAAGGTCGTACGGGGCAACCCGACCCCTGAGGAGCTGGCCGCCGCGCTGGCGGTGGTGCGGGCGCGCGCCGCGGCGACGACGACGTCCGACGAGTCGTCCGGTACGCCGGCCGGCGGGCCGGCGCTGCCCGGCGAGTGGTCCGACCCGGGACGCATCGCCCGGCGCACGCGTCATCTGCCGGGGCCGCGGGCCTGGGCCCGGACGTACTGGCCCGGGTAGTCGCGGGAGTGTCCCTTCCCGCACGTTTCCGGAGGTCCGGGCCCTTTCGGGTCCGGGCCTCCGGTGCATCCGGAGCGAACTGGTCCGTACGCACCACGGCGGCTGAGTACCTGTACTCAGGCGCGCCGTCCGTCACGGCAGCAGGATCGTTTCCATGCTGTGGTCCGACCCCGAGAACAAGCCGCCGAAGGAACTGCGCGACGCCCAGGACATGATGCGCCGCGCGGGGCTGGTGCTCGGGCTCGCGATGGTGGTCGCGATGTTCGTTCTCGGGATGCGCTGAGCGGGTCCTGGGCCGGTCCGCCTCTTCTACGATGGCGCGTATGACTGATCAGCGCCGTCTCGTGCTCGCCTCCGCCTCGCCCGCCCGTCTCGGTCTGCTGAGGCAGGCCGGCTTCGCGCCCGAGGTGATCGTCAGCGGGGTGGACGAGGACGCGCTGAGCGCCCCGACACCGGCCGAGCTGGCGCTCGTGCTCGCCGAGGCCAAGGCCGCGGCGGTGGCCGGCCGGGCGGAGGCCGCGGGTGCCCTGGTGATCGGCTGCGACTCGGTGCTCGAACTCGACGGCGAGGCGCTCGGCAAGCCGGCCGACGGCGAGGAGGCCATCGCCCGCTGGAAGTCCATGCGCGGCCGGGCCGGTGTGCTGCAGACGGGCCACAGCGTGATCGACACCGCTACCGGACGTACCGCGTCGGCGACCGCCTCCACGACCGTCCGCTTCGGCGAACCGACGGACGCCGAGATAGCCGCCTACGTGGCCACCGGCGAGCCGCTCCATGTCGCGGGCGCCTTCACCCTGGACGGCCGCTCGGCGCCGTTCGTCGACTCCATCGAGGGCGACCACGGCAACGTCATCGGGCTCTCGCTGCCGCTGCTGCGCCGGTTGCTGGGCGAACTGGGGATCTCCGTCACCGAGCTCTGGGTCTGAGCGGACGCCCCTGGTCCGGGCGGACGCCCCGGATCAGACCGGCGCCGGAGCGCTCGCCCCGGCGTCGTCGGCGGGCTCGTCGGACCGGGTGCCGTACGCCACCAGCGTCAGCACTATCAGCCCGAGCACCACCATCAGACACCCGAACGCGGTCCAGCCGACCAGCCCGACCGTCAGCGCGCCCAGCACCCCGTGCACCACCGCGCAGACGATCAGGACGATGCGGGCGATACGGCCGGGGGCCCGGTCGCGGATGCCGGCGAGCAGCAGGAGCAGCCCGCACAGCAGCAGGTAGAGGCCGAAGGCGCCGCCCATCGCCCAGGTGCCGTTGGACATGACGGCGGGGTCCATCCCGGCCAGTGACATGTCCTGGTTCTTCACGACCGTCGCCAGGATGCCGTTGATGAGCATGATGCCCACGGCTTCCACGAACAGCACGATCGCGGCCACGAACGCCACCGGTCTGCGCACCACGGTGCTCACCCCCTGTTACCTGCAGTACGTGCGATAGCGCGGACCCTACTAACCGGTAATCCTCCGGACAAGGGTCCGGCGATCTCCGCTTCCGCCCCGCGCTCGTGGCGCGCGCGGGCGCACACTCCGCGCGCCCCCCCTTGTCGCGGCCCTCGTGCGTCGCGCAAAGAATCGTTCGCCCATTAGTGGGGACTCGACAAAGAAACGCGGGGAGTCACAGCTCGTACGAACAGAGACCTGGACCACACCTCGTGGCTACTGTGCGGTTATGAAACCCGGCGTACCGTGGTGCCACAAGGGATTTCGCGACTTGAGCAAGCCTCGAATCACACTCCGTGTGGGCAAGCTCACCATTGGGGACGGGTCGTAGGGCCGTGTCGGTAGTCCCTAAACTCAGCTTGTTTCAAGGAGGGAGCCATCGTGCGCAAGGTGCTCATCGCCAACCGTGGCGAAATTGCTGTCCGTGTTGCTCGGGCGTGCCGGGATGCCGGGATCGGGAGCGTGGCCGTCTACGCGGACCCGGACCGGGATGCTCTGCATGTGCGTGCGGCCGACGAGGCATTCGCTCTGGGCGGTGACACCCCGGCGGCCAGCTATCTGGACATGGCCAAGGTGCTCCAGGCGGCCAAGGACTCCGGGGCCGACGCGATCCACCCCGGGTACGGGTTCCTGTCGGAGAACGCCGAGTTCGCGCAGGCCGTGCTCGATGCGGGGCTGACGTGGATCGGGCCGCCGCCGCAGGCGATCCGGGACCTGGGCGACAAGGTCGCGGCGAGGCATATCGCGCAGCGTGCCGGGGCCCCGCTGGTGGCCGGCACGCCCGACCCGGTCTCGGGTTCCGGGGAGGTCGTCGCCTTCGCCGAGGAGCACGGGCTGCCGATCGCGATCAAGGCCGCCTTCGGTGGCGGCGGTCGCGGGCTGAAGGTGGCGCGCACGCTGGAGGAGATCCCGGAGCTGTACGACTCCGCGGTCCGTGAGGCCGTCGCGGCGTTCGGCCGGGGCGAGTGCTTCGTGGAGCGCTACCTCGACCGGCCGCGCCACGTCGAGACGCAGTGCCTGGCCGACAGCCACGGCAACGTGGTCGTGGTCTCCACCCGTGACTGCTCGCTCCAGCGCCGCCACCAGAAGCTGGTCGAGGAGGCCCCGGCCCCGTTCCTGAGCGACGCGCAGAACGCGGAGCTGTACGCGGCGTCCAAGGCCATCCTCAAGGAGGCCGGCTACGTCGGTGCCGGCACGGTGGAGTTCCTCGTCGGCACGGACGGCACGATCTCGTTCCTGGAGGTCAACACCCGCCTGCAGGTCGAGCACCCGGTGACCGAGGAGGTCACCGGCCTCGACCTCGTACGCGAGATGTTCCGCATCGCCGACGGCGAGGAGCTGGGCTACGGCGACCCGGCCGTGCGCGGCCACTCCTTCGAGTTCCGGATCAACGGCGAGGACCCGGGCCGCGGCTTCCTGCCCGCCCCGGGCACCGTCACCCTCTTCGCCCCGCCGACCGGCCCCGGCGTCCGTCTCGACGCGGGCGTCGAGTCCGGCTCCGTCATCGGCCCCGCCTGGGACTCGCTGCTGGCGAAGCTGGTCGTGACCGGCGCGACCCGGCAGCAGGCACTCCAGCGCGCCGCCCGTGCGCTGGCCGAGTTCAACGTCGAGGGCATGGCCACCGCCATTCCCTTCCACCGCGCGGTCGTCGTCGACCCGGCCTTCACCAGCGAACCGTTCCAGGTCCACACCCGCTGGATCGAGACCGAGTTCGTCAACGACATCAAGCCCTTCACCGCCACCGCCGACACGGAGGCCGAGGAAGAAGCCGGCCGCGAGACCGTCGTCGTCGAGGTCGGCGGCAAGCGCCTGGAGGTCTCCCTCCCCTCCTCCCTCGGCATGTCCCTGGCCCGCACCGGACTCGCCGCAGGCGCCAAGCCCAAACGCCGCGCGGCCAAGAAGTCCGGCTCCGCGGTCTCCGGCGACACCCTGGCCTCCCCGATGCAGGGCACCATCGTCAAGATCGCCGTCGAAGAAGGCCAGCAGGTCCAGGAAGGCGACCTCATCGTCGTCCTCGAAGCCATGAAGATGGAACAGCCGCTGAACGCGCACCGCTCCGGCACCGTCAAGGGCCTCGCCGCCGAGGTCGGCAGCTCGGTCTCCTCCGGCGCCGTCATCTGCGAGATCAAGGACTGATCGAGCGGCACCCGTCGTTCCACCGGGGCCAAGGGGGGAGGAGGGGGGGGAGAGGGGGGGAGAGGGGGGGGTGGGGGGCGGGTCGGCGGGGGGTTTTAGGGGGGGGGGGGGGGGCGGCTCCCCTGCCCCCCCCCCTGGCGCCCCCCCACCGCCGGCCAAGCTCGGAGTGGAGTCGGCGTCCGGGCGGCCGACCGCCCCGTACCGCCCGGCCGCCCGACCTCGCAGGTCCGGGGCCGCCCGCTCTCCGGCCACGCATTCAACAAGTCCCACACCGCCGGCTACGACCTCGTCCCGTACTGGGCACTGTTTCTCGGATCATGTGCGGAGCCAGATGGTGAGGGCTGCGAGTGTGACGGTGCCGAGGTAGATGTAGGCGCGTTTCTCGTAGCGGGTCGCGACGGCGCGGAAGCCCTTGAGGCGGTTGATGGTGCTCGACGGTGTTGCGCTTCTTGTAGCGCTCGCTGTCGAACCCGGTGGGCCGCCCGCCTCGGGAACCACGGTTCTTTCGATGTCTCTGCTGGTCGAGACGTTCGGGGATGGTGTGCCTGATTCCGCGTCGTCGCAGGTAGCGGCGGTTCGTCCGGGACGTGTAGGCCTTGTCCGCCAGGACATGGTCGGGCCGGGTGCGAGGCCGGCCAACTCCGGTCCGGGGCACCGGAACGTGCTCCAGTACCCGCTCGAGCAAACCCATCGGGCGCCGGACCTGTCGCTCGATCGAAGATCACTGCAGCATGCGCGCCACCCGGCGTGCCGAGCGCTGACGCGGGGTGAGCCGGGCGTAGTCGTCGGCGGCCGCGACGTTGGCCGCGGTGCAGCTGGTCGAAGACGCTGGCGCTGCTGGCATTGTTTCAGGCGACGCCAGCAGGCCGCCCCAGAGCCGAACCCATGCTCTGGCGCTCACCCTTCACTGCGCAGCAGTTCATTGAGTGGCTGGTGGATCCGGGCACGGTTGTAGCCGGCGGACCACGCCTCCATGTCGTCAGTGCCGGCCGGAGGGTGAGCCACAGCGGTGACCATCCCGAGGACGTCCAGCGAGTCGCGGTGGTACCCGGCTGCTCGCCCTGACCCTGGCCACCCGGACCAGCGCATCGGGACGGCTCGGCCCCGGCGGGACGGGCGTCGTCCTGAATTCCCTCGCCGCCTTGTGCCCAGCGGGTCCCGGCGAACTACAGCACCTGGTCGACCAGCTGACCGCAGCGGACTGGCTCACCGAAGCCGCCGTCACCGACACCCACCTCACCGGACGGCTGACCGAACGCATCCTGCCGCTCACCTGCCCCCTCCCCTAGCCAGACCAAACCGTCGGCCGACGGGCGGCTGCGCCCGGGGGGCGAGACGGCGGACAGGATGGGCCAGGCCAGGTCGTGTCCTGTGCCTCGGGGGACTGAGCAGAGCGCGGGGCACGAGGCGTTTGGAAATGTCAGGTGTTCTCACCGGGTCAACGCGAGCAGTTCATCGATCGCCGGCTCCTCACCACCGTTACCGAGGTGGGCGATGGCCGCAAACGGGGGCGATCACCTGGCTCCAGGCGTGGAGCCGGTCGCCATCGAGCCCGCACGCCTCCGCCACGCGCGCGCAACGGGTCTCGACGCCCTCCAGCCCGGCGCCGGCCACGACGTAGTCCACAGCGTCGAAGCACGGATCACCCACACATGCCTTCGGATCGATGGCCATCAGACCGCGCTCCGCTCCACCGTCGAGCACGTTGCCCAGGTGCAGGTCACCGTGGAGCAACACGGTCGTCGCTTCCGTCTCCAGCAGCCGCTCACACCGCTGGATGGCCCTGCTCCACGCGGCACGGGTCCGCAGAGCCGCACGCGAAGCCGCCTCAACCCCGGGCGCACGCCTTGGCAGTACCGCAGGAAACCACCAGGCTGGCCCGGACGGTCCTGGAGTCATCCTCACGGGTCAACCCCGGGACTGCGGTGCTAGAGGCGCCCGGGATCCAGCGGGCGTGGTGGCTGTATGGACGGGCTGGCCGCTGACGCGCGGGGCGGGGCAGTGCGCACCGTTGGCCGTGGCGGCTGCCTTGGCCACCCCCAGCGCGAGGCCTTGGTGCGGCCCTCGCGCGCGCGTGCGTCTTTAAGGAAAAGAGGGCCTTCGCGGGAAACCCACTGTGACCTGGGCTTTTGCGGGAGGGTATGTGTCGGCGCTGACACATTGACCTGCGGAAATGTGTCCGTGGTGCCACACCGACACCCATATTTGCCAGGTGAAGGTAAGTGCCTGACTGTAATCCGGTGACTGCGCGGATGGAGAGCGCCATTCGCCGACGGTGAAGTCTGGGAGTGTCCAGGGGACTCCATCCCGCTGTACGGTCGGGCGGGTACCGCAGCCATCGACACGGGAGCCGAAATGGGACCGGATCATGTTCCTGATTGGTTCTGGGAAGTCCTGGAAGCGACACGACCGCGCCTGTCTGCCCTTGAATTGTGGTTGGAGTCCCAGCCGCGGGAAGTCCTTGAAGCCTTCGCGCTCGCGTACGAGTCCGCGGCTGATTCGCTGGCCGACTTCTCGGAAGGCGTGAGCGTGGATGGGGACGTCTGGTCCGAAGACAGCACCGAAGATCTGTGCATGTGGGTGGTCGGGCAGGGCTGCGGGCTATGGAGCTCGGTGATCGCAGGAGAAGTGCAGTTGGAAGAGGCCGCGCAGATGTATCTGGGCCGTGCGCGGCTGCTTCCAGACTGCGTAGTGCCGTGGGACGAGG
Source organism: Streptomyces sp. NPDC058240 (assembly GCF_042882135.1). Lineage (NCBI taxonomy): Bacteria > Bacillati > Actinomycetota > Actinomycetes > Kitasatosporales > Streptomycetaceae > Streptomyces > Streptomyces sp. NPDC058240. The sequence goes on from NZ_JBHVWT010000032.1 coordinate 44,610, forward strand.
ATGTCTCGGACTCGGAGCACAGGGGCTACCAGTCTCCCTGGACCATCGTCCACGGCATCTACCGGACGCGTTTTGCCGAAGAACTCCATGAACGGTTTGGGGTACCTGAGGAGGTTGCCCGCCGGGCAGATAACGCGGCGGGGCCCGCGGCATAGACGTCACTCGTCTCCCGCCCGCCCGCCGTCAGCATGCTCGGAGCCAAGGCGGGACCAGACGAGATGCGTCTGCCCCGGCCGCCCCGACGGCGAGATCTGGACACCGGCGTGGGCCGGCGTTCCGGTCCGCCGCGATAGCCGATTGGTGATTTCCCTCTCTGTCAGCACCGGGGCCGCTGTGCGGTCAGGGGTTTGGCCAGAGCCACGAGGGCTGCTCCCAGCACCGCGCCGAGCACCGGAGCGAGCAGGTAGATCCACAGGTGGGTGGTGTCCTGGGCCAGGAGCGCCGGACCGAACTGTCGAGCCGGGTTGGCCGATCCGCCGCTGAGGGGACCGAACGTCGCGATGATGACCGCGGTGGCGAGCCCCACCGCGCAGGGGAGCAGTCTGCGGCCGGCCGGGTGTGCCAGGAGCACGGAGAGCATCACGGTCAGCAGGACGAGGACTCCGGTCTCCGCTGTGAGGATCGAGGTGGCGTCCCATGCCGGGTCGGCGTGGACGGTCGCGTAGCCGACGGGGACGCGGGAGACTGCCGGTCCCCAGACAAGTCGGCTGAGCGCCGTTCCCGCGACGGAACCGGCCAGTTGGGCCGTGACGTACGGGACGACGGCGCGGGCCGGGAAGGCGCCGAGCCGCCACAGCGCGATGGTGACGGCGGGGTTGAGGTGTCCGCCGGACCGCCGGCCGGGTGGGGACATCATGAATACCATGAGAAGCACCCCGATGGTGACGCCAAGGATGGCGAGAGCGTAGTGGGTGTCATGGGCGGAGATCGGTGAGTCGGGTGCGATAAGCCAGCGCACGCCGGTGACGACGAAGAACAGCAGAAGGCCGGTGAGGCCGAATTCGCAGGCTGCGCGACGCAGGATGCCGGATTCTGCGGTGGTGGGCGGGTCGGCCTGTGCCGGCACGGCCGGAGTTGTGATTGTCATGGACATGTCCCTATCGAAAATCGCTGTTCGCCGGGCCGCGCCGAGGAGAGCCCGGGGCGCGGGGTTCCCCTTGGCGGCGGGGATCCCCTGATCGCCAGGGGATCCCCGCCTGCGTGCGGAAGGAGCTCACGCCTGGGCGTGCGCGCCTTCCAGCCAGTTGGTGAACTCGCAGGCGAAGTGCCACTGATGTCCAACGAAGACGCGCTCAGGGGCGTTGGCCGGGAACTGGATGGTCAGACGGATGCGCAAGCCGTCGGGGCCGTCGCCGAACTCATGCATGACGCGGGCGATCTCCGTGCCGTCACCGAGGCGTCCGGTGCCGCCGATGCGTACGGGGTACTCCTCGTGGCCCTCGTCCGCGATTTCGACGCCGTCGTGGAAGGTGAGGAAGAACCGGAGGGGGCCGGATCCTATGGTCTCGATGATCTCGACCACTCCGCCGCTGGAGTCGGCGAGGTAGTGCTCGGGGTTGGCGGAGAGCAGCGCGGACCGGTCACCGCCCGCGAGCCGGCCCTGCCACCAGGTGAGGAACCGGTCCACGTCGATCCCGGCGACTGTCATTTCGGTGACGGCCGACCGCCAGGCTCCTCCGGACCCGTTCGGAAGCGGTGCCATCACCGCGTCTGACGCGGCGAGATCGAGGGCGAGGAGTTCCCGCATCCGCTCGTCCCCGATCCGCTGCTTCAGCAGGGTGAGCGCCGCCCGCGAACGGTCCAGCTCCCACTGCCGAACGGCATCGTCCCCGTACTCGACACCGTCGATGACAGTGCGGACATCCAGCGCGCCAGTGTTCATGGCGAAGCCCCTTTCGAGCGAAGCGGAGAAATTTTCTCCGCCTACGGCACGCTAGCATAGACGGAGAGAAGTTCTCCGCTTCATTGATGGAAGGTGGATCTCATGCGGGCGGACGCCGAACGCAGCAGACGACGGATCCTGGATGCCGCCCGCGATGTGTTCCTGGAGCGGGGCCTGGACGCCCCGCTGGACCTGATCGTGCGCCGGGCGGGTGTGGGGCCGGCCACGCTCTACCGTCGCTACGCCGACCGCGAGGCACTCGTGCGCGATCTCACCGGTGACCTGCTCTCACGCCTTGAGGCCGCGGCCCACCAGGCGGCGCGGGAGGAGGGTGACGCGTACGACGCGGTGCGGCGCTTCGTCCACGCGGCAGCCGGCCTCCGGATGGGCGCGGTAATCCCGGTGCTGCTCGAACGGCTCGTTGTCGACCAGGAGTTGATCGAAAGCCGGACCCGCACATCGAGGGCGCTCGACCACCTGATCCACGCGGCGCACGAATCCGGCCGGCTGCGCCCCGAGGTGGGGGCGGGGGACCTGATCCTCCTGTCGATCCGGCTGTCCCGCCCCCTGCCCGGTGGTCTCTCCCGGCTCGACGCGGACGGCACGCTGCTGCACCGCCATCTCGACCTTGCCCTCGACGGCCTGACCACGCAGGCCGCACCGGCGCCCGCCCCGGGCGAACCGCTCACCTTCGCCGACCTCGTCGCCGCCGCCGACCGCCCGAACACGACCGACTGAGCCCGCCGGCACGGCCCGGAGCACGAGTGCCTCCCTCACCATGCGGCCCCTTTCGTTGCGGTGCACCGGGACAGTGCCGAGTTCACCGACGGGCGGGCGCACCCGGCCACCGCCCGAGGCGCGGCAGGACGAGCTGGACGCGATCGATCCGGGATGGTGCCCTGCCTGGGACACCGAGTGGCAGCGCTGCTACCGCCTCGTCCAGAACCACGTCAAGGCCAGCCGCACGCTCCCGGAGGCTGCGGGCGATGTCGTCGTCCAGGGCGAGGACCTCGGCCGGTGGGTGAACGCGCAGCGGTTCGGGCGGGAACAGCTCCTGCCCGTACAGCAGTGGATCCTGGAGAACACCCTCACGATCACCCCGGCCGGGGAAGACGAGCGGCCGGCGAAACGGACGCAGGATGACAGGTGGGCCGCGAACCCCGCAGCGGCGCGGCAGTTCCACGCCTGTGAAGGGCATCTGCGGGTGCCCCGGAAGCACATCGAGCGGGGTAGGGACGGAAGCGGGCTCGGCGGGCCGTCAGAACGGCGCTGACGGGCCCGTCGTGGTCAAGCTCGGCACGTGGCTCGACAACGTCCGCAAACGCGCCGCAAAACTCCCCCAGCAACGCCGTGCCGACCTCGATCAACTCGGCATGCGCTGGTAGCGGGCGCGGCTCCACGATCTGGTGGGCCCTGGGTCTGGCCGGGCCGTCGGCTCGACGAAGCGCACCCCAACCGTCCTGGGATGATCTTCGCGTGGCTGGTGTGATCGCGGCGCCGGAGTCGTCCTGGATAGCCCCGTACACCGGGCTGAGTCCACGTCAGTTCAATAGGCTGCCGGAGTGACTGTTCAGCGATTGCGGGTGGCTGCCTACGCGGTGTGTATCAGGGATGAACGGGTGCTACTTACCCACTTCGCCTCTCCGGATGGGACCGACCGGTACTGGTCGTTGCCCGGCGGTGGCATCGAGCATGCCGAGGATCCGATTGATGCGGTCGTCCGGGAGGTTTCCGAGGAGAGCGGGTACCAAGTCGAGGTCGATCGCCTGCTCGGCGTCGACTCCAGGACCCGGCGGGTCAACTGGGGCGCACCTGGTGGAACGGAACTGCACAGTGTGGGTGTCTTCTACTGCGTCCGGCTCACCGGTGGCGAGTTGCGTCACGAAATCGATGGCTCATCTGACCAGGCGGCCTGGTTCTCATTGACCGAGGTGCCGCACTTGCAGCGCGCTTCCCTGGTAGACGTCGGGCTGGAGTTGGAGCGCACCCGGCCTGCCGACGGCCATGTACAACCGGTACCGGTGAGCGGCCTGTTGCGGTGCTGAGGAAGCCGGTTCGACGGCCGCGCCTGGAACCATCCCGAGTGGAATGATCTTGGGATGGTCGGCTTCATCACGGCGGCGGAGCCGTCCATCCAGCCTCTTAGATCATTTACGGGACAGCTCTTACTAGGGCTTTGTTAGGTCCTGTGGTGAGGTTCGGGGGTTGCTGCGGGTTGGCCGCATATCGAGCAGGCGCCGGTCCAGGTGGCCAGGAGGGCCTGGAGTTCGCGGAGGACCGCGTAGAGGGTCAGGCCGGCGCAGGGGCTTTTGGGTCGAGTCTGAGCAGGGTGCAGAAGGCCTGGGCGAGGGAGGCGAGGGTTGCGTGGCGGTGCCAGCCGAGGTAGTTGCGGCCCTCGAAGTGGTCCAGGCCGAGGCCGTCCTTGAGCTCGCGGTAGTCGTGCTCAACTCGCCAGCGGGTCTTGGCGATTCGCACCAGCTCGCGTAGTGGGGTGTCGGCGGGCAGCGTCGAGAGCCAGTAGTCGGTTGGCTCGGCGGAGTCGGGTGGCCACTGGACGAGCAGCCGGCATTCGGGCAGGGAGCCGTCGGCGGCGCGGCGGATGGACCGGTTGGCCGGGCGAACCCGCAGGGACAGGAACTGCGAGCGCATTTCGGCGTTCGGGTTGCGCTTGGTGGTCTTGCTGCCCTGGCGCCAGGTGACGGTGCGGGTGGCGGTTTGTCCGGCTGTCAGGGCCAGCGCGCGCAGGGTGGTGTGCGGCTGGGGGTAGGCGGACACGGGAGGGCGGCCCTGCCCGGAGTATGGCGGGCGCTCGGGCGTGGCGTCGCCGGGGTGCGCGGTCGTGGTGGCTTTGACTGCGACCGCGTAGGTCAGGCCGCGCTCGGTCAGGCCCTCGCGAAAGCCCGTGGCGTCGCCGTATCCGGCGTCGGCAACGACCGGCAGGTCTGGCAGCTCCCAGCCCTCACGGACCTCGTCGAGCATGTCCAGGGCCAGGCGCCACTTCTCCCGGTGGCGAGCATGCTCGGGGATGCCGGCCTTGGCGCGGCGGCGTCGGATCGCCTCGGCCAGCAACGCGTCGTCGCCGTGCTTGGTGTCGTCCCAGCTCTCGGGCAGGAACAGGCGCCAGTCGACGGCCGAGGACGCGCGGTCGCTGACCAGGTTCACGCTGACGCCGATCTGGCAGTTGCCGCGCTTGCCCAGCGCGCCGCAGTACATCCGTGCCACCCCCGGCGAGTCGTAGCCGTCCTTGGGGAAGCCGACATCGTCAATCGCGTACGCCTCGGGCGAGATGTGCGCCGCAGCCCAACGGGCCACCCGTTCCCGGACCCTGGAGTAGTCCCAGGTGGAGGAGGACACGAACTGCTGGAGTTGCTGGTGGTCCACGCCCAAGCGATCGGCCATCGGCTGCATGGACTTGCGCTTGCCGTCCAGCATCAGCCCACGCAGATACATCTCGCCCTTGGCCCGCTGGTCCCGACGGGCCAGCGAGCCGAGCATCTGAGCCGCGAACGCCTCCAGACGCGGACGGACCTCTTCCATCTCCTCAGGTGTCACACCTGAAAGAAGATCACAACCCTACTCCTGCTTGATCATCCGGGGTACCTAACAAAGCCCTATTACGACCTTGGGTGAAATTGGGATCGGGGCGTGTTGGCCTGGTGGTTCGGCTGGTGGGTGATCAGCAGACGGTGTTGCGGGCGAGGACGAGTTCGGTGTTCGTCCGGCGGCGGGTCGGGCGTCGTGCGGAGCGGTCGGAGACCAGCGAGGCGATCGCGAGGTGGGTCTCGGCGTAGGTCTCGCGTCGGCCGGTGTACCGCTGGAGGGGACGCCACTGCTTGTACTCGGCGTTGGTGTGCTCCACGCAGATCCGCGCCGAGGACTGGCGGCGGCGCATCTCGCGCCAGGCCCGCTTGTCCCCGTCGCAGGCGTCCTCGGCCGGCTTCTTCGGAGGGGCGCTGACCTGGCCGGGGAACTCCTTGGCCAGGCCCTGGTATCCCGAGTCGACCTCGGCCTTCACCCCCGGGTACCGGCGGAACTGGTCCGCGATGCCCTCGGTACGCAGGGCGGTCCGGTCGTGCATCCGGCCCGGGCGGACGACTCCGGAGAACAGCGTGCGGCCCTGCTGGTCACTGAAGGTAGTGGTCTTGATCGTGTTCTGCTTCTTCTTGCCGGACACGAAGGCCTTGCGCCCCGGCCGTCCGGCGCGTGGGCGTCGGACCTGCACCTCGGTGCCGTCGATCCGCAGGTCCACGCCTTCAAAATCGGCGTAGGCGAACACATCTTCCAAGGTCCGCAGCCTGACGCCGGGGCGGTCGCGCACGGCGAAACCGCGGGCAGCGAGCAGGGGCCTGACCTGGCGGATCGCGGCGGAGACCGTGGAGCGGCCCACCCGGTACAGCTCGGCCAGAGCGGCGTGCGGCAGGCCGAGCCGCAGGTGGACGAAGGTGACCAGCAGCCGGTCGACGAACTCCAGCTTCGGCTTGCGCCCGGCCCCCTCAGCCCGGCGCCGTTTGTCGCCCCGCTGCCGGTCGAGCGCCGAGTCACGCAGGGCCCACCAACGCGGCGACAACTCTTCGAGCAACTCGCCGAGATGTGCGCGAGAGACCCCGGACAGGGCAGGATGGGAGCAGGCCGCACGGGCCCAGGTAAGCGTCACAACTCACCCAACCCGTGCGGCCCTTCTCACGTCACGGCCCCACCAACACCGGGACTATTCACCCCCAGGTCGTAAGCAGCAGGGTTCTTTGCTTCGTCTCCTGCGCTCCAAGGGCCGGTCTGAGTGAGAGCAACTATCTGGTGCCGACTACGAGTCGATTGCCGCGCCGCAGCGTGCCGTCGAGGGCATGGGCATCGACGACCGGCTGGATGCCCCGGACTTCGCCGCCCGGTACCACCAGGCCGTCGAGGACTACCACGAGCAGCTCGCCCTCGAACGCCGCAAGAAGCTCCGCGTTGCCTGACCCTGGTCGTTGAACGTACGGCGCTGTACCCCCGGGTGCAGCGCCGCTTCATGCTCAGGCCCCGTGGCACCACGGACACGACTGGGTGGCAGCAGCGCCACCGGAACTCGGTCGAAGGTCAAGGCTGGCCCTGACTACGGTGAGTGCCTGCTGCAGGGCACTGGTAGTGGTGAGTGCCCGGCGGGGGGCAGCAGCCAGTACGGGCCGGGTGGCGCCTGTTTGTGGTCGGGTGGGAGAACCACGTGGGTGGTTTCACCCAGGACCGTGGCCTGGGGAACGCCCAGGACCGGGTGATTCCGGGCGGGACGACGAAGTACATCGTGCGGCCGGCCGGGTCCATGATGATCGGTCCGGCCGCGGTGCCGAGCCGTTCGACGGCCTGGAGTCCGAGGAATCGGCTGACGCTGACGGCGTCCCATTCCTGACCGCCCGAGTCAGGCGGTGTCCCGTCTCAGATGATCTGGTTCGAAGTCGAGGCTGTGACCAGCGCCGACCAGATCAAGTGAGACGCTGCGGTGCCGGAAATCTCAAGCAAGCTGGCCCCAGGATTGCGGATAGCGGACCCTGTCTCAGGCGATCTGGCGAGCGAACAGGCCACCATCCGCGCCGTCGACATCGAACCCGACAAGCACGGCCGGACCCCCGTACACCCTGATCACTCCCGAAGGCACCGCACTGGTCCGCCTCCAGTTCATCGGCGATGTCCGGATCCCCAGGTCTCGGCGGCGTTCCGGTGTGCAGCTCGGGTCACACGGGCCCGTGTCCCGAGGTGGAGTTGATGGCCGCCTGTACCGCTTCCAGCAGCGCGGCCAGGCCATGGGCCTGCTCCCATTCCGCGGCCGTGTAGCGCCAGATGTGGCTCCCGCCCGGGAATTCCGGCCGGCCATGCGTGATCTCCACAATCCGCTTCCCCTTCCGGTCGGGGCCGGTGACGCGTAGGTGCAGGTGCCGTATGTGGAAGCGGATAGGGTTACCACCGAAGATCTCCAGTATCCGACCGTCGAACGAGTAGAACTCTCTGCCGACCGTGGTCGTGATCTCGTCGTTCATGGGGGGAACCCTATGCACGGTGATCAGTCGGTGCCAGACCCCTGTCGCGCACCACTTCCATCACCGCCCCCGCCACCGCGCCCATGCGGCGTCTGCGAAGGTCCGCTTCGGAGCGTCTCGGCAGCGGGAACTCCCAACCGTCCTGGGCGATGACCTTGGCCGTGGTGAGGCCCGCGAGGAGGCTGGTGCGGTGCCAGTCGACCACGTACGACCTGCCGTTCGGGCTGAGACACAGGAGCAGCAGCACCCCGCGCCGCGGGCCCTCGCCTCACACCTCACAGGACCCCCGCCCGCCTGGGGAAACGGGTTGTGACAGGAGCAGCCGGCGGATCGGTGGTCGGTGGGGGCGGGGCGGTGCGGACGTCGCGGACGGCCTGGCGGACCACGGCGCGCACCGTGGGCTCATCGAGGGCCGTCAGGCCGCTGTGGGCGAGTGTGGCGAGTCGGCGGGTGATCAGCTCCGCGCCGTCGTCGGAACGGGTGGAGACGTCGATCAGGGCGCGCTGGGAGAGGCCGTAGTCGATCGCGGCCGCAGCGGCCGGGCCTGTGTCTCGCGTGCGAGACATCTCGGTGCCGGTGGCGACCGCGTCGTGGATCGCGTTCAGGGCGCGAGCAACGTCCAGGAGCCGGTACGCCTGCGCGCGGGAGATACCGAACTCCGCCTGGCAGTACGACTCCCACGAGGCGTGGCCCAGTGGCAGCCAGACGCGGGCGGCGTGCGCGTCGCGGACCCGGGCGGCGAGTACCGCCACGGAGCGCCGGACGTTGTCCATCGCCTCGCGCAGCCCGGCCGTCATCTCCCGGGCCTGCGCCGTCTTGAGCGGCGGCCGCGCCGGTTCGGCGACGTGCTCCTGGTCGTGCTCACCCATGACTCCATCGTCCTCCGCGTCGGCGGGCTGGGCCAGGACGTATGGAAGCAGGGCCGCGAGCCGCCGCCGTGTCCTGCGTATTGAGCCGAACGCGGGAACTGGGCTGTGACGCCGCGTCGTGCGCCCGTCGTGCGCGTTCTTCAGGGCATGGATCTGGTAGTCGAAGAGGCCGCGGTGACCATCAAGGTGCTGTCGGTGGGCGGCACGCGGATGTCGAAGGCCATCTACAGCCAGTTGCCCCTGCGCCCCTTTTTGAATGATCGCGACTGCACGGTGCAGGGCCGGCTCTGGGGAACCGTGATCGAGCCCAAGTGCTGTCACCGCGCGTACGGCCGGGACCACTGGCACGTCGTACACGAACACGAGGGCGAGCTGGCGGTGTGGTCGCTACAGCAGGGAGCGAAGAACGCTCCGTACAACCTGGTCGTCGGTGGCCCGTACGAGCCGGGGTCCCATGTCGACGGGGATTTCCTGGACGCCTGCGCGCTGGACACTCACCGGGGCTCCGCCGGCTTCTTTCAGGGCCGGGTGTTCGATCTGATTCGCGACGAGCAGGTCGCGATGACGATTGAGGAGACCAAGGTCTACCTGACGTGCTCGGCCGCCGTGCTGCGGCTGCGGACCGCCCGGAAGGAACACGCCGCCGCCGAGCAAAGGGCTGCCGGTCTCGGGTGGCCCACGGCCAGCGGCATGCCTGACTGGCGTGCCGAAGCCATCGAGAAGGCCGGGCAGGAGCTGAAGGCCGCCGAGGAATGCCTGGCACGGCTGTGCGGGCAGCGCGAGCGCAGCGCCCAGGACCTGTATGTCGATCTGGTCGCGGATGTTCGCCGCATCAAGCTGGCCCGGGAGAACTACGGGGCGGCCTTGGAGGCGGTCGAGCAGCTGCCCCAGTTGTTCCTGGGCGCCTGACCCGTGTCCGCGTCGCCTGTATCCGGAGCGTGAACATGCCTGTGTTGCACCGAGCGAGGCGCTCGCCCCCTGGTGGTTGTTCACCAGAACGTAGTCCTCGACACCGAATTGAGCGTCACCAGCCGCTTTCTCTACGTCGTTCTGCAGGCTCAAGTGGATGACGACATCAGCGTGAAGGACATGGCCCCGTTGGTTGGGCTGAAGGACGAGCAGCAGTTGTGTCCGTTCTTTGACGAACTGGTCGGCGCCGGGCTCGTGGAGACTCGCCCTCACCGCGGCCGGCCGCCGGGCGTCCTGGTCTACCAATCCCCGCTGTCGCCAGAACGCCGTATGCACGGGTGTGTCCCGTGCGGGCGGTGCGGTGAGTGCTCCTGCGAGCACACCAAAGGGATCTGCCGGGCCTGTGACGAGATCGGCCGCGTCGAGAAGGCGGCCCAGAAGGATGTCGACCGTTGGAAACGGAGACGAGACGAGGGAGCCACCTATGCCATTGGACGGCAGGCTGCCCGGTTGCACCGCTGGGACTGTCCGGCTTGAACTCGCCGGAGAAAAACCTGGAACAGCTGGCAATCGCACGCCCCTACGCCCGTAAGGCCGGCGGACTCCACTGGTCCCGTCTGCCCGACCTGTACACCGCGCAGGAACTACGGCTGCAGGGCTGCCGGAAGCGGCTGTGCGGCATGTGCGGGCCCGACTCGCTCGAGAACACGTGGTGCCGCTCAGGTGGTGCCGCTTTTCCGTTGTCCGACGCAACAACCCCGACATGATGCCGGTGGCATCGCCCTGGCACCCGAGGCGAAACGGACCCTCCCGTGACACCTACCCCGGCCGCCGAAGCAGTGCAGTACGCCAGCGACGTCACCCTCGCCGACGTCGACGCGATGTGGGCCTTCCTTGAGAAGCGGACCAGCGACCTGTCGCTCCGCCACGACAGCGACCCCGCCGAGCGCCGGATCGCGCAGGCCCTGAACACTGCGGTGTTCGACCACTTCTACGCCGCGCAGAAGATCTTCGACGTGGACGACGGCTCTGCCGAGATGCTGGGCGCCCGGCAGCAGCGCTGGAACGAGCTCTGCCGAATCCTGGCACCGTGGCGGGACACCGAGGGCTACGACACCGCCCGTTGGCGGCAGGTGCGCCACTGTGACGAGCGACAGGCCTCCGAGATGGCGGCGTACGAGGCCAAGCGGAAGGCCGAGATGGCGGCGTACTACCGCGAGCGGCTGTGACGACGGGCCTTCCCCCGGACTCCGACTCCGGGCTGATACCCCGTGCCCGGGGGCGTGGGTGCCGCTCGGCGAGCGGCGGGCCGAGCGGCACGGGATCGAGGTGGCCCGCGCCTGGCCGAGGCCGAGGACCTGGCCGACGCGGTAAGGAAATGCCCCGCATCCGTTGGCGCCCGCGCCATCTACCTGCGCGGCGTCGAACACGGGGCCAACCAGTGGGCCGCCGCTCAAGTCCGCGTCGCCGAGGACGACGCCCCGCGTCCGGGGCGGACTTCCCCGTTGGGTATCCTGAGCGCCCCAACTGCTCAACCAGTCTGCGGTCGGCGCCAGCCCGGCGCGCAGTGCCCGGCGCTCCCGGTGACAACTATCGTGCTTCGGCTCATCAGCTGAGCCGAAGCTCAGGAGTTGTCACCAGCGGGCTCGGATGAGCTGGCGAATGAGATCGGTCGAAGCAGTCTGGTTGTCACAGGCGAGGCATCCGACTTGTCACACACGGTCATTCAGCAGTCCTTCTGTCACCAGAAGCGAAGATCGAGAGCCTGCGACCCTTGCGCACCTCGCACCGTCTTACCTGACCAGGAACTTCACCGATCCGAAGTGATCGACGCCGCTCTGACCCGGTTCGAAAATGGCCACGACCGCACCGTCCTGGCAGTCCGTACCCCGGTACAGAACGGCAAGGCGGTCGGTGTGGTTGGTCGGCCGGTTTGCTTCAGCCTGCGTGTTGTAGCAGCGACCGTCCTCGGGATCGGTCAGCTCGAATCCCTGCCACCACCCGTCCACGTAGTAGACGAAAGATCCTCGCGCCGCCTGGGCGGGCGCCGCAGACACGGTGCACAGGGCCGCGGCGGCAACGGCCGCAGCCAGCGCCTTTCGGAGGTTCTTCATGAAATCGCTCCCTCAGGGACGTCTTGCGGGCGGCCAGTGTGTCCGCCCGGATACGCCCGCGGGGCGACCGTCACCCGAATGGCCGTGAAACGATCCCGCCTCACTCACCGGAGCTACCCCTCGCCCCATAAACCCCGTCCTTGTGATCGCCTAGCGCTTTACCTCTCACGCCGGCCGGCGGGTGCGTCAATTTATCGGCTGATCTTGGTTTGAAGTGTTCAGTGGGCGGCCGAGGCGAGCCGGACTTCGCAGGTGATCTGGAAGGCATTCAGCGGCGCCTTCCAGCGCATGGTGAGTAGACAACGGCATGTGTCCCTGCACGCGACGCCTTGATCGCTGGGTGCGCCTTCGTCGTCTGGGACGGCCTGGTTCCTGCCGACCGGCTTGCTCACACCTACCGGAGGCGTCTCCGCCATATCCGGAGGCGCGGCCAGCCGACATTGCCCCTCGCCGTGACCGTTGACCAGCTCTTGGAGGCGGAAGGAGAGTTCCTCCACATCGGTCAGATCGTCGCGAGGGATTCGTCATGGACGTTCATGATCTTCCTCAACGCCGCTGCCTCTCAAGTGCTGGCCTGTACCGGCTCTGCCAGAAGCCCGGCTCCGGCAGAGCCGGGCTCCAACCGAGGTGACATCAAGGGTGCCTTTGTGACACCTATCGTGCTTCGGCTCATGGGCGGGTGTGACTGGGCATTCGAGTTGGCATCATCCGCCAGATGACGTGCTCAGTACGGGGTGGTGCTCAGGGGGCACGGAAGTCCTTCGTGTACGGGTACGTCACGTGGGTGCAGCCGCGCCGCTTCGTGATGTCGTCAACGTACGCGCGGAACAGGGCCGACAGCGTCTGGGGGCTGAGCACGTTGTCATAGGTGTAGCTGGAGCTGAGGGTGTGCAGGGCGGGCTTGCCGTCGCAGATGGAGGAGGCCCACCACGCGCCGCTTGCATGTCCGGCCGTTCCCGCTGTGATGATCTTGTCCTCGCCGCCACGGACGTCGTATCCCACCGTGCGCGCCTCTGCGCCGAAGTAGGAGACGGTGCGCAGCCACCACGGCGAGTGAGTGAGCGCACTGCGTGCGTAATCTTGGTCGTCGTCGTGCAAGCCGTCGGCGATACGGCCCACCTGGTCGGGGCTGACCGCTAGAAGGCAGCTTTCGATGGGGGTCGCGTCCAGCGCAGGTGCCGCGAGGGCGCGGTCGGGCAGCCGGCCTTGCCCTCGCTCCTCGATGTGTCGGGCAAACCAGCGGCATGAACCGTCCGTCGCCTGCGCGGGGCGGAGGTCAGACGGTACGGACGCCAACTGGTGGTCAGGCAGGGCGGGCAGCTGGCTCTGGCAGCCGATCCGGTCGGTGAGCTCTTCGGTGGCCGAGCGGGCGATGTGGGCGAGGCGCTCACGGTCCGCTGCGGAGATGTCCTCGTAGTCGGCGCGGGCTGTAACGTTCAGCAGCTTCGGGGCCGTCGCGCGGCTGCCGGGGCCGCACTCGGCGCGGATGGTGGTGTACCAGTTTCCGTACCGGCCCAGGGTGCCATCGCCGATTGGTCGTGGTTCGGGGCGCCGGTCGGCGATCGCGGTGACATCGGATTTCTGACTGCCGCGACTGTCGCGGAACGGCTCGAGATCGGTGTCATCACCGATCCAGTGCAACGGCTCGGAAGTGTCACTGCCCCGCACCGCCAAGGTGAACAGGCCCGTGGTCCTACCTGGACCAGGCACCTTGTAGACGGTGCAGGAACCGGGCAGCTCGCCCACATCGAGCCTGAACTCGTCGTAGTCGCTGCCCTTTGCCCGGACCATCCCGCCCTGCAGGTCCATCACCGCGGACGCGGACACAAGCCGATCACACGCCGCGCTGATGTCGCGCTCGCTGGAAGCGCGGTCCCGGATGTCATCGAACGTCAACCAGCCCGCATACAGACTCAGCCCGATCCCGCCATACGCCGTCCACTGCCACAGCCTGATCCACCCAGCGCGCATCGCACATCCCCCCTCGGAACCCGTCCGGCGCGATCACTGCCGCCCGGGCATCGAGCGTAGATGTCCGGCCTCAGGCAAGTCGAGGCAGGGCGCTGACCTGCAATGCCGCAACTTGCACGGAATGACTTGCTGCACGTCATGTCCAGCGGCCGGGTGTGACTGAGCGCGTCCACACGCCAGGGGGACCCCGTCACCTGCCGGAAAGCCCGCGCGCCAACTGAACTGCTCACTGATGCCAACTCAAGTGCACAAGTGCCAACCGAGCTGCACAGTCACAGCGGGTGTGACCGAGCGTCCCAGTTGGCCCGGCTGAGCACCGCAGTTGGCCACTGGATGCCGCCCTGGGTGCAACTTCACGCTTATCGGAAGCCGAGGTGCGGATCGGTGCCGACCAGCTCACTGCTGGCCGCCCAGAGGCGGGCGGCGGTGGCCGGGTCGGTCATATGAGAGGGGACGGGCTCACGCCGTGGTGCGCCACGCAGCCCGAAGACCCTCGGCCCCCAGAGCTGCCCTCCCTGCACCTCCGAGTCGAGGACGGCACGGACAACGGGCCATGCCCCGGCGTCCTTGCCCTGCACCAAGAGTCCGGCGGGCAAGGCGCGCAGCCGTTGGCTGGGGGTTGTCACGCGTACCGGTGGGCGGGACGGGGTGAGGGAGTCCAGTGCGCCGCCGGGGTGGGCCACCACACTGAGCACCGTGCTGCCGACTGCGCGCAGGCGGCGATCGAGTTCGAAGCCGAAGCACATCTGCGCCAGCTTCGATCGGCCGTAGGTGCGCTTGGGCCGATAGTCCTTGGTCGACTGCAGATCGCTCAGGTCCAGTCGCTCGGACCGTGCCGCGAAGCTTCCCACTGTCACGATGCGGCCTGCCGGCGCTGCGGACAGCAGTGGGGCCAGCCACTGGGTGAGCGCGAAGTGGCCGAGGTGGTTGGTGCCGAACATCAGCTCGTGGCCGTCCTCGGTCTCTCGACGCGGCGGGTCGTCGAGCGCGACCCCTGCGTTGTAGATGACCGCGTCGAGATGCTCGAGGTCCAGCCTGTCCACGGCGGTCTTCAGGGATGACAGGTCGGCGAGGTCCAGTTGAAGGTGCCGCACGTGCGCGCCGGAGACGCGCGAGCGGATCGAGGCCATGGCGGCGTCGGCCTTCGCAGTGTCCCGGCTGCCGAGTACGACGACGGCACCAGTGGCGGCGAGCTGCTCCGCGACGAAGTAGCCGATCCCGGCGTTACCTCCGGTGACCAGGAAGATCCTGCCCTCGGCAGACGGCAGCCACTGTACGTTCCACGGTCGGCTCTGGGATGCGGAAGACACGATGACAGGCTCCTTGCGCTCGGGACAGCGTGCTCATGGGGAGCACCAACCCGCCCAAGGTCGCAGCCTCCACCGACACATCGCCGACAACTCACGTTCACCGCCGACAGGCATCCGATACCCCTCCGGAGAACTACAGAGAGCAAGGAGGTCGCTACGTCATGACCGGCGCAGAACTGAGCGCGAGCGCGGCCAGGCGAAGCACTCGGTGGCCAACTCGGGTGCTCAGTCACAGCGGGAATTCAGCGGCCATTCTTTCGCTCCTATTTAGTAGTCGAGGTCCAAATAGTCGATGTCGTTGATTTCCACGTCCGACAGTCCCATAGCGCGACCGCCGCCGTCCTGGAAATAGACTTCCTTAAATCCTTCGGCGATGATTCCGCGCATCTCCCGGTCGCTGGCTCTCGTGTCGCGGGCGTCGAACAGGCGTTGCGCGTACGTCGCGGGGAGGTGGACGGTGAGGCGGCGGAAGCGGCCGTCGTCGGTCGTGCCGACCGGCGCGGTGTAGCCGAACCGGGCCCTCGTCTCCACGATGATCCCGCCGGTGGCGGCGGCCTGTTTCCGCTTGCGCTTGCGGACCTGCGGCTGCCAGCGGGACCGGACGGCGCCGTCGATCTACGCTGCGATGTCCTTCGGCGGGTGTTTGCGCTCGCCCCTGCGGTAACGCTCCACCGACCGCTGGCTGACCCCGGGCTCCGCCGCGACGGCCTTGATCGTCTTGAGCTGCTTCATCAGGAAGTTGATGCGGCCCTGGAGCGTCTTGGGCGGCTCCCGGGTGAATGCCTCCCGGTCGGCCCGCTCGATCGCGTCCTCGATCTCCCCCACCGGTCAGCTCCCGTCCGTGAGCGCGCTGTGGCGGTAGCGGTTGCGGATCAGCTGGGCGCCGGTGGCCGGGGCGAGGTCCACGACCAGGCGCTCGCCTACACCCGAGGCTGAAGTGGCGCCGGGCGTGAGGTAGCCGACAGTGCGCAGCTCGCCGACCGCCTTGCGGTAGGCGTCGCGTCCCTCGGCGGCCCCGCGCTCATTGCGGGTGAGGGAGACCAGCTCACTGATCGTGGGTTCCTGTCCCGGGAGGTAGCCAGTGGCGAGTTCGGCGAGGACACCGCGGGCGCGCCAGGTCAGGCGCATGTCCCGCATTGCCTGCGCGAAGAGGGCCGGATCGTGGACGGGCGGGGTGGAGGGGACCGGCCACTGCGGAACGGCGGTGTCGGTTTCGGTGCTGTTCATCGGGTGCGGCTCCTTCGGTGATTTTTCCGGTGAGTACGTGCCGGGGTTCGCCCTATTCGCCTTCGTCGAGGACGACGTCGTATAGGTTCCCGCCGCCCTTGTCATCTCGCACCGCGGCTACCTGCTGCTTCTGCCGGTGTCTCATGCCATGTCCCCGAGGCTCTGTCTCAGCTCGGTGGCATTTCTTCATGCCGCCTCGCTTCGCTGGTGCTGATCCGGGTTCCAGGTCTGATCGAACCAGGTGATGAAGTCCATCACGGTTCCGACCCGGGCGATCCGCTCGTGGATGGCCCGCTGATCGTGGCCAGGAAGGAAGTCGCCCCGGCTGATCGGCTTACCGCATCCGCAGTTGCACTCCCGATCGTCCAGAGGGGAATTGAAGTAGGTGATGGGGTTCTGCTGAGAGCCTTTGGGGGCGGGCTGACCGACATAGAGATCGTGAACCGGGTGCCCGGGACCGAGGAAGCGGCCTTCGAAGGCGCGTCGCCCGCCGGGAACATCGACAACTCGGTCGATCTCGATGGCCTGGCGGATGATCCCACCCCCGCTGACGACGGCGAAGCGTTCTCGTTCGACGCGATCTCCGGGCATCACCCACACGCCGCGGGCAATCTCGAAGAGCTGCCGGCCGGACAGTCCGTCCGTCCAGCCGATCTGCGATCGCCCGAGGGGGTCACCGTTCGGGTCGCGAAGCTGCTTCTTGCCCAGAGTGATCTGAATCATCGCGCCTCCTTGGGGGACCATCCCTTAACGGGGTGTCGTGGTCTAAGGTAGCCGACCACAGACTAGACCATCAAGCCTCGTTATAGCGGGGCCTGGCAGTGTCTCAGTAGGTTGCTCAGAGCGCGTTGGGGACGCTTCCATTCAGTTCCTCGCGAAAATCGGCCTGCGATCAGAGCGCGCGAACGGGCAGCACGGCGGGATGCCGGATCTGCTGTGGGACAACGTCAAGAACTTCTTCGACCCTGACCTGATGAGTGCTCTGCCCGATGTGTTCGTGGCCGGGACCTCGGTCGAGGACTGGCAGGCAGTATTCGATCTGGTGCGGCCGAGCGGGTGAAGGTGGGAGTACTTGGAGGGGGCGTCGTGAGGTCGTTGCCGACGACCGCGGAGGTGCTGACATGCCCACCGGGCGCCGAGACGGTCAACCTGCGGGTCTGGCCGACCCCGGACGTGCTGGCGATCTTCCGGCCGGGCTCTGCTGACGGGAGTGACCTCGACGTCGACCTACGGGAACTGCAGGGCCAGGCAGGGGTGGACATCCTGTGTGGATTCTTGAGCACGATCGGGCGCAAGTTGGACAAACCAGTGGTCCTGACGGCCGAAGGGGACTGGGGCCATCCAGTGCTCGGGTTCGACCCCCTTGGCCGATCGCGTAGTGCTGCTTGCGGATCCCCAGTTCAGTTGACCGCTGTGGCTGGCCAAAGACAACAGCTGTTTGTGCGACTGGTAGCCCGCCATGACAGCTGGTGTCATGATGCGTCATGTCCAGGGGACGGGGGAGGCGATGTTGGGTTCGTCGATGATGCGGCGTCAGAATCTGGTGCGCGCGGGGGGCATCGGCGCGGGCTTAGCGGTGGTCGCCACAGCGGTGCTGACGACGAGCAGCGTCGCGGTGTGGGCAGGCGGAGTAGTCGTGGCCGCCGGGACCACGGTTGCGACGAATCTACTGGTGAAGGTGGCGGATCAGGTGCGGCGCGCGCCTGCGCTGTTGACCGCGTCCGTCGAGACGGTGGCGACCGACTACATCGTGCTCCCCGACCTTGAACGGGGAACAACCGATCTGGTGCCGGAGAGCGGCCACGTCGTGCGGGTCACTGTGCAGACCTCATCGACCGGGGCGGTGGTGCTGTCAAACGCGATCCCGGAGATAGTGTCCCGCCAGGTGATCGCCCCTGGTGCAGCGCGGATGCCGCGCCAAGGTGTGCTCGACGTCCGCCCCTTCGACCTGCGGCTGGACAAGAGGCGGCCGAGGCTCGAACCAAGTGGGGCCTGGGACTTCCCGTTCAAGATCACGTCGACCGATCCCGAGGTCCTGTCGATCCGCGCCTACACCGTCGGCCATGACGTGCAATGGCGCCTCACATTGCACTGGATCGGGCCGGACGGAAGCGCCGGCGAGACGGTCATCGGCGCGGCCGGCGTTGACAGTGAGCCCTTCCGGACCGCCGGCCTTCCCCGGGGAGCGTGACGCCGTTGCCTCCCGAGCTGGAACGCGAAAAGGGACCGGATCTCACGGAGCTTCTCCGCACGGGGATCGAGGCCGCCGAGAGGTACCGGCGGGAGGGCTCGGAAGATGACGGTGACACAGCGGATCACTGCCTACGCCAGGCGCTCGACCTCGCTGCCCGGGAAGACCCTTCGGCAGTCCCCGCGTACCTGTCTGAGATAGCCGCGTTCGACCTCGCCATCCATAAGCGGCTCAGTGGCCGCGAGGCACTCGCCGACGCCTACCGTCTGATGATCGAAGCGTTCCTTCGGTCCAGGTCCACCGACGGAAGTGAGGAGTTCCGAGGACGCACAGACCTGGTCCTCCGGACGGTGCACGGCGCCCTCGATCCCACCGTGCTCGCGGACGCAGACTGGTTCATCGCCCTGAACCGGCAGCTCCTCGCCCGCCTGGGCGAGCAAGCCATCGTCCTTCAGGAACTCTCGATCGCCTCGAGCTGGAAGGCGCAGATCACCCAGGCTGAACCGGACATCCTCGCCATGGCGGAGGCCGCCGAGCAGGCCGCGGTCTGGTACGACGAAGGCCCGGCACCGGCGTTCGTGCTGCGGGCCGCGGCGGATGGCTGGCACACACTCGGTTCGCGGCAGAGGAATCCCGACCTGATCCGAAAAGGGATCATCTACTGGCGAAGGCTCGCAGACCAGGTCGGCGCCGCTTCCGTCGGCGACCTGGCCGAGCTCGCCCTGGCCCTGCTCCAAGTCCACTACGAGGCCCCGGACGACAGCCTGCGGCGCGAAGCGCTCGAACGGCTCGGCCAACTTCGCGCCCTGGAGGAACAGGAGGGCGGTGCGGACGACCGACTGAGTGCTGTGGCAGGCACGATCCTCTGGATCATCCACTGGGAGTACACCCGGGACCAGGACATGAGCCACTTCGACGAGGCCATCGACTTCGGCGAATGGTGCCTGAAGCGGATTCCCGCCTCGCATCCGTCCCGGCCAAAGCTGATGAACGACCTGGCGGACTGTCACTGGGTGCGGTACGGAGACTCGCGTCTGTCGGCCGAGTACGACCGGGCCCATGAGTTGAGCTGTCTGGTCCTGGAACTGGCTTCCCCGGGATCGCCGGAGTACCAGAAGGCCGACCAGCGCATGCCCAGCGTGATAGAGGTCCAACGCGGGATGAAGAGTGGTGGACTGGGTGATCGGGACGTGATCGCTCCCATCGGAGCCATTCACACGTTCGGTGGGCCGATACGCCTGCCCGTCGCAGAGTGGAGAGCGTCCGAGACATCACCGGTCACGTGCAAGATGACGTCAAGGTTCGCATCCGCGTTGACGAAGGCCCCGGGCACCCGGACGGGGCCGGCTCCGGAGGTCATTCCGGCACGCACACACGCCGTAGAAGTGATCATCGAGGCACCGCAGCACAGCGAGGTCGCCATCGTGGCACTGCGGACTGTGGTCGAGGCCCGGAAACCGATGACGATCGCCGACTCGATGCTCTGCCGGCCGGGCCCGCTTGCTGTGCACTTCGATGTCGACCTCGATGAGGATCCGCCGACCGTCCGGACCGCTGACGGCTCAGATCTCGACGTCCGGTCGCTCGGAACACTACCGCGCGGCGAGAAGGGGCTGTTCACGCTGGTGGCGCGGACCCGGTCGTGGGACATCACCTGGCGCTTCAAGGTGGACTGGAAGTGCGGCCAACACTCCGGCGTGTTTACGTCGCCGCAGCTGAGGACCACAGGCGAGACGGGTTGGCGCCGATTCGACCCGGCGGGCAAGGCAGAGCCGGCCAACCCCGAGGGCCTCCCCAGCATGACCTATTGATGGAGCGTCATCTCCCCGAAAGGCTGCCGCCTCCACCGGGGTGTCGGCCGGGCAGATCGTGCCGCCGGGCCAGGTAACTGATCATCCCGGCGGAGAACCCCGTCTCCTTGGCGATGTCGCTGCAAGAGCGTCCGGCGGCCCGCTGAGCGCGGAGCCAGTCGAGGTCGATCTGGCGCCAGCGGGTCGCTTTCCCGTCGCGCTTCGTTCGTAGTCGCGGGCCAGGACCACGATGGCGTCGACAGTCACGTCGGCGTGCTCCGCAATCCACTTCAACGAGCGGTACTCGTCGAGGAAGAAGCCCGCGAACTTGTCCCTGGGGAGGGCCACACGAGCCCGGCGAAGGGTCGCTCCTCTTTCCCACTTCGCGCTCTTCCTTTCCCCGGGAGGGGCCGGCTGCTCTTGCAGGACGAACCGGACAGCGTCATGACTGACGCCCAGGCGGCGGGCGGCTTGGGCTGTAGTCAGGAATTCGTCCCTGATGAGCCGGTGCAGGAGGTCGAGGTCGATGTCCCGCAGGTCGCACCCGGGCAACTCGAGATCGCGGATGATGTCCGTCGGAGGCTGCCAGGACGGCGGTTCGCCGTGGATTCCCTTGCGGGTGAGGAACTCGCCTGCGTGTCCTTCGAGTTGACTCACCAGCGCGGGGGTGAGATCCGTTTCAAAGGTCCGCAGCATGGTCCGCAGTTCCCAGGTGCTGGGCGCGTAGGTGGTCGGGGCGAGGGTTGCCGGGAGTCCGCTGACCCGTTCGAACCCAGCGCTCGGGCGAACTGGTGCCGCCGCACGCCGCCGGCGTCGAATCCGATGTCCCGGCAGAGCTGCCCCCAGGTGTCCAAGGGCAGCAGGTCCCGGTAGTCGATCGCGCGGCGGCGCTCGTAGTCGATCGGTGATCCCTCCTGGTCGAGATAGTCCGCCAGCACGGACAGGCCAGGACTGATCGCCTTCCAGTGCCCCTGCTTCGTGAGCCGGGACGCCATGTGGGGGCCCAGCCTGACTTCCGCGGGCGCTTGAAGGAGCCGGGCCGCTGTGGTGAAGTCTCCCGCGCCGCCGATGAGCACGAGGTAACACGAGAGGGCCGGGCGGATCGTGCGCAAGAGGGTCCCGGTCAGGGGACTCAGCCGCCCGGACCAGGCCGGCCAGAGCTGCGTCGGGGTCTTGCCAGCCCGCTCGGTGACCCGCTTTGCCGCAGTGGGGCCCGGCCTGCGTGGCAGCCGGTCCGCGGTTCGGTAACGCAGCTGGTCAGTGTGCTTGAAGCGCGGTGCCAGCGTCGCGAGGTGGATCGCGTCGAATATCGGGCTGGTGTGGCGCCACCGGTCCGCGACCTTGAGCGGAACATTGCCGTCGGCGTCGCTGGTCAGGTGGCGAAGGGCGGCTCCGGCCCGGTGGGCATCGCCTTGCTCGAGGATGTGCAGGGCCGCGCTGACGGCGAGGGCGACCGTCGCGGCCCGCTGTGGGGCCAGACGGCCCGGGCTGGTGACCTCGGCGGCGTCGAAGGACCACGCCTCTGCGGCAAGGGCTGCTGATGCAACGCCAGGATCTCCGGCGGGACGAATCCTGTCAGCCGTTCAGGGACGCGGCGCAGGAGGATCGAGGCCAGCGCCCGAAGATCACCGAACAGCGCAAGACTGGGCTGGGGATTGTCCTGGTGGACACCGAAGTCGGCCTGCCCGGACGAGATCGCCTTCTCGATGAGCTCCTGGGCTTCAATCGTGGCCCCCCGTGCGGTGAGTTCGACAGCGGGAACCTCCTCGAACGGCTGGCCGCAACGCGCGCGCTGCGGATCGCCCTCCGCCGGGCTGTGGCAGCTGCCCGGACCGAGCGCGTGCCGGGTGGTCGCCGGGAAGTGGCGCGGCGTGCGGCGGCAGCGCGGGCAGGCGTCGACCAGCAGCAGGTGGTGGTCGAGGCAGGCGAAGGACCAGCCGAGCCTCCAGCTCAGCAGCCATCTGCCGCCGCTCTCGGCCAGGCAGGCCGGGCAGTAGCGGGAACCGCGCGCCTGTCCCCAGACATACCTCGCCTCGACCCGGCGCCGCTGGGGGTCGACCACGTGGACCCGCCGGTCGTAACGGGCCAAGGTCATGGCGTGCACCTGCGCCTGAGTGGCGCCGGCGGTCCAGGCGAGGGCCGCCGCCTGGTCCGCATCAAGGAGGGTGACCAGACGGCCGAGAATGCCCGAGTCCACCGGCCCGGACGGGCCGCGGTGCAGCAACCCGACCGAGGTCAGGACATCCCCGGTGGTGGTTCCCAGACGGTGAAACCGGTCACGGGCCGCGGCCAAGCGGCGAGCGAATTCAAGTGCCTCCTCGCTCACCGGCATCTCCCGCCCCGGCGCGTGCTCCCAGGCCAGCGCATGCCACCTGCGGTCGGCGGGATCGCGGAAGTAGACCGAGCTGATGTCGTCCGGGTTCACCGCGATCGGCCACTTGCCGTACCGCTCGCCGCTGAGCAGACCTCGGTAGGGGTCCAAGGCGGCACCGTTGTAGCGGCGCGCGCCCCCGCCGGCCTTCGACACACAGCTCTACAAGCGGCGCAACGTCGTGGAACGCTGCTTCAACCGGCTGAAGTCCTACCAGGCAGCCATCACCCTCGCATCACTCCTGATGTGGGCGTGACATTTGAAGACACGACCTAGCGGACCCGACTGCACGGACAGGACGCCCGCCGATGCCCTTTCGCCCCGAGCCTCGCGCAGACCCTGCCGCACACCGCCGGTACCAGCGCCACTACACCGGCACCGCCGGGAGGACCTCGGCGAGCATCTGGCGGCGCAGTATCCGGGCGGTGTACGCCGAAGCGTATGGTATCGCCGCTAACGGATTGATGTTAGCGTTGCTTCCGGGGGGTGAAGCATCGCTACCCCAGCTGAAACAAGGAGCACCGCCATGAGCGAGCAGCCCAGCACCTCCACCGCTTCCACCATTAGCAGCGCTTCCACCCGCGTCGCGATCGTCACCGGAGGATCGCGTGGAATCGGCCGCGAGACCGCCGAGCGGCTTGCCGCCGAAGGATTCGCTGTCGTCGTGAACTACGCGGGCAACCAGTCCGAGGCCGACAAGGCCGTCGGCGCGATCACCGAGGTGGGCGGGCAGGCGATCGCCGTCCGTGCCGACGTGGCCGACGAAGCCGAGGTGGCGGCCCTCTACGACGCCGCCGAGGCCACATATGGCGGAGTCGACGTCGTCGTGCACGCGGCGGGCGTCATGACCCTGGCCCCGCTGGTCGACCTCGACCTCGACGCCCTCGACCGGATGCACCGCACCAACATCCGCGGCACATTCGTCGTCGCCCAGCAGGCCGCACGCCGGCTGCGCGCGGGCGGCGCGATCATCAACTTCTCCAGCTCCGTGCTGGCCCTCGCCATCCCCGGCTACAGCGCGTACGCCGCCACCAAGGGCGCCGTCGAGGCCATGACCCTGATCCTGGCCCGCGAGATGCGCGGCCGGGACATCACCGTCAATGCCGTGGCCCCCGGCCCGACTGCCACCGCCCTGTTCCTGGACGGCAAGGACGAAGAAACCATCGCGCGGATGGCCGCCCAGCCGCCGCTAGAGCGCCTCGGCACGCCCGAGGACATCTCCGGGGTCGTCGCCTTCCTCGCCGGACCGGCCGGTCGCTGGGTCAACGGCCAAGTGGTCCGGGCCAACGGCGGCATCGCGTAATTCCCGGCAGACTCCTCCCTCCTCCCTCCTCCTTCCTCTCTCCTCCCTCTTGGAGTTCCGTCATGAGCAAGGCGATCCTCATCACCGGCGCCGGTTCCGGCTTCGGTGCCCTCTCCGCCCGCGCGCTCGCCCTCGCTGGGCACACGGTTTACGCCGCGGTGCGTAACACCACCGGCCGCAATGCGCAGCGGGTCGCCGAGGCGAAGGCGTACGCCGCCGAGCACCAGGTGGATCTGCGCACGGTCGAGCTGGACGTCCTCTCCCAGGAGTCGGCCGACGCGGCCATCGCCACGGTCCTCGCGGAGGCGGGCGCCCTGGACGTGGTCGTCCACAACGCGGGACACATGGTGACCGGCCCGACCGAGGCCTTCACGCCTGAGGAACTGGCCGCGGTGTACGACACGAACGTGCTCGGCACCCAGCGCGTCAACCGCGCCGCACTGCCGCACCTTCGCGCCCAGCAGCACGGCCTCGTCCTGTGGGTCGGCTCCACCTCCAGCAGGGGCGGCACCCCGCCCTACCTGGCGCCGTACTTCGCAGCCAAGGCCGCCATGGACGCACTCGCGGTGTCGTACGCCGCCGAACTGGCCCGCTTCGACATCGAGACGACCATCGTGGTGCCGGGCGCCTTCACCTCCGGCACCGACCACTTCGCCACGGGCGGTCGCCCCTCCGAGCGGACGGTGCTCCCGGCGTACGAGGAACGGTACGGCGCGCTAATGGACCAGGTCGGCGAGCGCCTCGCCGCCCTCGCCCCGGCCGACGCGGACGCGTCGCTCGTCGCCGACGCGATCGTCGAGGTCGTAGGCACTCCGCACGGTGAGCGGCCGTTCCGGGTCCACATAGACCCGGCGAACGACGGCTCAGAGGAGGTCAGCCGAGTCGCGGACCGCATCCGCGCCGAGTTCCTCACCCGCGTCGGCCTCGACGACCTCCTGGCCCCGCACAAGGTGTCCGTGTGACCTCGGGTAGCGTCGCTACCGTGAGTACGAAAGCGCGCATTCTCGAAGTGGCGGCCGTTCTGGTCGCGGAATCCCCGAACGGGGATGTCTCGACCAGGGCTGTGTGCGAGGCGGCCGAAGTCGGTGCTCCCGCGCTCTACCGCCACTTCGGCGACAAGGAGGGCCTGCTGTCGGCGGTCGTCGACAGCGGCTGGGAGAAGTACCTTGCGACGAAGCGTGTACGCCGCCCCGGCACGGACCCCGTCCAGGACCTGCGCGACGGCTGGGACACCCACACGGAGTTCGCCCTCCAGAACCCGAACCTCTACCGCCTCATGAACTCCCCGGCGATGCGCACCCCGCCGGCCGCGGCCCTCGAGTCCCACCAGATCCTCACGTCCGACCTCCAACGCGCCGCCGAACGGGGAAAGTTGCGCCTGACACCGGAACTCGCCGCCCAGATCATCATGTCTGCCAACGTCGGCGTGGCCCTGATGCTGGTCTCCCGCCCGGTGACCTTCACCGACAAGACGGTGTCGCGCCGGGTACGGGATGCGGTGCACGCGGTGGTCTTCACACCGGAGGTGATGGGGGCGGCTGCCGGTGCAGGCGCAGCCTCGGACTCGGGCGCAGACGCAGACGCAGACGCAGGGGCGGCCGACGGTGGTGAGGTAGAGGTACCGGCGACCGCGGCCCGCCTGGGCGCGATGCTCCGTACGTCCCCGAGCCCGGCCTTTACCCTGGCCGAATCGGGCCTGTTGTCGGAGTGGCTGGACCGCCTCTCCAACACGCCAGGGGAGTAGAGGGGGCGCATCGAGCGAACCTGACGAACGTCCGGCGGTAGGTTCAGTCGCCTTGGCGGAACCCACTTAGACCGTGTCCTACATGGCCGCTCAGTGATTCTGCTGGGCATGAAGAGTGGCTGATGGCGGAGGTGCGGTCACCCTGTGCGGGTTGGTGGGGCCCTTACTGCCGCCGGTGCTGGGGTGCCCGGAGGGTGAAAGGGCGCTGTTGAGCGACACTGAAAATGCCTACGGGTGCGGCACTGAGGATGCCGACGAACGAGGACGAAATGCCCCGCTGGGAATAATCCCAACGGGGCGGTTGTCGGTGAGGTGTCGTTTTGGTCGGCAAGGTGTCGGGGCGGTTCATGTGGGCTTTGCGCGTCACCTGGCAGCCAGGTGACTGGACGTCACCTTCGTGTGAGGGCAGTGCTGGCGTTGATGGCCCAGTGGTTGGCTTGTAGAACTCGGTCCGCGAATGTCATATTGCGTTCGTCGATGAACTGGAAGCCGAGAGATCGGCAGATGCCGTTCGAAGGGCCGTTGCTCGTTGCCGGAAATGCGTGCACGAGCCCCCAGCGGTCCTCGTCCCGTGCCTGTTCGAGCAAGGTGCGGACCGCGAGTTTGGCCAGTCCGCGTCCCTGGAATTCCGGCAGGACCATCCATCCGATCTCCGACATGGGCCCGTCCTCGGCGTCGTGAGACCATATGGTCACCGTTCCCGCCACGACTTCAGGTGCGGCGGGGTCAGGGATGATCATCTTGGTCCAGTCGCGATCTGCCGCTGCCTTGTGGACGTCGCGTCGGACTTTGTCCTCCATACCTTCGCGTGGCAGTGGTCCGCCGAGGTCGGCCATCATGGCGGGATCGCACCGCATTCTGACGTATGCATCGACGTCATCGAGCTGGACGTTGCGCAACTGCATTGACTTCTCCTTGCTCCCTGACTGCTCAAATGATCCGACATGACGACCATTGGCGGTCTCGTGTCTCCTTTGCGCGGTCTGAAGCGGCCCTTCGGCGACCCGGCAGCCAATCCGCCGGGTCTGTCAAACGAGCGGTGTAACTCAGGTTGTTGGAGTTACTGGCGTGCTGCGGAGAGCCGGCCGTCGAAGGTGATGTCGAAGGCGTTGAGT